>JAZQRF010000224.1:0-17265 GCA_045629485.1 Pelobium sp. | reverse complement strand
AGCACTTTCATTAAATGAAGTCTCTTTTTTTCTCCCCCGCTTAATAAGCTTACAAAACCATGTTGTTTTTTTGGGGGAAATAAAAACAACGTTAATAATTGTGACGCAGTTATAACGCTTCCATCGGCAAGAGTAATATATTCGGCTATATTTTTAACTACGTCAATTACCCTTTCGCTTTCGATAAATGATAATCCCGATTGGTGATAATAACCAAAAACAGTAGTCTCTCCTTTTTTAACATGTCCGCTATCTGGTGTAGATTCACCGGTAATAATATTTAATAAGGTGGTTTTTCCTGTTCCGTTCTTACCGGTTAAACCAATCTTGTCTCCTTTTTTAAAGGTGTAAGAAAAATTATTTAAAACTTGATGACCTTCAAAAGATTTGCTTACTCCGTGAATTTCTAAAATCTGATTTCCTTGTCTGCTAATTTTAACATCCAATTTAACCTGCTCCTTTGCACCATTGCCTTTAGAACGTTCTTCTAAATCGTAAAAAGCATCTATTCTTGATTTAGATTTGGTGCCTCTTGCCTGTGGCATTCTTCGCATCCATTCTAATTCCTTCTTTAGTAAATTTCTGTTTTTTGCTAAAGTTGATTGATCGGAAGCATCTTTCTCTGCTTTTTTCTCTAGATAATAAGCATATTTTCCTTTATAAGTAAAGGAGTTCCCATTGTCTAATTCTATGATTTCATTACAAACATTATCCAGGAAATATCTGTCGTGAGTAACCATTAAAATGGTTTTACCCCCGGTATTTAAAAAACTTTCTAACCATTCAATGGTGTCAATATCCAGGTGGTTTGTAGGTTCGTCTAAAACATATACATCAGGTTCATCTATTAAAAGTTTAGCCAGACTTAATCTTTTTTTCTGGCCTCCGGATAGGGTACTGATTTTCTTATGAAGATCATGAATTCCTAACCTTCCCAGAATCGTTTTTATTTGATGTTCGTATTCCCAGGCGTTTAAGTTACTTAGTTCTTCTGTTAACCTGTTTATAGTGTCAACATCAGGGTTTTCTTCTTCAAGCAACTCTTCATATTCTTTTATAATTTGTTGCTGGCGGTTGTCTAAACTAAAGATATAATCGCTGATAGTTTGTTCTGCAGAAAATTTAGGATCCTGCTCTAAATAGCCAAATTTGATATCTTTGGCTTTCACTACTTTACCTTCAATGGGCTTGATTTTCTCCGCTAATAATTTTAAAAGTGTTGATTTTCCTGCTCCGTTAACTCCTACAAGGGCAACTCTCTGGCCTTGATGAATGCCAAAGGTTAAATTTTTAAATAACCAATTGTCGTTAAACGCATGGCCTAATTGTTCTGCTGATACTATACTCACACTAATTCTTTTATTTGATCTGACTGATAGGTAAAAATACCTTTTTGATGTTTGAGTGATTGATTAACCATTGCCTGAGCTATTTTTTCAATCTCTATACTTCTATATTTCTTTAAAGATCCTATTAATAATGGATCAATTACTTTTGTTACTTGCAATGCTAATTGCTCAAAAAACCTTTTTTCTTTTCTTTTTCCTCTTAACAGAGAAGGCTGATAAATATAAATAGAAGGAATTCCAGTTTTTTTGATATCTTCTTCAGTTTCTCCCTTCATTTTTGAATAGAAGTTAGAAGCTTTAGGATTTGCTCCTAATGAAGAAATTAGATGAAACTGTTCAATATTATTTTCGGATGCATATTCTGCTATTTGAACCGGGATATCATGATCTATTCTTCTATACTCACTTAAATCCGGAGTTTTACTTTTTGTACTCCCCAGGCAAGAAAAAACGATATCTCCCGTTATTATTTCTTTTAATGTAGTAAGATCAGAAAAGTCAGTAACGATTTCTATCAGTTTTGGACTCTTTATTCCCAATGGCCTTCGTACAAGAATTGTTACAGTAGAAAATTCATCATTGGCTAATAGCAGTTCTAATAGATTACTGCCAATAAGGCCACTTGCTCCAAGTAAAATTGCTCTTTTGCTCATTTTACAACTTATTTAATTTGCAAAAGTAAGCATTTGTATTAATGGAATAGATATTGTATGTTTAAACACGTAATATTATTATAAAAAAATAACAATAGAGATATCGGAGTTAGCACCCTGGCTCGTAAATAATTTAAAAATGAAAAAGATAATTCATAAAGCGGGAGACCGAGGCTATAATAATTTAGATTGGTTAAAAAGTTTCCATTCTTTTAGTTTTGGACAATTCTACGATCAGGATAAAATGAATTTTGGGTTGCTGAGGGTGTTGAATGATGATTTTGTAGAAAAATCTATGGGCTTTGGCACTCATGGTCATGATAATATGGAAATTGTAAGTATTCCGCTTTCAGGATCTTTAAAACACAAAGACAGTATGGGAAATGATGCCGTTATCCGGACGGGAGATGTGCAGATTATGAGTGCGGGAACAGGAATAAAACATTCAGAATATAATGAAAGTTCAACGGATCCTGTAAAATTTTTGCAGATTTGGGTTTTTCCTAAAGAAAAAAATATTATACCGAGATATGATCAGAAAACCTTTTCCGAAGAAGAAAAATTAAATCAATTTTTAACAGTTGTTTCTCCTGATAGAAATGATGAAAAAGCAATCTGGATTAACCAAGATGCCTGGTTTTCTTTAAGTAATTTGGAGGCCGGTAAGGAGATCGAATACCAATTGCATCAAAACGGCAATGGTGTTTACGTTTTTCTCTTAGAGGGCGTTATAGCTGTTGCTGATGAGATTTTAAGACGGCGAGATGCGATTGGGCTGTATGAAACATCATCATTTAAAATAGAAGCTAATAATGATGCAAAAATTTTATTAATAGAAGTACCGATGAATGAAAACTCTAAGTCGTAAATCAATCTTTTTAATTCTTGGGATCATACTAGTAGCAATTATTGTAATTAACAGCCTTTCCCAGCCCGGAACAGAACAATTGAATACCAAGTTCAAGGAAATTTCTTTTACCAGAAATGAGCAAAATGCTGGTCCGGTGATGAGATCTTATATAGTTACTGTAGATAGGTTAGATCTGAAAGAGATGGAAGTTTATGGAAATTTTATGCCTCATACCAAATATGGGAGGACTATGATTTATTTTTTTGATGCAAACAAACCTTTTCCATTATCTGTAAGCCTAACCGAACCCTTTTTTCCTAAACAATTTGAAAATAATTATTTAGCTGTTTATGAAAAAAATGGAATGGGAGAGGTGAGGATGAAAGAAAATAATAATCTAAACTAGCTAACCCATCTAAACAATTCTGCTATCATAATTACATTGGTTAGGGTTTTAGTGGGTGTTAGAATTTTCTGGCAGCAAGGTAGAAATCTTCTTTCTCTGTCATTAATACCTTCTCTTCCTTCTTCTTATCAGGATAGCCTAAAAGGTGAAGTGTGCCATGAATAATTACGCGGTGAAGCTCATCTTTTAAAGTAACATTAAAAGTTTTTGCATTTTCTTTTATACGATCTATACTAATAAATATATCTCCAAAAATAATCCCTTCCTCTTCAGAGTTATCGAAAGTAATAATATCAGTAAATGTATCGTGGTTAAGGTATTGCTTGTTAATTTCAAGCAGGTAAGAATCAGAACAAAAAATAAAATTAAGCTCGGAAAGGATATATCCTTCTGCAGTTATGGTTTCGTTAATCCATGTTCTAACCCCGTTTTTGTCTTTTAAGATAAAAACGGTATCCTCCTGGAAAAAGTTAATTGGTAGTTTTTTCATTCCATCTTTGCTATTGAAATGCAAAGATGGAAATTAGATTTTAAAATGCAGTTCTACTTCGTTTCCTAAAGTATTAAAAATGCATTGATCAGCAAGTTGTTTCATAATAAAAACACCTCTGCCGCTTAAATTCTCTAAGTTCTCCGGTGAGGTAGGATCTGGAAGGCTGTTAAAGTCGAAACCTGGCCCTTCATCAGCAATGGTAAATATTAATCTTTTATGATTGATCACCTCCAGGTTCAAAAAAACCAATTTTTCTGGGTCCTGCTTATTTCCGTGAAATACCGCATTGGTAACGGCCTCGTTTAAACAAGTCATTAAGTTGGCGTATACATCATCGCCAATTGCTAAAGTAACCCTAAGGTCATCAACAAAGTTTTCTACTACAGCAATACTATTTCCGTTAGATGGTAATTGAAGAGAATAAAGGCCGTTATCTGTTATCTGTTCTAAACGCATATTATTTCTCTGTATTTAATTTTTTAAAGTAATCACTAATTTTTGATTTATAAAAATTATTTAACGTTGGAGGCACTGTTTTTAGCATCTCAACATCTCTATCTTTTATTTTTTGAAATTCTTTCAATACTAAATCGTAATTAGGTGCAAATTCTTTACCTAAACGACTTTCTTTTTGCGTATCTAATTCCCGCTCGCGTTCTGCTTTTTCTGCTTCCAACAATTTGGTTGAAATATCCTGTTGTCTTATCAGAGATTCTTGTGTAATACGTTTGTTTACGAGGTCGGTCTCAGTTTGTTCCATTTCTTTCATTATTTTTTCCAAATCTCCTAACTTTCCTTTCCCGTCTTTATTGAATTTCTGATTAAGTTCCTGTAAAGCCTGCCTAATCATTTGCTGCTGCTGAGCCATTTCTGAAAACTCTTTGCTCATTCCTTTGCCGTTTTTCCCAGTTTTCCCTCCAGGTTGCATTCTCTCTTGCTGCATTTGCTCTTTTGCTTTCTGCATATTTTTGTTGAGCTGCTCCTGCATTTTAGTGAGTTGAGCCATACCAGGCTGTGGTTTGCCTTTTCCTCCAGCTTTTGCATTTTTCATTGCATCCTGAAGCTGTTGTAATGCTTCGCTAAGCATTAATGAAAGATTATTTATAGCAGTTAATGCATATTGTTGATTTCTGTTCGCTTCTGCTTTTTTTCTGCTCGTAATATTTTCCAGCGCAATGGTTATTTGCTGATTGATTTGTGATATTTCTTTGTTTACTGTGGATGCAATTTGAGGAACACGTTTGCTCAAGCTATATAAGCTGTCTTCAACCAGCTTTAAATTATCTTTGATATCTCTTTGCTTTTGGCCAATATCTTTAAATCTGGGATCATTAATATCAGTTGTTCTCATCTCTAGCAGGAGTTTTTCCTGATTAAATGAAGATTTTAAAAGGTTTTGCAGAATTTGCCTCAATCCACGCTCATCTATTGTATTTTGCTCCTCTTCTCCTTGCTCTTGCATTTTTTCTAAGGCATCAGCCATCTCTTGCATTTTTTCAGCTGCATTTTTCTGAGCCTCCTTAGCTTTGCTTTTATTGTTATTCTGGAGATTTTGACTCGATTCTTTTAGCTTTTCATCAATCGCTTTCTTCATTTCTTCCGGACTCTTAAAGCCATCTGGATTTTCAAGGGCCTGATCTTTTTTCTCAGCCTCATTAAGATCTGATTTAATATCTGAGAACTTTTTATTGATTTCTTCCTGAGTTTTCAGGCTATTCTCATTCATATTTTCCTGTTGTTTTTTAGAAAGCTCTTTCAGATCACTTATACTCTGCTTAATCTTTTGCTCCACGTCTAGTTTCTTATATAACTCCAGAATTCTCTTTAACTCTTTCTCCAGGTTTTTATTATCTGCCTGGGTTTGTTTAAAATCATTTGGAGGGGAATTTTGATTCTTCTCATCCATTAATTTTTGTAAGTTTTTGAGCAAATCTTTCGTTTTTTCATCCAGCACATGATCGAATAAATCTTGAATTTGCTGTTGCTTCTCTATCAGGTTTTTATCTGTCTCTAATTGTTTCTTCTCCAATAAATTTTGTTTGCTTTCCTTACTAATCTCCTTCAGCAAATCTTCCAGTTTCTTTTGTTTTTCGAACAATTGTTCTGCCTGTTTCTTTTGTTCATAATCTAAAGAATTTGTGTTTAAAGACTCCTGATTTAACTTCCTTGCTTCTTCCTGTATTTTTTGAGCTTGTCGTGTAGCCGACTGTATTTTTTGTTGAACAGAAACATTCCCCTCTTCAACTTTTTGCAGGCGTTCTTCTTTAGTCGCTAAGGAGTAAACCTTTTTATCAGAAAAAGAAGATTTCGGGCCATTTACTCCATCATTGTCTATCGCTTCAAAATAATAGGTAATCTCTTCACCAGGTAAAATTCCCGATTTATTTAAATTCCAGAAATAGAAAAAATTAACCAGGCTATTGGCATTAACTTTAACAGGAGCTTTAAAAGCTTTTCCTTGCCTTTTAACATCAGGAGATGTAGAGATTTTGAAGTGGAAATTGACTTTCGAAACCCCATAATCGTCAGTAGCTTTCCCAATAAAATATAAGACCTGTGTATTGGCCAAATCTGGCTTTTCTTCAATAACTATTTGCGGATAAGCATCTGGAATTACATTGAGCTGGTAGCTTAAAGCAGTTTCTTCATTATAATTATTTTTAGGCTGTAAGGTATAAGGCCCGGTTTCAATAGCTCTTATTTGATGATAAAAATGGTTTTCCTGTTTTTTTTGCAGTGTATATTTTTTTGATAGATATTCGAAGGCTAACTCATGGGTGTTTTCAGTAACAAATGCCCAGCGAATAGTTGTTCCCTGTGGTACGGTAAGATCTCCAGGATTTTCTAATTGCTCATTATTTTTCTTTAGATAGGCCGGATAAAGTAATTGAACCTTAAAATTTAATAAAGCAGGTTTTTTACTCACTTTAATCTGGTATTCATCAGAATAAAATTCGCCAGCCTTAAACCTGAAGGTTTTATTTTCCTGAAGGTTTTTAAATAAGTAATTGAAATTGATAATATCATCTTTTTTTAGCTTAAAGCTATTATTCCCGTCTTCTATATAAATGTCCTGTGGAATCTCATTTCCGGTAAGTTTTAGCCTGATCAGGAAATCTTCACCTTGGGTAGCATTCAGATTTTTATTTAGTATCTCGAAGTTAAAAGGAGCTTTTCTAACAAATTGTTCATTGTGCTTTATCATTCTTGCGGTGCCCTCTTTTAATATAGAAGGGGCGGTAATAGCCAATAAAAGAATGATGCTTAATGGAAACAAAGCGTAGCGCAAGTGTTTTTTGTTTGCGCTTATTTTTATTGCAGAAACAAAAGGAACAGGCTGCATTTGCGATACCTTCTGGTTAATGCCGGCAAGAATGAGCTCTTTTTGAGCAGGATTATCCTGTAGAGATTTTTGTAGCTGTAGTGTATTTGTAAGCTTATCCTTCACTTCAGGAAAATGATTGCCAATAATTACAGATGCTTGTTCGTAATTGATCACCTTACCCAGCTTTAAGAACTTGATAAGGTACCTACCTACTAAAAACCAGGCAAGAATAAGCTGAATAATAACAAAAAGATAAAACAGGAAAGTTTTTAGTGCAATTCCAAAATACCCAAAGTATTCGGCTGTAACTAATATTATAAAGCTCAATAAAAAGAAGGCGCACAGCCAGATACTGCCTCTAACAAGTTTATTGAGGTAGTATTTCCTAATGAAATCATCAATCTTCTTTATAAAAGTTGCATAATCCATGAAATAGAGCACTAATTTAAGCCAGAAGCTTTGAATATTGTTTATAACGTTAAAACAAGCCTGATTGTCTTAAGCGGGTATTATAAATCGTCTTTTAGTTTTTCGAATCTTTTAATGCTGATACCCGAGCTAATGTAAGAAGCAACAAATGCAATACACAGTACAGTAATAGATACCAATAAAAAATCACCAGCTTTCATCTCCACAGGGTAGGTTTCTATTAGTAAGTTGGCTTGCCCCATAGAAATTAAACCATATTTTAATTGCAGCCAGCAAAATCCGCTGCCCACTATTAATCCTAAAATGCAACCAATCATGGCTATCATTAGGCCCTCTAAAAGAAAAATATTACTGATCATCTTCTTTGGAGCGCCTAAGCTATTGAGTATTGCAATATCTTTCCTTTTATCTATCACCAGCATTGTTAAAGAGCCAATAATATTAAAAATAGCAATAATGAGTACAAATGTTAAAATGAGGTAAACTGCCCATTTTTCAGAGTTCAGTATTTTATAAAGCAATGCATTTTGCTGAATTCGATCTTTTACCAGGAAGCTTTTGCCGAGTTCTTTTTCAATGTCATTCATAACTTTATCAATAACAGCGTTTGGTTTTAGAAAAATTTCTATAGCAGTAACATTTTCTGGCTCTCCCAGTAATTTTCTTGCAACTTCTAAGGGGATGATTACGATATCGTTATCTTCTTGCTGAGCCTGGAAAACGCCTGCCGGATGTAAATGTTCCGAAACAAACTCATCAGCCGGAGTGAAACCTGTTTTATTTCCTTTTATGGGTGAGTACAGCTCGATTTTGCGAAATTGATTATTGATATTGACGCCAAGGGTGTAACGAACAGTAGTACCAACAACAGCATAATTGTTTTCTCCTTCCTGCAGGATAAATTCTCCTTCTACTAAAGAAGAATCTAGTTGAGAATTTTTTAAAAACTCTGGTCCAACGCCTTTAACCTTACCTATGAATTGCAGATTGTCGTATCGTAACAAAGCTTTTTCCTGTAAAACCTCGGTATAAGAAAGAATGGAAGGATTTGATTTAATTTGCTGAAAGGCTTGGCTGTTTGGGTTGAAAGTTTTCCCTTTTGATGCTTCGATTCTGAGATCTGGTGAATAATTATTATACATCGACAGCACCAGGCTTTCGAAACCATTAAAAACAGACAGGATAATAATCAGCGCAGCGCTTCCAATAAAAACACCAAGCATAGATATACCAGAAATGATGTTTATGGCATTGGTAGACTTCTTAGAAAATAAATATCTCCTGGCTATGTAAAAAGAGGCGTTCACCTGTTAAAAAAGGGATTATATTGTTTTTCGTGTCCAATAGTTGTGGCGGGCCCGTGTCCCGGATAAACAATTGTATTATCCGGAAGTGTAAAAAGATTATTTTTGATACTTGAAATTAAGGTTTCATAGTTACCGCCCGGTAAATCTGTTCTTCCAATACTGCCGTTAAATAACACGTCCCCGCCAATCAGGATATTGCTTTCTTCATTGTAAAAGCATAAATGAGCGGGAGAATGCCCGGGAGCAAAAATTAACTCTAAAATAGAATTGCCAAATGTGATGCTGCCGCTTTCAGGCAAAAATGCTTCCGGTTCGGGCGAAACTTCATACCTGATGCCTTGTTGAGGAGCATAGGAAGGGATGGCCTGCAGCAAAGGAAGTTCTCCAGCGTGAAAGCGGGGCTTTAATCCATAATTATCGAAAACAAATTTGTTCCCTAACACATGGTCTATATGGCAATGGGTATTCAGTAAAAGTTCGGGTGTAAGTTTATTTGCAGAAATAAAATTAACAAGTTCATTTTGCTCTGCCGAAGTATACATTCCAGGGTCAATAATTACGCAAATACCGGTTTCGTCTGCCAAAACATAGGCGTTTTCCTGGTACGGATTATTTACAAAAGAGTTTACCGTAATCATATCTATAATTTAATCCAGTCAGCAACATCATTAATCACCACTTCATCTACGTTTCCTGGTTGTTGGTACTGGCTAATGGTTCCTTTTTCACTAACAAAGCTAAATAAATGGTTAAGCATTGGATAAAGCTTAAGGTTTACATTCTTCTTATTCTTTAAGGCGTTTTTCCAAAGATTAAAATCAGTTACTGATACCTGGAAATCGTTTCCTCCTTGTATAACCAGTATTTTGTTTTTAAGTTTTTTAGCCATTCCTAAGGGATCAAGACTGTTGATATCACTCCAGTAAGACGCAGGCAGACTAAGCACCACTGAATCTGCAGGTAAACTTCCAGCTTTAATAGTAGCGGCCCGTTTTAATTGGCTGATATTATCTTGAACAGCTTTTTTTGAAGCAGCAGTGGTATCTTTACTTTGTAACAGCATGTAATTGTTCTGTTCTATCGCAATGTCAGAAAATGACCTTGCCGGAGCAGCTGCAAGAATAATTCCTTTCAGATCTTTATTATCTGTTGCTATCCTTGGAGCCACCATACCCCCAAGACTGTGCCCGAAAAGATAGATTTGTCCTTTTTCTACCTCGGGAATCGTCTTTGCATAGTTAATTGCAGCAATAGCATCTTCTTCTACCTCTTCTTTCAATGTAAAAGTTTTTTGAAATTCCGCAGGGAATAGGGTTGTTCTTTTTACATACCTTACCGAAGCAATCCCTTTATTTGCAAGACCAATAGCAATATCTTTAAAAGGTTTATTTGCACCAACTGTTGCATCCATGTCGGAAGGACCAGAGCCATGAACAAAAACTACTACAGGGAAGTTACTTCCTGTTTTAGGTAAAGTTAAAGCTCCCGGTAATTCATATTTACCAGATTTTATGGTAATAAATTTTTCTGTATAAGCAGTAGTATCGGCATAAGCCGGAAGTTTATAGCTGGCAACAGCATTTTTTGGGGCTATAAAAAAACCCAATAATTTTTGATTATTACTAAATACAAACTGGAAAGGCTGAGAACCATTTTTAAACCTGCAATCCAAAATAACAGATTGAAAGTCATCCTGAGAACGGTTTTGTGCTCCGTCTACGGATTCGAAATCGCCTAACTGGGCATGAATTTGTTTCCATGCTCCCTCCAATGCCTGGGCGGTTACTTTATCCTTAAGACTCTCATCAAAAAAAGCTTTTGCTTCTTCGAATTTTCCTGCATTTAAAGCATCAAAAAACTCAGTAGAAAGATTCATGTAAGAAAATAAGCCCTGTGCAGAAGCAACGGAACTTACAAGCAACATTAAAATTAACAAGCGTATTTTTCTCATTTATTGCTGTTTGTTTGAAGGTTTAGTTTAGAATTTTAAAAACGATTAATATAGCGTTTTTATTTTTTCCATTTCAGGGTTCTTATCAAATTATCTATATCCTCCCGAATAAAATCTACAACAGGTTGTATAGAGTCTTGCTTTGGCTTCTCGTTAAAGTATAATGCACCTCTGAGGTAGTTCTTACTGCTATCGGTTAAGTAAAACTGTAGCGACGATGCGGTATTTCCCGTGATCGTATAATAAATACCGTAAACCTTATTTTTAGGGTTTTTAATAAGCGCTTCATCAATTCCTGTCGCCTTAACTGTATGTTTAAAAGCCAGTTTCCTGGAGTCTTCGGTAAGCTGAAAGAATTCTTGCTGAGATTTTACAGGGAAATAACTAAGGTGCAACCTTGCGTTATAAGCCGGGAATGCAAGGTTATACCAGTTTTGTGTAGCCTCTCTTGAGCTATCGCGATACATCTTGGCATATGCAGGGAATTCAAATTCAAAATTAGGGTTGCTGTTGAAAACCTGATAATCTTTTTCAGGAAATTCTATTCTGAAGTAACCATTAGGCTTTGGAGAATAATCAGCGTTATTGCAGGAAACAATGGCCAGAAGAAAACAAGAAAGATATAAGCAATACTTCATAATAATTTTCTTCTAATGATGCGCCATCAGCTATTCCAAATCTCCCATGATTTTTCTGCCTGGAGTTCAAGCATTTCGTAACCATTTTTAACTTTCGCCCCTTTTTCTTTTCCCTTCTTTAAGAAAAGAGTTTCGGCAGGGTTGTATACCAAATCGTAAAAAAGGTGTTTAGAGCCTATAAATTCATAAGGGATTTGTGGCGCTTCCTCTATATTAGGGTAAGTACCCACCGGACTGGTATTAATAATAATCTTATGATCTTCTATTACTTGCTTAGTAAGATCATTATAGCCAATTACTTTGCCTCCAGGTCTTCTTGAAACAAATTTGTAATCTATTTTAAGTTTTTCAAGAACATATTTCACTGCCCTTGCCGCTCCACCGTTTCCCAAAATCAAGGCTTTTTTATGGTAGGATTCTAAGAGAGGTTTTAAGGAATTTTCGAAACCATAAACATCAGTATTATATCCTTTAAGATGTGGTTTCTGAGCATTCATGGTGCAGATTTCGCCCGAGAACAGAGATTGCACATCATGATGATGAGTGATTTTTATACAGTTAACGGCATCTACTTCTTTTGCGGCCGCATCTACCTCATCCAGATAATACATAATACCAATCTTATGTGGAATAGTAACGTTTACCCCGCATAAGTTCTCTTCATTTTTAAGAAGATTTGGAAAATCGCTTAAGTTTTGAAGCGGAAAAAGCTTGTATTCGTGATCTGTTAACTGTTGCTGCTCAAATTTCTCTGTAAAATATTTTTCAGAGAAAGAATGTCCTAAAGGAAATCCTATTAATCCAAATTTCTTCATCAATACCCTCAACCCCAATAATGTGGGATTCCTATTTGTTCAAATTCAAAAAATGATGGAATGTGTCTCCGCGAAGGCCTAATCTTATTGTTTCTAAAGGAATAACCTCTGCCGGGGCAATGTTCCCTAAGTTAACATTAGTACCTATAAGTTCTATAAACCAAACTTGTTGTGCTTTTTGTGGTGCTTCCCAAATAATGGTTTCTTCCGGGATTTGTGTAAGAATTTCATCCACTAAACCTTGTCTTACTTCTCCCGAGTCTCTGTAAATACCTACGTTTCCGCCTTCCCTGGCTTCGGCAATTACCTTCCAGGAGCCGGCTTCAATCTCGGCTTTCATGAGCTGAATCCATTTATAAGGAGCAAATATTTTAGTTGCGTCTTTAGATCCGACTTCAGATATTACAGTTACCTGAGAGCTTAACTGACGAATAAACTCTAGTTTTTCTTCGTGTACAATCTCTATAGATCCGTCTGAGACTTCAGCATATTCCATTCCGTATTGATCCAGCACACGGCGGTAATCATCAAACTGGTCTCTAATGATAAAGGCCTCAAATAAAGTGCCTCCAAAATATACCGGGATACCGGCATCTCTGTATAATTTTAATTTTTCTTTAAGATTAGGAGTTACATAGGAAGTAGACCAACCTAATTTTACTATATCTGTATGTGTACCGGAAACTTCTAAAAAGTCTTCTACCTGGCGCAGGCTAAGACCTTTATCCATCACCATTGTTATTCCTTTTTCTCGAGGCTTTTGCGGACGATCAGGAATGTTTTTTAGTGTGTAATTCATATTCTTTTGCAAAAATTCAAAAAAAAAATCAAAAGTCTATGCTTTTGATTGAATATAAATCTTCAAGCCTTATTTTGAAATTTGTTAATAATATCAATTATCACTTTGTTATCTTGCAATTGGGGTAAATATTCGAATAATAAGTAGTGTTTGCTATGGTCAGAGGCCAATGCGCTCTGCAATTGCAGCAGTGCTTCGTTAAATTGGCCATCAGCAAAAAGGTAAGCTACAAACCTGTAATACAGTTCTGCAGAGTCGGGATTGTTCTTTATCCCCTCTGCAATAATTTCGATACATTTCTTGATGTTCTTTTGTTCGAAGACAATAGAAGAGTAATCTAACCAGGCTTCTACATCTAAAGGATTCAATTCTACCACTTTTTCATAAGCAGTTTCTGATTCTGGCAGGTTGCCCAGCTTATAATTTGCATCCGCGATAGCAAACCAGAAATCAGGATTCTGATCATCAAGGTTTAATGCTTTTTTATAAAAATGAAGCGACTCGAAAAAACGTTCCTCGAAATCCAAAGTTACCCCAATACCGTACCAGGCATCGGCTAATTTCGAATCCATTTTAACCGCTTTCTTGTAATACGAACGGGCTTCATCCATTTTCTCCAGCTTCTCATAGCATTCGCCAATGGCACAATAGGTATCAGCATTAGGCGGTTCGTACTCAAAAGTTTGTTTGTAAACTTCTATAGCTTCTGAATATTTATCTAACTGTACCAGTGCATTTCCTTTGTTAAAATAAGCTGAGGAAAAGTTTTCTTTGATTAAAATTGCATAATCGTAGGCATCTATAGCTTTTTCAAAGAGCGATAGCTTATGGTAAGCGTTACCCAGGTTATACCATGCTGCAAAAGAGTACGGTTCGTTGTCTATATATTGCATATAGAACTGAACGCTCTCTTCCTGTTTGTCTAACACATCGTAACAGAAAGCAAGTTCATACAAAGCATCCTGGTTTTCCATGTTAATTTCCAGGCAGCGTTTAAGATAGACTACAGCTTCCTCATAAGCTCCCATGTTTTGATAGACATAGGAAATTTGCATCAATACTTCGTCAGAAGAATCGGTCATTTCTAAAGCTTTCTTTAGATTTTCCAGCGCATCTTCATGTCTTTCCAGGCTTTCATAAATATTTCCGCGGAGCATATAAATATCAGCTTCGGAGGATTCCAAAAGTTCGGCCTTTTCTAAAGATTGAAATGCTTTAGAAAGCTCGTTTGTAAAAACATATAATTGCGCTTGTTTAATTAAAAACACAACCGCAAAAGGATGCTGGGCAACGGCATATTCTATAACCTGAAGGGCTTTAACAGGATCATTTTTTTCTATATAATAGTCTATGATGTTTTCGAAAGCATGCGTATCAAAAAAATACTGGTCCTGGTTACGAACCATTTCCTCATAACGCTCTACAGATAGCTTTGGATCCTCAGAAAATTCAAATTCGAAATCGTCTTCTTCCATGTATGATAAATATTATATAGAACGTATTTCCGCTAAAATTGTTGGGCAACATCAATTAAAGGGAGTGAATTACTCTCAAATTATGATTAAAGTGCTAAACTATGTTTAATTATTTTTCAACAATTAAACATTGATGATTTAATCTGTTGATTAGGAGATAAATAAAATTTAACCCTAACATTGAATCAAAGCCTATATTTTACGATTAAGTATGAAAGTGTGATGAATGAATGAAGTGATGAATTTGCCAGCAGGTAAATTCTTAGTTACAAACCTTAATGCCTTTTAGTTGTTTGAAGTAAAACAAATTAAAAATCATGAAACATTTATTTAAACCCATGCTATTTGCGTCTGGCTTATTTCTTTTAGCTGGTCTAACTGCTTGCAACCAAAATAAAACCAGTTCCAGTTCACAAGACAGCCTTGCGGCAGATACCTTGCAAGAAAAACTATCAATTGCTCCTTTTGAAGAAGCTAACGATTTTCCTAATGCAAAACTTACCCTCACTAACGTAAAAACTGAGGATGCCGGGGATTCTGTAAAAGTAACTTTTGATTATAATGTTGCAAATTTCGAACTCACTAAAATGACGGAAGATGAACACGCTCATCATAGTGCGAATTCTAAAGACGGACAGCATATTCATTTTATTATGGATAATAAACCTTATGTGGCATTGTATAAACCAACCCATACCGTTACTCTTGCCAAAAATTCAGAACATAATTTATTAAGTTTTTTATCAAGATCTTATCATTTATCGCTAAAGCATGATGCGGCTTCGGTTTTGGTAAGATTTAAAATTGATAAAGACGGAAGGTATGAGAAATTAGCAGATCCCAAAGAACCAATGTTATTTTACAGCCGACCTAAGGGCGAATATAAAGGTAAAGACACCGAAAATGTTCTGTTAGACTTTTATGTGAAGAACGCCATAATTTCTCCTCAGGATTATAAAGTGAAGGTAAGTGTTGCCGATACCTCTTTTACCGTAGATAAATGGCAACCTTATTTTATAAATGGTGTAACGGCAGGAGATCTAAAGATCAAAATAGAGTTAGTGGATAAAGACGATAAAACTGTTAATGGAGAATATGGCTCTATAGAAAGAACCTCTTTTATTATGCCATAAGAAGTTAAAAACATAATGACAAGTAAGTATTACTATCATAAGAAAAACAAATTAAGCCCTGTTTTCGACTTTCGAAGACAGGGCTTTTGTTATATTCCCTTTAAATATTCAGAAAGATATTAACCCTGCTGTAATTTTCTACCTGTATTATCTTTGCTAGACAGCAGTGTTAGAAACTGATTTAGTTTGATTTAATAGTGAAATTAGTACCATTAAATCATGTTACCCAAACAACAAATTAAATACTTCCTCAATTTTAGCAACAGTTTTAATATCAATATCAAATTTGCTGATGTCGAGGCCTTTTTTATTGTATTTGGAGATGAAGATTTCATCAAAACCCAACTTTTGAGCTTCGGCGATTCTTTGCTCTATCCTAGTAACAGCCCTGATTTCGCCTGATAATCCAACTTCTGCAGCAAAGCAGGTTTTATAGGAGACAGGCATATCTTCATGAGAAGAAATAATTGCCGCAACCAGGCCTAAATCTATACTGGGGTCTTCTACCCTGATTCCTCCGGCAATATTTAAAAATACGTCTTTGGTACCTAATTTAAAGCCACACCTTTTTTCGAGAACGGCTAAGAGCATGTTCATTCTTTTGGTATCAAAACCTGTAGCCGAACGTTGAGGTGTGCCATACGGAGAAGTACTTACCAAGGCCTGCGTTTCTATCAACATGGGGCGCATGCCTTCCATTGTTGCCGAAATGGTGACGCCACTTAAAGGTTCGTCTCTTTGCGAAAGCAATATTTCGGAAGGGTTAGAAACCTCTCTTAATCCCGTTCCCTGCATTTCATAAATCCCCAGTTCGGAGGCAGAACCAAATCTGTTCTTTATAGCTCTTAGAATTCTGTAAACATGATGGCGGTCTCCTTCAAACTGTAAAACCGTATCTACCATATGTTCCAAAATTTTGGGACCTGCAATCATACCGTCTTTGGTAATATGGCCGATCAGGAAAACCGGCGTGGAAGACTCTTTGGCGAAACGGAGCAGTTCTGCGGTACATTCTCTCACCTGTGATACGCTCCCGGGAGTAGATTCGATATGCGAAGAGTGCAGGGTTTGTATAGAATCTATGATTACCAAATTAGGCTCCAGCTGCTCTATTTGTTTGAATATGTTTTGAGTAGAAGTTTCGGTAAGGATATAGCAATCAGAAACAGGGTTGGGCAAAATCCGCTCGGCCCTTAACTTAATTTGTTGTTCGCTTTCTTCTCCCGAAACATACAATACTTTCAGGCGTGGCATGGTTAAAGCTATTTGTAGCATTAAAGTTGATTTTCCAATGCCCGGCTCTCCGCCAATTAAAACAAGTGAACCGCCCACGATACCACCCCCTAAAACACGGTTGAGCTCCTTATCAGGCGTTACCAAACGGTGGTCTTCGGTATACACAATCTCCTGAACTTTGGAAGGTTTATTTACCCTGGAAACCAGAGATGCTCCGATACTTTTCCAGTCGGGTGTTCCGTTAGATTTTTTTTCTACCACTTCTTCTACAAAAGTATTCCATTGCTGGCAGGAAGGACATTTTCCCAGCCATTTTACGGATTCGTGGCCACAACTCTGGCAGAAGTAAGAAGATTTAATTTTAGCCAAGACAGTTAGATTTTAGAAGTACAAAGTACGGTGTTTA
>JAZQRF010000223.1:0-11443 GCA_045629485.1 Pelobium sp. | reverse complement strand
ATAACTTAAACCCATATTTTGAAACATAAAGGCCCATTTGTCGGCTTGCTCTTCTATTATTTTTGATGTAGGTTTTCCTGCTCCATGCCCTGCTTTAGTTTCTATTCTTATTAAAACAGGTGCTTTCCCCAAGTGAAATTCCTGCAAACGGGCAGCGAATTTAAAAGAGTGTGCAGGCACCACGCGATCGTCATGATCTGCAGTAGTCACTAATGTTGCCGGATAAGCCGTATTTTGTTTCAACGCATGGTAAGGAGAATAATTATGGAGGTATTCGAACATTTCTTTAGAATCTTCTGCAGTACCATAATCATAAGCCCATCCGGCCCCTGCGGTAAATTTATTGTACCTTAACATATCTAAAACCCCTACAGCCGGAAAAGCCACTTTAAGCAGCTCGGGTTTTTGTGTCATTACAGCGCCTACAAGCAATCCGCCATTAGACCCTCCGGCAATAGCCAAATAATCGGTAGAAGTATAGTTTTGATCAATTAAATATTGAGCCGCAGCTATAAAATCGTCAAATACATTTTGCTTTTGAAGCTTGGTTCCTGCGGTATGCCATTTATCACCATATTCGCCTCCTCCACGAAGGTTTGGAACTGCATAAATCCCACCCTGCTCCATTAAAATGATATTTGATGTACTGAAAGCAGGTGTTAAATTGACGCCAAAACCACCATAAGCATACAGCAAAGTTGGGTTTTTACCGTTTAATTCAATCCCCTTTTTATGGGTAATGATCATCGGAACTTTTGTTCCATCTTTAGAAGTATAAAAAACCTGTTTAGACTCGTATAAAGACGGATTAAACTCTACCGCAGACTTTCTGTATTCTTCTGATTTACCCGAAGCAATATTGTATTTAAATATGGTAGGAGGGTAAACATAAGAAGTAAAAGTGTAATACAATTCTTTCTCGTTTTGCTTAGTGCTGAATCCAGCTGCAGAGCCCACGCCCGGCAAGGCAATTTCTCTTTCCTTTTTGCCTTCCATATCAAACTGAACAATAAGAGAAGTAGCGTCTTTAAGATAGTTGGCAAAAATTTTTCCTCCCCCAGTTCCAACGTTTAAAACATTTTCGTTTTCAGGAATCAGGTCTTTCCAGTTTTCTGGTTCTGGATTGGCGAAATTAACAGTCACCACTTTAAAATTAGGGGCATCAAGATTGGTATGGATGTATAAAACATTTCCCCTGCTCTCCACCACACGATGTTCATCCTCAAAATTCTTTACAATATTGATGATTTCACTTCCGGGTTTATTTAAATCCTGCACATACAATTCGTTCCCTGTAGTGGAATTTGCGGCAGTAATGACTAAAAATCTTTCATCTTCTGTTACGCCAGCGCCAATATATCTTCTTGGTTTAGCATTACCGCCAAATACCAGTTGATCTTCTTTTTGTGATGTGCCCAATTTATGGTAAAACAGTTTATGATATTGGGTTAAGCCCGATAAATTGCTTCCTTCTTTAGGTTTGTCGTAACTGCTGTAATAAAAGCCTTCATTACCTTTCCATGCAAGGCCCGAGAATTTTACGTCAACCAGTGTATCGCCAATAATGGCCTTGTCTTCCGTTTGAATAACTACTACTTTCCTCCAATCCGAACCACCTTCAGAAACCTGGTAAGCCGCAAGGCTGCCATCTTTAGTAAAATTTATTCCTGCCAGAGAGCTGGTTCCATCTTCAGAAAACTTATTCGGATCCAAAAAAACCTCCGCTTCTTTCCCCTCCAGTTGCCTGTATAAAACAGCCTGATTTTGCAGACCATCATTTTTGTAGAAATAGGTATATTTTCCTTCCTTAAAAGGAGCAGAAAATTTCTCATAATTCCATAATTTAGAAAGCCTGTCTTTAATGGCATTTCTATAAGGAATTTGCTCCAGATAGTTTTGGGTTACATTATTTTCCTCCTTTATCCAATTCTTAGTTTCTTCAGATTCATCATCTTCCAGCCAGCGGTAAGGGTCTTCTACCATGGTTCCGAAATAATTATCTTTAACTGAGCCTTTGGCAGTTTTTGGATAGGATAAAATGTTGATACTATCTGCGGGTGCGATCATATTTGAATGTTGTTTCTCGGTATTGCATGACATCAAAACTACCGATATCATTAAAATGGCGGATATGCTTTTCATAAATTTACTTTATTGAATAAATTTATACTTATAAACGCTTCTATAACTATAAGTTGTGTAATAATTTTGATGATGATTATTCTTCTATCAACCTCTCATCAATACTTTTTGTTGCTTTGGCACCTAACTTTTTTAATGTTTCTGCCCTGTTTACTAAGTTTCCGCTTCCGGTAGTGAGTTTACTCATGGCATCTGTGTAAGCTTTTTGAGATTTATCTATCCCATCTCCAATCTTTTGAAGATCAGCAATAAAGCCTACAAACTTATCGTAAAGCTGGCCAGCTTTTGTAGCTATATCAATGGCATTTTTGGTTTGCTGTTCCTGCTTCCAGATAGAGGCTACCGTTTTTAAGGTGGCCAGTAGTGTAGAAGGTGTTACTATCACTACCTTTTTATTCCAGGCAAAATCGAATAGCTCCTGATCGTATTGAATCGCAATCGCAAAAGACGATTCTATTGGGATAAACAACAACACAAATTCGGGGGAGTTGATCTTATAGAGGTCATGATAATTCTTAGCACTCAAACCTGCTATATGGCTTTTTATAGACCCTATGTGCTGCTTAATCAATACTTCTCTTTCTGTATCCTCCTCCGCATTCACCAAACGCTCATAAGCAACTAAAGAAACCTTAGAGTCTATCACGATGTGCTTTTCATCGGGCAGATTGAGGATCACATCAGGCAAAAACCTGCTGCCATCCTCTAAAATGATCCCCGTTTGCCGGGTAAAATTAATCCCTTCTATTAAACCGGATCCTTCCAGTAGTTTGTCCAATACCATTTCGCCCCAGTTTCCCTGCTTTTTATTATCGCCTTTTAAGGCTTTGGTTAGGTTATTGGCATCGTCCTGTATGAGTTTAGTTTGCTTGATGAGCTCGTCTATAGTTCCTTTAAGGGTAAACCGCTCTGCAGATTCTGCTTTATAAGAATTTTCTACTTTCTGCTCAAAAGCTTTTATATTTTCTTTTAAGGGATTAAGCAAGATATCCAGATTGGTGCGGTTGGTTTCGGTAAATTCTTTAGTTTTTTCTTTCAATACCTGGTTGGCAACATTCTCGAATTCGGTTTTAAAACGAATTTGTAACTCTTCTACGTAGGCCTTTTGTTCCTGAATTTTCTGTTGCTGCGCATCAAAGGAGGCAGCCCTGGAAGCATTTTCCTGCCTTTGTTTATTCAGTTCCTCCAACAGTTCTATGCGTTCGTCTTCTAACTTATTGATCCTTCCTAAAAGTTTAAACTCGGTATCCTGCTTTTCTTCTTTTAATAAAGTAGAAATATGGGCTTTCTCTTCTTCCGCACTTTTGGTTTGCTGCTGAGCTATAGCGAGTGCAATTTTCAAATTTTCATTCTCAATTTTTAATCTCTCTAGTTCTGCTTCACCAAGAGAATGACGGTTTTTTGGCTTTGCTATAAAAAATAAGACCCCGGCCAGAAAAAGTACCGAAGAGAAAATAATTATCATGAACTCCATTGAACGAAAATAAGGATTTTACAAGCCAAACAGGGTAAAATATCTGGAAATAAGAACTGGTCTGACATTTGATAGAGGACTTCTAAAATTAAACGATTATGATCAGCTTTATTGTAGAACTTTTGTTAACCGGGTTAGCTGTCGCTATTGCGGCTTATTTAATTCCCGGTGTAAATGTAGACGGTTTTGGATCTGCAATTCTTGTCGGCCTGCTGTTAGGTTTGGTAAATGCCACCATTGGTTTCATTTTAAGGGTATTAACATTTCCTATTAATTTTCTAACCCTTGGCCTGGTATCTTTTATTATAACAGTACTGATGGTATTATTGGTTGATAGCTTAATGGATAGTTTTTCTACTTCCGGATTCTTTTCTGCTATGTTTTTTGCAATAGTACTTGCTATCCTTAAAATGATATTTGGTTCTTTTAATAAGGAAAGATCTTAATTTCTTATTTCAAGGCTTTTTTTACCAAAAGAGATTCATCGTTTTTTAAATCCTGATGAATCTCTTTTGTTATTTTATCAGCATAATATTTCTTTAAGATTTTTACTGCTTCGGCCCTGATGAGAGAATTATAATGGTTTTGGGCGAGTTCCGCTACTCTGTCAAAATGATCTAAAGAACTGTTCGTGTATTTAAAATTTAACAGACCTAAATAAATTATCGGCCAGGCTTCATCTGTTAAAGCATTCCTGAAAATTTGTTCTGCAAATTCATTTTGCCTGTTAGCATTGAAATATTTCACAGCCTCATATCTTTCCATAAAATTATCGGCAAACTGATACTGGTAAGAATATTCTTGTGCAGACTTTCCTGGTTCAGATACTTTCACCAAAAGGTTATTGACATCCACCTGAATAAACTGAGGCTTTTGAGCAAGAGGCATTCTAAATTCCTGGTTAAGTTTATCCAGATAAATTTTCTTAGACACCAACCCTGTATCTTTTAAAGTTTTAATGACTAAAGGTAATCTGTAAACAGGTACTTTTAGTGTATCCTGGGTTTGAGAAACTTTAATCACCACCTGTTGATTAGTGGCATCGTAGGATTTATCGATGTTTAACTGGGGATAACCCGAAGCTAAAAACCATTGGTTAAAGAACCAGTTTAAATCTTTACCCGTAACTTCTTCAAATGCTAAGCGCAAATCATGTATTTCGGCAGTTTTAAAAGCATTGTTTCTGAGGTATAAATTTAGCGAAGCAAAGAAGGCGGCGTCTCCCACTTCCTGTCTTAAGGTGTGTAAAATTAAACCTCCCTTAGCATAAGAGATGGCATCAAACATTTGCTCTTTATCTGCATAATCAAATCTGATCACTTTCTCATCTTTATTGTTCTTCACCTGGCCAAAATACGCTCTCGCATCCTGGGTTAAGTGGTACTCAGCATCTCCTTTGCCATTTTTGTATTCACGCCATAAATATTCTGCATAAGTGGCAAACGCTTCATTTAGGGTTAAATTAGCCCACGATTCGCAGGTTACTAAGTTCCCAAACCAGTGATGAAAGAGCTCATGAGCAATAATATCATCCCGGTTATTGTCTGCGTGTTGAGGAGTGGTAAGGTTTAAACCTTCATAAAAAACAGATGCTGTAGTATTTTCCATGGCTCCGCTCACAAAATCTCTTACCACCACCTGGTTATAGCCATCCCATGGATAAGGATAGTTTAAAATATCAGAGAAAAAGCTCATCATTTCGGGAGTATTTCCAAACACTTTCTTTGCAGAGGAGGCATACTTTGGCTCTGTATAATAATTTACCTGCTTCCCCTGCCAGCTATCTGTTGTGATGGCAAAATCACCTACAGCAAGCATACTTAAATAAACTGCATGGGGTTGATTCATTTCCCAAAAATCTGTCCTGGTGCCATCCTGATGATCAACAGAATTTTTCAGTCTTCCATTAGATAGGGTTTTGAATTTCTTATCAACTGTAATATTAAAATGATGGGTCATTTTTTCTGCGGGGTCCTCTATTGTTGGGAACCAGGCAGAATTGTTTTCTGTTTCTCCCTGTGTCCAGATCTGTTGTGGCTTATTTCCCTTTCCTTTTGGATTGATAAAATATAAACCTCTGTCGTCCGGAGAAAAAATATCTTTACCTACTTTCAATTTCTGAGGCATTGCTATATAATCTATGGCAACAATGTATTGTTCATCACGATTATACATCCGATCCAGGTTTATCTTGATTTTATTTTCTGAATAAGAATACTCCAGATCCCTATAGCTATTGCCTTGTTTTAACCTGATGCTATTGATTTTAAATCCTTTAGCATCCAGAATAAGTTCATCGGAAGGATAAAAGTAGGGCTTTGCTGTTATTTCTGCCTTTCCATAAACAAAGGCGCTGTCCCAGTTAAAAGCAACAGAAAGGTTGGTGTGTACAATATCTGTCAGTTTCTCATAAGAACCTCTGTATACGTTTGCGCCTTTTGCATTCGCCCTCACGTAAACAGGTTCAAATTCTATAAAATGAATTTTAGAACATGCCGACAAAAAAAATGCTGCCAGAATAAAGCAGCATATTCTATTCTTATAAGTTTTTATCATTCTGATCTAAGATCGTTAATTAATTTTTCAAATCCTGTTTTATATTCTTCGAAATACTTTCCTGTACCCGGCCCGCTAAAACCGGTATGTATTTTTCGCACTTTACCTTTTTTATCTATGATGATAGTTGTGGGAAAGGCCATCACATGATTTAACATGGGTAAACTCTTCGCGGGTTCGCCTTTCTCTATAGTATAACCGGTTACAAGAACCGGATATTTTACATCAAATCGTTTAACGATTCTATCGAGGTTCTTTTTCGATTTCCCGAAATCAGAAGTTCTTTCATAGGCGAGAGCCACAATCTCCACATCATCAAAATTATTCTCTTTTTGCCAGGAAGTTAGATAAGCTGTTTCATCTATACAATTTGGGCACCATGAACCTAATACCTGGATGATCACTACTTTATTTTTAAACCTATCATCAGAAAGGCTTACCATATTTTTATTCAAATCGGGAAAAGAAAAATCTATCCTCTCATAACCATCCTTTAAGTAGGTTAGGCTGTAGGCATCTTCTAATTCTACCTCGCTATTTTTCCTGGCTGTAAAATTTCTTAAACCCGAAAACCCTGAATAATATTTACCATTGCTTAATGTGCTATCATTATTTACTTTGGCAGTAAACAACAATGCAAAACCTCCGTCAAAAGTAGAAAGGCTAATATTTTCCCCATCTAAAACTCCATCTAAGAAACGATAATCACCGGTTTTAGTGATAAAAGTTCCGGTTACCCTGGAGCCTTGTTGTTTAAATACGCCAATAGCCCGGGTGCTATCTTTTGTTTCGGGATTAAAAAACTGAGTTTCCCATTTACCTTCTATATTATAAAGTGGCTTTTCTGTTTTTTCCTTTATTCTCCAGCTTACATTATGTACAGCATAGAAACTCATACTGACATCCTTATCCGCTAAATGCTTGATCCAGACTCCTTCGATCTTATCATCTTTAACCTGGCCTTTAAATTCGGAATCAAAAAAAGGAAGCTTAATGAATACAGAATCTTCCTTTTGTTCAATCTCATCAACCCTTAAACTGTCGTCTCCATTTATAATATCAATTCTTAACACAGATGCGCTATCAGAAAGCTGGAAATTAAAAGGAATTTCTGCACCGGATTTGGTAATCAAAGCAGCCCGCCAGATACCAGGCTTTAACTCGTAAGAGGGTTTATCGCAACTTCCTAAAAGAACTGAGATAACAATACAAAGTAATTTTATAACCTGGTTTTTCATTTCATATTATTTTAACACCTGCCTGGAGATGACTACCCGTTGAATTTCCGATGTCCCCTCGTAAATCTGGGTAATTTTAGCGTCTCGCATTAAACGCTCTACATGATATTCTTTCACAAAGCCGTACCCTCCATGTATCTGTACTGCTTCCACTGTAGTATCCATGGCTGTTTCTGATGCAAAAAGTTTAGCCATTGCACTCGCCTGTGCGTAAGGCAGATGCTGATCTTTTAGCCATGCCGACTTTAAAACCATTAATCTTGCTGCCTCAATTTGTGTGGCCATATCTGCCAGCTTAAAAGCTATAACCTGATGATCGGAAATTGGTTTGCCAAAAGTCTTTCTTTCTTTTGAATAATTTACCGAAAGCTCGAATGCGCCGGCGGCAATACCCAATGCCTGGGCAGCTATTCCTATTCGACCTCCATCTAAGGTTTCCATCGCAAATTTAAACCCAAAGCCATCTTCCCCTATCCTGTTTTCCTTTGGCACTTTTACATCAGAAAACATCAGCGAATGCGTGTCGGAACTTCTTATACCCAATTTATTTTCTTTGGGGCCGATGGTAAAACCCTCCATTCCTTTTTCTACAATTAATACATTGATCCCCTTATGTCCTTTTGCGACATCTGTTTGAGCAATTACAAGATACGTATCTGCCGAACCTCCGTTTGTGATCCAGTTCTTGGTCCCATTAAGCAAGTAGTAATCGCCCATATCTATAGCGGTGGTGTGCTGCGATGTAGCATCAGACCCTGCTTCTGGTTCAGATAAACAGAAAGCTCCCAGCTTTTCGCCAGATGCCAGTGGTGTTAAATACTTGTTTTTTTGTTCTTCAGTTCCGTATTTTTCTAAGCCAAAGCAAACCAAAGAATTATTTACAGAGACAATAACTGCCGCAGAAGCATCTACTTTAGAAAGTTCTTCTAAAACTAAAGTATATGATATGGTATCTAAGCCCGCGCCACCGTATTTTGGATCTACCATCATTCCCATAAAGCCCAGCTCAGCCATTTGCTTAACTTGCTCTGCCGGGAATTTTTGATGCTCGTCTCTTTCTATTACGCCAGGTTTTAATTCATTTTGGGCAAAATCTATTGCTGCCTGTTGAATCATTAAATGTTCTTCTGATAATTGAAAATCCATAGCTTAAAATTTATGGAACAAGTTAACAATTATTATGCAAGCATAAGAAGTGACGAAAAAATTTATTCAAGGATTGAAAGAAAAACAGAACTTTGAAGAAGAGTAACACACTCGTTAACCAAAAGACTGGAAATTAATCTCTTTCCAGCACCACATCTGGCTTTACAAATGAGAGTAAGTCTTCTGCAGAATTGTCCTCGATTATAATCACAGCATCTACATAAAATAAAGAGGCCATGATATTGGCTCTTGTCTCCAGATTTTGTTGAGTTTGGCCCACCTCATCAGCATAAAGCCCTACAATTAACTTTGTACCGTAGTCTGCTCCTTCAGAAAGGAAGATGATATCGTCTAAACTCAGTCCATCAAAAAAACCGCTGGTAAAAACAATCTTTTCGTCTTTAAACCTCCAGATGTTTAACAAATTCCAGAAATTCTCTTTTGTGGTGATTTTTTTATTGAGCTTAATTACGCTTTTCATTATTCAGATTATAGTATTTTGCGATAAATGTACAAAACGCAGGGGGCAAAAAAAATCCTGCAGGAAATTGCAGGATTAATATTACTTAATTAATCGGTTATCATCATCGAGAAAAACCAATATTGGTTGGTATTTTTTAGCCTCTTCCATTTCCAGAGAGCCATATGACATAATGATTAAGACATCGCCCACCTGGGCCAGTCTTGCGCAGGAGCCATTAAGGCAAATTACGCCTGTACCTCTCTCGCCCTTAATCACATAAGTTTCGAAACGGGCACCATTGTTATTATTTACAACCTGCACCTTTTCATTAGGGATAATGTTAGCTGCATCAATCAGATCTTCATCTATGGTGATACTCCCCACATAATTAAGCTCTGCCTGTGTAACATGGACCCTATGAATTTTAGACTTTAACACTTCTATAATCATAATGCAAATTTATAAAATACAAATCTAAAATATTGTTAGGGTAACATCATATTATCAATAAGGCGGGTGTTACCTACATAGCAGGCTACTAACACAATGGCCTTTTCTTCCTTTTCTTTAAGTTCCTGCAAAGAATCAACCGCACAAATTTTTAAGTATTCTAATTTCAAGGATGGATTGTTAAAAAAAGACACCGCTTTTTCTTTAAGGGCCGGTAAAGGTAAAGTGGTGTAATTTTCTTTAACAAATTGCAAGGCTTTAAAAAGGGCAGTTGCCAACAAACGCTCCCTTTCATTTAATCTTACATTTCTAGAGCTCATGGCCAGTCCGTCCTCTTCCCTCACAATTTCTCCAGCAACAAGCTGAAGAGGTAAATGCAGGTCTTTAACCATTTTACTAATTACCAAAAACTGCTGGTAATCCTTTTGACCGAAGAATGCTACATCCGGTTTTACGGCCCTAAAAAGTTTATACACAATTTGGGTAACCCCTTTATAGTGCCCGGGCCTGAATTCTCCTTCCAATAAATGATCCAGCTCTCCTACTTCATATTCCCAGGGCTCTTCTTCACCATACATTTCTTCTACTGAGGGATGGAAAAGAATATCACAGCCCACTTCTTCAAGCTTCCTGATATCACTTTCTATGGGTTTTGGATAATTCTTCAGATCTTCCAAATTGTTAAATTGCGTAGGATTGACAAATATACTTGCCACCGTGACATCAGTTTTAGACTTGGAATTTAGAATTAAAGAAAGATGCCCATTATGAAGTGCCCCCATGGTTGGAACAAGACCTATGGTTAAGCCCCTTTCTTTAAATTGATTAATACAAGAAGATAAATCTTCTTTGTTATTGATAACTTTCAAAAAACAAGAATTTTTAAGAGGGCGAAATTGGTTAATTATTTCAAAAGCACCAAAACCATTTGCGTAAATCGTTGATAATTTATAAGATAATGCTTATATTTGCACTTAATTTACTTCTTAACAAAAACTTAACGAAGATTAGGAGATGGGAAAAACAAAGCTTTTGTTTATTACTCAGGAAATGTCGCCATTTCTGGAGCTGACAAAAATTTCTGAAATCACAAGACAATTACCACAGGCAATGCAGGAAAAAGGATTCGAAATAAGAATTCTTATGCCTCGTTTTGGCAATATTAACGAGAGAAGAAACAGATTGCATGAAGTGATCAGGTTATCAGGGATGAATATCGTAATTGGCGAAAATGACAACCCTTTAATTATCAAAGTAGCTTCAATACCTTCTGCAAGGATGCAGGTTTATTTTTTAGATAACGAAGATTATTTCCAACGTAAGCATGTATTCAGCGATGCAAAAGGCAAAGTCTATGCGGATAATGACGAAAGAACAATATTCTTTTGCAAAGGCGCTTTAGAAACAGTAAAGAAATTGGGCTGGGCACCGGATATTGTACATTGCCACGGTTGGATGACTTCACTTGTTCCGGCATATTTAAAAACGCTTTATAAAGACGATCCAACCTTTAAAGACGCTAAAATTATTTATTCTGTATATCCTCAAGGGTTTACAGATACTTTAGATAGCAAATTTGCCCAAAAAGCAGTAATGAAAGGCATGCAGGCTGAAGACACGGTTAACTACACGGCTGCAACCAGCACAGCATTAGACACTGCTGCCATTAACTACTCTGACGGAGTGGTATTTGCCGGAGAGGATCTTGACGAAGAGGTGTTAAATTATGTTAAAAATTCAGAAAAACCTGTATTGGATTATAATTCTTCCTTAGATTTCGAAAATTATTACAATTTTTATCTGGAAATAGCGTCTGATACTTTGGTATCGGTTGCTTAATTATATTTATTATATGACATTAAAAAAGTTAGACTTATTGACCCTGTTAATAAGTCTTTTTATTTTATCAGGTTGTGAGAATCCTTCCGGAATAGGCCTGGATGTTGATCCGGATCTGGCATTAAGTTCAGACAC
>JAZQRF010000222.1:0-20144 GCA_045629485.1 Pelobium sp. | reverse complement strand
CTGGCAGTTTGCTTAAAAATTTGAAATTTCACAGAGGTATGCAAATACGCAGAAAGGTTTTTAATATCGACTTCCTGTCTTCGGTCCCATAAAGAAGTAAAAACTATTTGTACTATATCTTGACTTTGTTCCCTGTTTTTAAGCCTTTTATATGCATAATTATAAAGACTTTGCCAATACTTTCGATAAATTTGTGAAAAAGCGTCCTGACTGCCCAGCTTGAAGCCGGAAAGTAACTCCTCATCGTACAAACTATCATGAGCCATAACCTGAAATACTTATTCTGATTTGATAATCCTTAAAAACTTATTAAAACCTTGCTTGGTCTAAATAGATCCCTTTTTAAGATCCTTCCTCAAATATGATAATTTAAAATTAATTATGAACAAGCTAAATCTACCTCATATGACCAGCTTAATACATCATAATTATTATCATGAGTATCAAAGATATTATCATAAACTCAAATATAAATAATATACGTCCTCGTTGTGTACTAACTGTACGCCAGTCTAATGATCTTTAATAAAAAATCATTATAAGCTTGTTGTTTATAGTATTAACTTTCAGCGTGACATGAGGCTTATCCTAAGCTCCACATGCCTCTGCACACAAGGCATCGTTCTATCAATAACTTCTTGATGAATACTATCGGGGTAATTTGTGCCTACCATTTCTTTCCTAAAAAACCTTCTCTTAATATTGTTTTTAAAAAAGAGGATAACCAGCTTTTATTAGCCGCTTAAACCGAACTTACGTTATTATTAATAATTTTAGCAAAATTAAATCCTACCATTGTTACTGTTTCAATAGTTTGTGGTGTCATCAATCGCTAATTTCCAATAACATCGTCCTGTATAGCAACGTTAAAGCTTCTTTTGACAGGGAAAAATCTAACAGTTGGGTAATCATAGTCTAAAATCTCATCAATGGCATTATCCAAAGGTTGATTAGTAAACCCCTTTGTACTCATCTCCATATTGGATTGCCCGCCGCAAAGCCACACTTCTCTAAAAGGATATTTTTTATTTTTTTTCTATCCCATCACTTATGCTCATTTCATAAGCTATGTCACTTCCTTTTATAGTCTTCACTTTTACTTGCCAATTACCAGCAGCATCTGAAGACGTTTTATATAAATTACTGTCCCAACCAACTTTTACGGTAACATTTGAGTTTGCTTTTGCCTGTCCCCAAATTTTCACCACTGCGTTTTGCTGCAACACCATGTTATCTCCTACCCATGCTGGTAGTTTAACTTCTGCTTTTAATTGAGAAACTGTACAAAATAAAGCAATAATTAATAAAAAGCGTTTCATATTTGATCTACCTCATCATTAAGTCTTCAATTGTATTTGTTAACTTTTTATAATCCATTTTCTGGATTAGATAAAAATGTTTTCCTGAACTCTCATTTATCCAATGGTTTTGTCCGTTATTACCAATCCTAGCAACCCCTTGTCTAACTCCAAAATAAGGCTCTAATCCTCTAATACCAACTAAAACAGCAGTTTGGTCCCAACTCATTCTTCCTTCTGCATCTTGTTTTTGCATAGGAATAGAATGTGCGTATGCATCTTTTACAGGACTATCTTTTAGCTTTTTATTATTAATCAACCTGAGTCCTGTTTTTATCTCGTTACCTATTTCCCAACCACTAAAAATAATTTCTGTCGGCCAATTATTAAATACGTTTATAGCAGATACGGTATCTTTATAAACATTATATTCTCGCCCTTCCGGAAATTTACCGGCCATTGAAACCAGCTTTTTAACTTTCTTACTAACCAGTTCAAATCCAGTTTGATTGGAAATCTTATCTTTTGGGGAATTTAACAAATCTGAAAGATTCGTTAGAAAACCGACAGCCACAATTACGACACTACTATCTTTTGCTTCGGAGAGTATTTTACGATACAGTGTAACAGCATTTTGAAATTCATCGTTAGTATTTAGTTTGTGAGGATATTTTTCCATCAGCATTTGTGGCCACTTTTGAGCTGCACCTAAATTTGCAGCAAGGCCTTTTGGTACAGCAATAGGTACATTGGGTCTTTTAAAATAAGTATTGAATATTTCTAAAGTTGGGCCGGTTAAATAATGATGATTACAGGAAATTGTCGCTAATATATCTACTTCTCCTTTATCAGCAAGATTATGAAGCATAGCTATAGCTCCAACATCATCATAATCTGGACCAATGTCGGTATCAAAAATCACCTGTGCTTTTTCCTTTTTTTGTGCAAATCCTATAAAACTTAAGAATAATAGCACTAAAATTAATTTAAATGGTTTCATAGTCTTTTTTTAAATTCCAGTATTAAACTTAGCCGGGTCTATAACCGCATATGCTATTTTCCTTCTTTTCCATGTGTAAGAGATATAAATTAATCCGTCCTTACCTTCTATTATAGTTGGGTAAGAATATTCTCCTGGCTGATCTTCAAGTGTAATAATATTTTTCCAATCTATGCCATCCTTACTTATGGCAATATTTAATGGTGTTCTTTTACCGCTCCACCTTTTACCATCTTTACCTATGTGATTATAAATTAAAACCTGTAACCCGCTTTTTAGAGTCACTGCATCAGTTCCGGAGTTTGGATTAGGCAATGAAGTTTTTTCTAGAGGAGACCATGTCTCTCCGTTATTATGGGACCAACTAGTAATTAAACCGTCATCCATACTTCTTGCTAAAAGTTGTAATTTATTCCCTGGATGAAATAGAACACTTTGCTGAATGACGTTATATTTTGAACTAGAGTCTACCACAGGAGATATTTCCCATGTCTTACCCCAGTCTTTGGTTTTTTCAAAATGCAACCTCCATCCATCCTCATGAGAAACCTCTGTACTAACAGGACAAAGTAATGTTCCATCATTTAACAAAACGGGTTTATTCTTAATTGGACCTAAAATATCTTCAGGTAATCTTTTAGGATCCGACCATGTCTTTCCATTGTCTTTAGATGTTATTAACTCTCCCCACCAAGACTGTGGACTAGGTCCAACTTTATAAAACAGCATCAAATCTCCTTTAGGTATTTGATAAAGAACTGGATTCCAAGTTGGATACCTTTTTTTGTTGTGCTGTATGCCATTAGCAACAGATTTAGGCTCAGACCACTTACCTTTATTATAAGAACTAAACCAAATTTCAACATCCTTATTTGCCTCTTTTGTTCCTCCAAACCAAGCGCCTACTACCCCTTTAGGAGTATAAGCTAACGTTGATGCGTGACATTCTATATAAGGGGCTTTTTCGTAAATATACCCTCTCACTTTAATTGCATCTGATTGCGCATACGCTTTATATCCTAATAAAAAAATTAATAAAAAAAGTATCTTATTCATAACCATTGTTTTGATTTATTTTCTTCGAAAAATTTGCATCTATTGCTGATTGAGGGATTGGATAAAGATTATGTTTTGCAGATATGCTATTTCGTGTCTCTTCCTTCATATTATATTTTTTCACTCTTTCTACCAGCATCCCCATGCGACATAATGTTCTCTTACGGGGCTCTTCTGCCATAAGCTCTCTTGCTCTTTCATCTAAAATATAATCTAGAGTAACATCTGCCGGATCTACAGGAGAAGCATTTACACGGTCTCTTACTTCATTAATAGCTATAGCTGCATTAATAGGATCTCCATCACGTAAATATGCTTCCGCTTTTAGTAGGTAGGTTTCTGCAAGACGATAAATTATCATGTCTTTACCAGAACGTCCATTATTTATATCTCCTTGCCAAGCCTTACCTTCCACTTTTCTAACATAAGGATAAATACGCTGCATAGTATCCATGGTTGTTGTTTTTCTCTCTACTTTTTGTCCAAAATAAGCTGACGCTGGATTATTATAATAAAATTCGCGTTTTAAATTATACTTTGAGTTACGCATATCGTTATTCCAATCATTTTTCCATAAATCATATAAGAAATATGAATTCGGCCTCATAATAGCAACGCCTCTTAATAAAGAGTCTGCATTTAGACTCATACCTAATTTACCTGCAGGATCTGTTAATTGAACAAGAAATGGTAGCCAGCCTCGTGGTTGATGATTACCATTGCCACTTCCTCCTCCACCTGGCGTAAACGCTTCGAATTGCCACACATAAATAGACTCCAAATTTCCGGAACTTCTATTTGCGTTACCTTGTTTAAACAAATCTGAAAATACATCTCCGGGTTTATTCTTATCAACTCCAAATCTGTCTTTCATTAACTGATATAAGCCTGAATTGATAACATTGTCAGCACTTTTTACTGCTTTCTTGTATTCACCTAGGCTTATATACACTTCTGAAAGCAAATGATCGGCCGCGGCTTTAACAATACGACCTTCTTTATTGTTAGGCACAGTGGGTGGTAACCATTGTGAAGCAAATTCTAGATCTTGAGCAATAAAACTGTAAATATCACGTCTTGAAGATTGTTCAAAATCTGTCTTTGGCTCTTTATAGTATCTATCCATTATAAAAGCATCACCATAAAGGTTTGCTATTATATTATGACCATATGCTCTAAAGAATTTCGCTTCGGCAATAATGGCGTTTTTTTGTTGTTCAGATGAAAAAACATTACTATTCTCTGGCTTAGAAGCCTCTTCTATAATTAAATTAGCGTACGGAAGAATTGATGTGTAGCACCAATTCCAGGTTCTCGAAGCCGCAGCAGTTGCTGGTGTTAAATAAGTTTCATAATTCACAAATTGAGTTACAGATATTTGACCACTTGTACAAATATCTGTCCCAGTAAACATATCGAAATAACGATATAGATCATCTCCAGTTAGTTCTTCTCTGGTATAATAATGTAAAGATGAAATCATTTTCTCATAGCCATCTACGCTATTCAAAACATTTTCCGGACTTAAAATAGCAATAGGCTTTTCTTTAAGGAAATCGTCATTACATGAAAATTGTAAAGAGCTCAGAATTAGAAGAGGTAAAATTATTTTTCTTGTCTTTTTTATATTAAAATTTTTCATAACCAAATCATTTAAAATCCAACATTTAAACCAAATACAACAGTTCTAGGCATTGGATACAAACTCCCTCTAGATGTTTCTCCACTTTCTGGGTCAGCCCCAATCCAATCTGTAAATGTGTAAAGGTTTTTTCCACTAACAGATGCTTTCAAATTGGAAATCTTCAATTTTTCTAAAACTTTATTCGGGAATTTATACACTAAAGAAACATCTTGAATTCGAACAAAATTTCTGTTCATATAATAAGTATGTCCATATTTATTCTCATGGAGCAATGATGGTCTGCTGTTAGACTTATTTTCAGGAGTCCACCATCCGTAATCAATAAAATTTAATGATCTTTCTACCGGCCCTCTTCCTATCAAACCAAAATCTGATATCCACCCCTGCATACTATTTATAAAAACAGATAACGTTAAATTCTTATAAGTAAAGTCATTACCTATACCCCATCTATATTTAGGTTGATTTCCCTGTCCAATAATAGTTCTGTCATCAGCGGTAATACTGCCATCTCCATTTACATCCTTTATCTTTACATAACCAGGCTTATAACCAGATGGAATATCTGAATCCCCTTCTTGATAAACTCCGTCAAACATGTAGTCATAATAAGAACTTATTGGTTTACCTATAAACCAGCTATTTCCTATATCATCATCTTCTTTACCATCTCCATTTGTATCTGACCTATACAGGTGCACTATTTTATTTTTATTATTTGAAAACGTGAAATTAGTGTTCCATTCAAAATCCTTACCTTTTATATTACTTGTGTTTAACGTTAATTCAATACCTTCGTTATTTACCTGACCCAAGTTAGCCCAAACGTTTACGAAACCTGTCATTCTAGGTAAGGCCCTGGTAACTAATAGATCTTTAGTAACCATTTTATAAACTTCAAAACTACCTCCTATTCTTCCTTTTAGGATTTCGAAATCTAAACCAATATTAGACGTATAGGTTGTTTCCCACTTTAAATTACTATTAGACATGTTTGTAGGATAATAAGCTAAACTGGTTGTCCCTCCTTCACCATAAACAATCTTTTGTGAGCCTATTCTACTTAAGGATTGATATGGGCTTATTGCTTGATTACCTACAGCACCGTAAGACATGCGCAATTTCAGCATATCTATAAAGTCTACCTTCTTTAAAAACTGCTCCTCTGATGCGATCCAAGAAAGCGCTGCAGATGGTAAAGTTGCATATTTATGATTTTCAGAAAACACAGAACTGCCGTCTCTTCGAACGGTTACAGTGGCAATGTATCTATCTTTGAATCTGTAATTTAGTCTTGCCATGAAAGAAACTCCATCTACTCTTTGTCCTCCCGAGGTAACTGTTTGAGTTTCTCCTAATCCTAAATTGTTCCAACCTAAAACATCTGTAGAAAGTAAAGAAGAGTTTGCTCCTGTTGATTCTGAGGTTTGGGCATCACGGCTATAAAGTAAGGTTAAATCAACATTGTTATTTTTATCAATTTCCTTATTGTAATTAATAATATTTTCTATCATCCAATCATAATAATTGGTTATAGATTTATTTGCTAATTTAGTGTTATTTGTTAAGTTTTCATCTTGTTTTACTGCATTATAAGTATGAATCCACCTCATGTTTGGGCTAACGTTCAGTTTATAAGATAATCCTTTTAAAAATGGCGCTTTTACTATTCCATAAAAATTTGCAAATAAATTATTCTGAATTTGTTCATTTGTACGGTAATAAGCATTATAAATCGGATTAGCTGCTACATTCTCACCGTCAGCTACAAATTGTCTAGGCGTACCATCATCATTATATAATGAACCGTACGGACTTAACTGATATAAAGCATCAAGATTGGCTTGAACTCCGGAAAAGTCACGCTTGCCATACATTGTATTTGTACCTACAGTTAACCAGTCTTTTATTTTATTATCCAAATTCACTCTAAAAGTAACTTTATCTTGGTTATCATTAAGAATAAGACCTCTTTCTTTTGTTAAGGCTGCAGAGACGAAATAATTTGTATTAGCGCTTTTCCCAGATATGTTTACATCAAATGCATTCATTCCTGCGTTATCCTGTAAACCAACAGCATAAGGATCTAAAGTTTTTCCTGCTAAATAATTTTCGGATTCATTGTTAGCCATGTAAGTATTTATCTGAGATAAATCTACTGGTAGACCAGCTTCCTTTCTATAGTCTACTATCTTCTGAACGTATCTTTCGGGTGTTAGTAATTTAATTTTATATCCCGGAGAAGACACTCCGTTAAACGTATTAAAGTTAATATGGGGTTTCTCAGAAGTGCCTCTTTTAGAAGTTATGAGTATAACACCGTTTGCTGCTCTTGATCCATATATAGCAGCAGCGCTAGCATCCTTTAGGATTTCCATTGATGATATATCGTTTGGATTAATGTCGGATATCACACCATTATAAATTGTACCATCTAAAACAATAAGTGGATTATTACTTGCGCTTAATGACCTTGGCCCTCTGATTAATATTGTTCCGTTTTGACCTGGTCTACCATTATCAGTAAACTGTACCCCCGCAACTCTTCCCCTTAATGATTGCGTGACACTTGTATTTGGCAAGTTTTCGGTCTTACTCATATCTATTTTAGATATGGCTCCTGTCACATTTCTTCTAGATTGGGCACCATAACCAACAACAATAACTTCATTTAGACTTTTATTGTCTGGTTGCATATTAACTGAAAAATAATTTTGATTATTTACTTTGAAACTTTGGGTAATATAACCCAAGGTCTTGATTTGCAATATGTCTTCTCCATTTTCAATAAACAAAGTAAATTCTCCATTAAGATTCGTTACAGTGCTAGATTTTTTGTCTAATAAGTGAACATATACTCCCGGCATTGGACTTCCGGTCTCATCCAATACAATTCCTTTTATTTCGCTTTTAATCTCTTGAGAGAATAGGTAGGGTGAATGGATAATAATGCACATCATCATCAACCATTTAAATATTTTTTTTGATTTTAGATTCATAATCGATTTATTTATTGAACAATAATTTTTCTGCTTTTTATATTTTTTCCTTGCTTGAAATTAACTATATAAATACCTGGGAGATTAGGCGCAACTAATAATCCTGAACTCTGTTGTTTTGAAATTAACTGTCCTGAAGTGTTATAAACCTCAAGGTTAACTTCTCCTTTCAGATTCGCGATCTTTATTGTCTCACCTGAAATAACTGGATTGGGAGAAAAATTTATTTCTTCTTTAATTAAAGATTCTATAAGAATAGATTTAATAGCTAAAACATTGACTTTTCCATCTAAATCTTTATTAGATATCCTATAATAATTCGCACCTATAAATGGGTCCTCATCTATCCAATAATAATGGTTGTTTCCTCTTGAGTTTATTTCACCCAATATTTTAAAATCTATCCCATTAAAAGATCTCTCTAGTATATATTTAGAATTAATATCTTCCGCCGAACTTTCCCATTCTATTCTTGCCCCAATACTTGTTGATTTAATTTGAAAATTCTTTAAATCTAATGACACTGTAGTTATGACTGGCTTAAAAGCTCCCGTTAAATCATATGCTAGATAATCCAAATAGGCTTCTGTAACAGCGGCTGCATTAGATTTTCCAAATAAAAGTTGAGGAGAAGAAGAGTTGGGACTTCTTATCAACGAAGTCACGTATTCTCCATCAATAAAAAGGTACATTACATTTTCATCTCTTTTAATTACTAATCTATAAGTATGAAATTGAGTCCCATCTAGCTCATAAAGAGTTTTTGAGGGGGTTTGATTTAGAAAGACTTTGTCTGTAGTCACACAGATAAGAGACGCTGCCGTTATTCCGTCCCTCAGGTAAATATCAATCCCTCTTCCATTATTAGAAACAACTTTTAATCTAAATTCAACCGTAAAGTCTCCGGTAGGATTGAAACTCGTTGTTGTGGTAGGATCTACTTGAAAAGAATATGATTGGTTAGAGGCACAATTTATTCTTATTTCTCCGTTTCCTGTAAGAGTGCCCGAATTTGAATTAGTTATAGTACCTGCTGCCCAACCATTATTCAATGGTAGCTTTGTTCCATCTAATTGTGCTAAAACAGAAAGATCCTTTTGAGGCATGGGGTCAATATCATCTAAAGAAGATAGACTTACCTTTATAACTTCAAGCTTTTCTTTCATTCTTGAAGCTACTATATACAAACACCCATCATGAACCATGGAATACGGATACCCAAACTGCCCGGTTTTATATCTTCCAGCATACTTTCGGGTATAGTAATCTGCAGCTAAAATGTATGTTTTATTATAATTAAATCCATCATCTGAGACCGCTAGTACAAGTGGTGTTCTTGAACCCATAGATGTAGTATCAGGAGTACCTATATAATAGAATTTTCCATTTGGTAATTTTCCTAAATGTGATTTACTATTATTATCAGTAAAATTAGTTACTCTTGGAGTACCCCAATTAACACCATCTTTACTCGACTCTTGCCAAAGATACTTCTGCTTAGCGACGTCCCTAAAAATGGTATATATACTATCCCCGTTTTCTATTATTGCTCCTTCAACTAAGTTAGCAGATTCCCCAGAATTGAAATTAGACTTACCAGATTTTGTCCATCCTGACAAACCCGTTAAATCTGTTGTATAATAAAAATCTCTATTACCTGTTAAAATCAATTTTCCGCTTGATAACAAGCTTGGTCTATGAGATGGAAAAATCGGTATTCCTAAATTAATTTCGGCTGACCAGTTTGTACCATCACTTGTATATTTTGCATATAGATTAGGATTTGGCCTAGATAAATCTTCAGCATTATCATTTCTTGTATAGTAAACTACCATAAGGTTTTCATTCGCAACAAAAATTCCTCCTGGAGTTAGAACAAAGTCAGTAGTAGTTGATGCCAAAGGAACCGGTACAGTCCAAGAATTAAAGTTTGACGATTCCGAAATCTGAATTCTTTGTTCCCCTTCATCCTCTCCTATTTTTCCATTAGAGAATACAACATAAAATTTTCCTTTGAAAAAGGCGATCGAGGGATGATGTGTGAATTGCCAATCTGTTTGTGCTGGATCATAGATCGTTGCTTTTTCAACTGGTAATCTAGTAGCATCATAAGCAAAAGCATTAAAATTGTTTTCAAAAATTTGAGCAAAAGCACTCCCCACTGTGGCAAAAAAGATTGCCAGCATTGTAAAAATTCTCATAATATTTACTGTTGTTAATTGGTTACATGAAACAAATTGACGGTATAATAATTCAAGATTGCCCCGCTACAATGATCAACCCCAACCCTATCACAAACAGCACAAACATTGCTGCCAGCTTACCATTTACATTAACCGGAGAACCTTTAAACTCCTTCCATATAAAAACGCCCCATAGCGCTGCTACCAGTGTTGCTCCTTGCCCCAATCCATAAGAAATGGCCGGCCCGGCTTTTCCAGCTGCAATCAAATTCAGAGAATTTCCTAATCCCCATATCATTCCACCTAAAATTCCAGTAAGATGGGTACTAAAGCCCCCTTTAAAATATGCTGAATAGCTTGTCGGTTCGCCAACGAAAGGTTTCTTAATAAGAATGGTATTGAAAAGGAAATTGCTTAATAAAATTCCTACAGAGAAAATAAATACTGCTGTATAAGGAGTCATCTTTCCTATCGCAGGAGATACAAAGTTCTCCATATCCATTGATGCAGCAATAAACCTGTAGAAAAAAGCCATTAAAACACCTGCGAACACAGAAAGAACAATCCCTTTAGTGTTTGCCTTATCTGTTGTTCCTTTGCTTTTGAGCTTATAGGCCCATGCGTTTACCAATATAGCTACAGTAACCAGTGCCACCCCAATAAACAATAATGTTGGGTCACCTTTAGGTGTTGTGATATAATTAATCATCACTCCCAAAACCAGCGCTATTCCAACCCCAACCGGAAATGCTACAGACATACCAGCAATGGCAATTGCAGCAGACAATAAAATATTTCCTGCATTAAAGATAATTCCGCCTAGTAAAGCACTTCCTATATTGCTCCATTCCGCCTGCTGCATATCTACAAGAAAGCTTCTTCCCTCCTGTCCGATGCTTCCTAAAGTAAAAGCGCTCAGCAAAGAAAAAATCAGGATTCCCAATACATAATCCCAATAGAACAGCTCAAAACGCCAGGTCTTATTGGCAAGCTTCTGGGTGTTTGCCCAGGAACCCCAACACAGCATGGTTATAACGCAGAGTATAACTGCCAGAAAATAATTGTGTACAATAAACATAATCGTATAATTGGTTTTGGTTTTATTAAGCCGCTTAATCTTATTTGGAAACTTCTTCCATTATTTCATCTCTGTAAGGTGCAGAAGTCTGAGCTCCTAATCTTGTAACTGCTATTGCAGAAGCTTTAGAAGCAAATTCCGCAGCCTCTACAATACTTTTCCCTTCATTCAGAGCCACCACTAAAGCTCCATTGAACACATCTCCAGCCGCTGTAGTATCTACAGCAACAACTGATTGAGCTTTTACCCACTCAAAGCTAGTACCATCATAAACTAACGCCCCCTTCGCCCCCATGGTAATAATCACATTCTTTACTCCTTTTAAATAAATTATCTCCGCTGCTTTTTTTGCGGAATCGAAATCATTAACAGCCATCCCCGATATCATTGAGGCTTCTTTTTCATTAGGAGTTATAATTTCCAAATTTTTATAGATGCTTTCAGACAATTCACACGCAGGTGCAGGATTTAACACCACATAAGCGCCTATAGATTGCGCCAAAGCAGCTACACTCTCTACTGTTTCAACGGGAATTTCTAATTGCATCAACACGAAACTTCCAGCCGTTAATACATCCTGTAAATATTTTACATCATCAGGAAAAAGAGTTCCATTTGCTCCCGAGGCGACCACTATACTATTTTCAGCTTCTTTATCAACAGTAATTAGTGCCACTCCAGATGGATTTTCATTATCCAGTAAAATATTGGAGATATCGATTCCTTCTTTTTTAAATAAATCGGCAGATTGACTTCCAAATATATCGTTACCAATTTTACATACAAACATCACTTTCCCCCCGAGTCTAGCTGCAGCAACGGCCTGATTCGCACCCTTTCCGCCTGGAGTCATTAAAAAATTTCCACCTAGCACCGTTTCTCCCGGAGCAGGAAAGCGATCTGTTTTTACCACCATATCTGTGTTGGAACTTCCCACAACAACAATTGAAGAATGTATCATTTTAAGATTATATATTTTGGTTTATACGTTGCGATAACGTTTGTGCAAGATATAAAACTTTTACATCATCCAAAAAGAAAAATAAATTATTTTATCAGAAAAATCCAAAAACTGCCGTTAGCAAGACAAAAAGAGAATATTGATATTAGATTAAATTAAAAAACACCAATGTTTTAAGGCCTTAATTTTAAACAAAAACCAAATAAAAGATAATGATGAAGAGAAAAACCTAAAAGAATTAACGTTTGTGCAAAAAGTAAAAATTCACAATCAGTTCCAAGAGGCTGGAATTAGTAATTTTTTTTAACAGACTTACGATGAATAATTGTTGGAGCTATGAGAATTTTCTCCTGTTCTGGAAGCGTTTCAGAATCATTAGCTTTTGCTTCTATTTTATCCAGTAATAGCCTTATAGCTATTTGGGCAATATCAGTAATTGGCTGGGATATACTGGTAACAGGGCAAGACAGATAATCTAAATAAACAGAATTATCAAATGTAGTAAGCGAAATATCGTCCGGCACATTAAATCCATCTTCTGACAAGGCTTTTAAAGCTCCCAAAAGTATGGTATCGCTAAGGGCTAATATTGCCGTTGGCTTATCCTGCTTCTGGAGTAATAACTTTGTTTCTAAATACCCATCTTCAAAGGTGAAACTACCACCACCTATATAAAACTCTGGCAAATTATTAACTGCCATTGCAGATTTATACCCTCGCACACGTTCCATATTTGACAAAACATGATGTGTACCCTGAATACAGGCTATTTTTTGATGGCCGCATTCAATCAGATAATTAACTAATTTTAGAGCCCCGTCATAATGGTCTGTAGCAACATAAGATATTGGGAGCTCATTAAAATACCTATCTATAAATACTACAGGAATTCTTTGTTTATATAACACCTCGAGGTGTCTTTTATCTTTGCCAGAAGGTATAATTATCATTCCGTCTATATTACGAGCGGCCAGGTTTTTAACGGAATCTATTTCAGTTTTTTCTTCTTCATTACAATCTGTTACTAATACAGAATATCCTTTGGAATGTAATGCCTGGTTAACAATACTAGCTATGGTAGAGAAGAAAGGGTTTGCCAGACTGGGTATCACCAGACCAATAGCAAAACTTTTCTTTAATCTAAGATTTATAGCAGTTTGATTTGGAGTGTAACCCAAACGCTCTGCTGCTTCCAGCACCCTTGCTTCGGTAGCTGTACTTATACGAAATTTTTTAGAAACGCCATTTAATACACGAGAAACGGTAGTCAAAGAAACATTGGTTGTTTCTGAAATGGTTTTAATGGTGACAGCTTTCAAAATTCGAGGTTTTTCATCACAAAAGTACTAGAATTAGCCCATAAATTGAAAATCAAGACAGCATTTAACCAGAATGCTATGTATTATGATGAAAAGTTTAAACATTATTAACTAAAAATCTAATAATATATAAACAAAAAAACAGGGACCAACTACTCCCTGTTTAACACAACACCTGAGTTGCTCACCAAAACTAAATTTATTATTAAGCTATTATTATAAAACTAATTTCTAGCTCGTCTTTTAAAACATTATATCTGTTTGTTAAAGAATCTATGTCATTTTTAATTTTCGAGTCAAAAATCCCTATATCTTGTCTTCTTGTAAAAGTGGAGATGTTAAACCCTCTTTCTTGTAAACAATACTTAGCAATTGTTGGATATACATTGTGCATTGGGTCCATATTATCTATGAAGAATTTTTGCGCCTTTGCAACCTCTTCCTGACAGCTGCTATTGTCAAAATTGTTGCAAAGCCAAACCACCAATTCCGGGAAGAAATTCCCCTGGATACAGGAAAGACCTGCGGATCCGGCTTTTAATGACTCAACAGCGTGTGCCATGTAAGCATCGTACAAGCCAAATTCATGACCTTGTGTGGCTGCAATCTTGGCTCTCACCTGATCGATATCCAAACAAGTATCTTTATGGTAAGTTACTCTGCCGGTATTTACTAACCTGCCCAACTGTTCCGGAGAAATTAATCTTTTGTAAGGTACCGGGCACTCGTAAAAACCCATTGGAATTTTTTCAGTGAGATCTAATAACTGCGAAACATTAGCATCAAACACTTCATCGCCGTCTTTTTCTTCAGCCAGCAAACCTGTGATACCAATCACTGCTTCTACTCCTGCAGAATAAATCTTTTTAACAAAATCTGCCTGTTCCTGGATGGGGCCTCCAAAAGTTCCTGTCGCTACTACAGGCACAACTCCATTAGCAGCCTTAACTACATGCCTTACTACCATAAACCTTTCCATTTCAGAAAGTTCAAACATTTCACTTGACAGGCAATTGGCAAAAAGACCAGCTGCACCGGATTCTATATAGAGTTCGGTTAACCTTGTTAACCCATCAAAATCTATATCACCATTATCTTTAAATGGCGTTAACATCACCGGGATAAACCCTTTTCCTGATTTATTCATTTTATATTATTTATTTCTTTTAATACGCTCTCCTAAAAAAGCATGGTTAATTAACTGATTTATTGCCCCTAAACGTAGCGATTAATGTTCCTGTTAAGAATATAGAAAGTGTTCCTATTACGATGATCATATTGGCATGAAGGGGATTTTTTAAGTAAGCATACTCTTCCGGGATAAGGTATGAAAGAGACATCCATACAATTACCAGGATGCCAATTATTGTGGCAGCAAAAGCTTCCAGGTTTCCGGATTTTTTACTGATAATTCCTAAAAGAAATAAGCCCAGCATCCCTCCGGCAAATATTCCGGACAGCTGCCACCAGATATCCAGGATACTTTTAACTCCTATCATGGCAATTCCACAAATCATTCCGGCAAGACCAAATACTACGGTTGACAAATGCAGCAGGCGCATATTTTGCTTATCACTCATTACCGGTTGGAAATAGCGTTTATAAATATCCTCTGAAAAGACCGTAGCAGAAGCATTCATTCCCGAGCTAATGGTACTCATGGCAGCAGATAGAATGGCAGAAACTATTAAACCAATTAAACCAGTAGGGATCATGGTCACCATAAAATGTGGCATTACTTTATCTCCATAATCTGCTGGTTGCAAAGTAGCAGCAAGATTGGCAATATCTGCGGATGAAGCCGCAGCGCCTAAACGTTCTGCTGCTGCCTGTAGCTTTACAGGCTCTATCATCTCCGGATTGATCTGGTAATAGGCATATAAACAGGTTCCGATAATAAAGAATAATAAAGATGCCGGAATATATATCCAAACACAAAGCCATACAGATTTTGAAGCCTCTTTTGCCGAAGATGCCGTATGATAACGTTGTACATAATTCTGGTCCATTCCAAAATTATTAAGGTTGATAAAAAATCCGTACAGCATCACCACCCAGAAAGTTGCCTGGGTGAAATCAAGTGAAAAATCTCCTAAACCAAATTTATTATCTGTTTTGCCTATTTCGATAATTTTTGATACTCCACCTGGCATATCTGCCACGATCAGGTAGATAATGAGCATTGCACCAAGTGTTTTTAAAACTCCCTGCACTACTTCTGTCCATATGACGGCTTCTATGCCTCCCATTACAGTATAAATCACGATACAAATACCAGTAACCAGCATGATCATTTCCATACTATAGCCGGTTAGCGCCTGTAATGTCAATGAGATCCCGAAGAATATGGATCCCATTCGGGCCAATTGAGTTAGGAGAAAACATACCACTGCATAGGTACGGGCCCACGGGCCAAAACGCTTTTCGAGGTTTGTATAGGCAGAAACCTCACCTGTACTCCTGTAAAACGGAACAAAATATTTGGCCGCAACCCAGGCTGCCAAAGGCATAGATATACTAAAAACAAATGCATTCCAGTTGGTGCCAAAAGCTTTTCCGGGAACGCCCAAAAATGTGTTACTGCTTAAAAAGGTAGCATAGATGGATAAGCCGATTGCCCAACCTGGTATAGCTCCCGAAGCTTTTGAATATTGATCAGGATTGCTGTTCCTTCTGGAGAAATAAACCCCAACCAGCACCATCCCCACAAGATAAGCGGCAATAATTGACAAATCTAATAATGGAAGATTCTTCATTTAAAAATTTGATTTAGATTCTTGGTTTTAGAAAATGGTAAATTACCTACCTAATTTCTTATACAAAACTATCTGTAATCTTAATACTTAAACTGACAGATTTTCTCCAACTTATGTATGATATTGTCTTTTAAGGTGAAAATAAAAAGGCAAGAGCTGTAACCTTCTTGCCTTTCGGGATTTAAAAATTGATAGAAATTATGAACTGGCTCTGTGTGAACTTATAAATTCAGTATTTTAGAAGTGCTATCACTATTTACTTCAATACTATTTAATGATCTATGTGTTAACAACGTATTTCCCGGCGCATGAAGAGATAATAGGATAATGCAAAACATATCACCGTTGACGCTATTAAACCGCTTACTTGTGGCCAAACTATCATCACACTTTCTTTAAAAGGTAAGGGAGAAGGTATTGCACCTGCCATCTGCTCCATAGTAACAGGCCCAAGGCTCCGGACAGAGGGCATTAATAATGTTGTAATGGCGTCAGAATAAAGCTGATTAGGAGCTATCCGCAGCAGATTCAAAATAACCTCATTGTAGCTCATAATCTGCGCGGGAGACAAAAAATCAGGATTAGGTAAAAAGGATTTGATAGCCAGATTTATCACAATCTGATAAAATATAGTAAAGAACAGCCAGATCCCTATTGCCACAAGAGCCGAAGTTGCCGCTTGTTTGAAATGGATGGATAGCATTAGTGACAGACTTAACCAGAAAGCTACATAGATTATGGTAATGATTACAAAACCAAATATCCTGAGTACTTCCTGTGGTTCTATACGGACACCTGTCAATAACAATCCACCGCCTACCATTAGTAAAGCCAGTGCCACAAATAAACTACTCACAATTATTAAAGTACTTACAAATTTGGCCAGCAAAAGATTGTCTCTGTATATTGGCTGTGCCATTAGCCTTGTTAAGGTACCATTATTTTGTTCGGAATTGATGGCATCAAATCCTAAACTGATCCCCAGTAAGGGCGCCAGAAAACTTAAAAAAACATGGAATGGGGGGATCGTATTGTCCGTAGTTGTGAGAAGCTTCAGATATAAGAATACCCGATCTGGATCATTTGTATTACCTATAGCCGATTTTATATTGCTAAGCGACACATACATTGCAGCAATAAAGGTAAGGGCAATCAGCCCGATAAGTATTGCAAAACGCCAGCTGCGTATATGATCAGCTATTTCTTTGTGAACCATAATGCGAAAAGGTCTTATATCGCCAGACTTACTTTTCATAGATTGAATTTTTGATGCTGTGGGATTCGAAATATTTTTGATAGATATCATCCAGTCCATAATGTTTCTGTTGTACATTGATCACGCCATACCCTTTTTCAACACAAAAGCGAACTAATGCAGCAGTAATATCCTGGCTACAATTAAACTCTAATTCGTTTTTATTGACAGAGATTTGGTTAACAGTTTTCCACTCTCTTAGTTCAGTCTCGAGCAGCCATGGCTGGGTAATTTCATGTTCTATTTTAATAGAAGTAACATGCCCCTCTTTACCAAACAACTGACCAGATAATTCTCCAATAGCACCATGGGCAAGCAATTTTCCTTTCACAAAGATCCCTACCCTATCGCACACCTGCTGCACATGATGCAAATGATGAGAAGATAGCAAAACCGTAAGTCCCTGCTGCTTGCTCAACTGCTTTATTAATGCCAGGAAGGCTCTCACACCGGTAGGATCGATGCCAAGTGTGGGCTCGTCCAGAATAATTACCTCGGGATTCTTGATCAGCACATCCGCTAAGCCGAGCCTCTGTTTCATCCCGCGGGAGAAAGCTGCTGTCTTTTTGTTCCTGTCTGCGGCAAGCCCAACGATTTCCAAAACTTCGTCAGAACGTTTCTTAAGCTCAAGCTCATTTACTCCATTGAGTCTGCCAATATATAACAGGTTCTCTATCGCAGTCATGTGGTCATAAAAGCCAACACTATCCGGCATATAGCCTACCTTTTTCTTCACCTTAATAGGACTACTGGTAGCATTATGGCCGCAAACCCAGGCTGTACCGCTTGTTGGATCAGTAAGTCCGAGCATCATCAAAATAGTGGTAGTCTTACCTGCTCCGTTAGGCCCAAGTAGTCCAAAAATTTCTCCTCTACATACTTCGAGATCGAGATCGTCGACAGCTTTAAGAGAATCATAATATTTTGTTAAGCCCTTAAGTTGTATGATAGGATCTTTCATTATAAACGCAACACTTAATTATCTCCTGCCGTATTTACGAATGAGGTAGTATACCATACCGATAGCCAGTAATATAACTAAAATGCCTATCCATCCCGAAAGCAGTGAAGTTTTCACCAGCAAACGGAAAGCAATTTGCGAATTTGAATTGCTATTAGTTACAGTAAAATTAGCTGCATAATCACCGGCGATAGTTTTATCGGGTACTTTTAAAATCACCTTCACGTCTATTGTTTTACCAGGCTCGAGCTGCTTTATGCTGGAAGGCTCAAAAGAAGATTCCCAATTAGGAGGTAATTGAGCAGAGACCTGCAAATCGTTCAACGGAAGTGTACCTGTATTTTTGACAACCAGCTGCAATTCCTTTTGGCTGCCGGAAGTTACTTCATCGCTTAATTTACCTGTAGGAGTAGTCAGGGTTATGCTGTAAGAACCTTTTACAACAGCCTCCAAGTTTAGCGAAAGCGTATCTGAATTGGATATTGCCACTACAGGAATTTTATACTTTTTAGGTGCAGCAGTAGCAGTTGCATTGATTTCAATAGCAATATCCTGCGTTTTTCCTGCTTCCATATTTACCGAGGTAACCTGATTGCCCTCTACCCGGTAAGTAACTATCCAGCCAGCAGGTACATTCGCATTAAGTTCGTAAATGCGGTTGCTTTCAGAAGCGTTATGAAGCGTCGTATTGTATCGAAATGCTTCGTTTGCACTGGCCTCTATATTCATCAGCCTTGCAATAAAGCTGGATTTCCCGGCAGCCCCCTGTTGTGCTTTTGAACCCAAGCAGAAACCAAAAAATAATAAAAAGATTAATAGAAACCTGCGTGATACGCCAAAATGTGGAATGTAGAATTTTGATAACATAATCTAACAACTAAAATTTTAATAATAGCTTTCAAAAAATGCCTGTGCAATAATTTTTATTTAGTTTAATTGATAGATCAAATAAAAAAAGCAGAATGTTTTTTTCAAATACCTTTAACATTTTTTAACATTCAAGCTCTCAATGCTTATGGACTTTTAGCAATAGAAAAGATGATCAGGAAGGTAAAAACCTTTATTTTACCAATACTAACAACTTGCTTATTATTAAATATCGATAGAAAATGATCTCCCAAATAATAACTACTTTAATAATTAATACTCTGTTGAATACTTTCAAACGGATCGATCTCAAAATTCTCGTGTTTAACAATTGCATACTTCAGCCCCGACACCCTCCTTTTTCCTTAATAAGGCTTTATAATCGATTGTGCCATTTCCGATTTCAGTGTTTTGGTTAAATCTGATTTATCCATATCCTTAATATGCCACATCGGAAATCTGTCGGGATGCGTTGTAAATAATTTCTCAACATCTTTATAATAGAAAATACTATAAAAAGGATAGAAGAAAACTTAATAAAAGACAAAAAACAAATTGGCTTTATAAACATTATCTGAATTAGGTTAATTGGCTTTGAAACTGTTTTGTGATAATCTCTAGGAATTACACAAGGTGTATCAAAAATATGAAAGCATTTTTTACAACATCAATACTTTTATAACCATTATTAGCCTAATAAGACCTATAAATCTCAACCAATATTCGGTATTGATCTGTAATCTAAAAATTTATATTCCCGCTAATA
>JAZQRF010000221.1:0-2834 GCA_045629485.1 Pelobium sp. | reverse complement strand
TTCCTCTTTTATTTTTAGGTATATCTACCCCTGCGATTCTTGCCATAATTATCCTTGTCTTTGTTTAAATCTAGGATTCTTTTTATTAATAACGTATAATCTTCCTTTTCTACGTACAATAATGCACTCTGCACTTCTTTTTTTAACTGATGCTCTTACTTTCATTTTAATAGCCTTTAGTATCTATAAGTAATTCTTGCTTTAGACAAATCATAAGGACTCATTTCTAACTTCACTTTATCACCAGGTAATAATTTGATGTAATGCATACGCATTTTTCCAGAAATATGAGCGATTACAATATGTCCATTCTCTAATTCTACACGGAACATAGCATTTGACAATGCTTCAATAATTGCTCCGTCTTGTTCTATTGCTGATTGTTTTGCCATAATTACTAAGCGATTGCTTTTCTGTTTTTACCTCTTTTCATCAAGCCATCATATTGCTTGTTTAATAAGTATGAATTAACTTGTTGGATAGTATCTATCGCAACACTTACCATAATTAGTAAGGAAGTTCCTCCGTAAAACATAGCCCATCCTTGTTGAATTCCAAGCAAAGATACAGCAATTGCAGGAAATATTGCAATTATTGCTAAAAACAATGAACCTGGAAATGTAATTAAAGACATAATACGATCTAAATAGTCAGCTGTTTCAGCACCTGGGCGTACACCCGGAATGAATCCACCACTGCGTTTTAAGTCGTCTGCCATCTTATTTGTAGGAACTGTAATTGCTGTGTAAAAATAAGTAAAAATTATGATTAACAAAGCAAAAACTAAATTATACTCCCAACCAAATATATTACTGAAGGTTGCAGTAATTGATTGTGCGGTATCTGAAGAAGATAAACCTGCGACAGCTGCCGGTATGAACATAATTGCCTGAGCAAAGATAATAGGCATAACTCCAGAAGCATTAAGCTTTAAAGGAATCCATTGTCTGTTACCTGAAACTGCAGATGCGTCGTATTCTCCCGAAGTACTTCTTCTTGCATATTGAACTGCAATTTTTCGTACTGCCATAGTCAACAAGATACATGCAATGATAATAACCAACCAAATAATAATTTCAATTACTATCATTATTGCACCACCATTACCTGCCGCTAAACGAGATTGTACCTCTTGGATAAACGACTGAGGTAAATTTGCAAGAATCCCAACCATAATTAATAGAGAGATTCCATTACCAATTCCTTTATCAGTTATTTTTTCACCTAACCACATAGCAAATACTGTACCTGTAGTCAAGATCAATACTGAAGAGAACAAGAAAGAAAAATCATCAAAACCTAATAAAAAAGCATCAGGAGGTAATTGTTTGTACAAATTATAGATGTAACCTGGCCCTTGAATCAAGGTAATCCCAATTGTTAACCATCTAGTGATTTGTGTCATTTTCTTTCTACCACTTTCACCATCATTTTGAAGTTTTTGTAAATATGGTACAGCTATACCCATTAACTGAACTACAATAGAAGCAGAGATGTAAGGCATAATTCCAAGTGCAAAAACTGATGCTTGTGAAAAAGCTCCTCCAGTAAACACATTGATTAACCATCCAATACCCTGATCTGTCTGATCTGTTAAAGCTTGTAATCTTGTAGCATCAATACCTGGTAATGTTACTTGTGTACCAAAACGATACACAAGTAACAATCCTAAAGTTAATAAGATTTTATTCTTAAGCTCTTCAATTTTCCAAATATTGGCAAATGTTTCAAAAAACTTCTTCATACTTTATAAAGATTTATAAAGATACTACTTCTCCTCCAGCTGCTTCGATAGCTGCTTGTGCAGACGCAGTAAACTTGTGAGCAGTAACTTTCAATTTAGACTTAAGCTCTCCTCTTCCCAAAATCTTTACTAAGCTCTTTTTAGAAGTTAATCCATTTTCTACTAACGTGTTAAAATCAACAGCGTCAGTTATAATTCCATTATCAACCATTAATTGTAAAGTATCAAGGTTAATCCCTACGTACTCAACTCTGTTGATATTTTTAAAACCAAATTTAGGTACACGTCTCTGCAAAGGCATTTGCCCTCCTTCAAAACCAATTTTCTTAGAATAACCTGAACGAGATTTAGCTCCTTTGTGACCTCTTGTAGAAGTACCACCTTTACCAGAACCTTCTCCGCGTCCTACTCTTTTATTTTGGTTATGTACTGAACCGATTGCTGGTTGTAAATTACTTAAATTCATATACAATAAATTAGTTAATTTCTTCTACAGAAACCAAATGTTGAACTTTATTTACCATTCCTTTGATAGCTGGTGTATTATCATGCACAACAACTTGTCCCATTTTACGTAATCCTAAAGCCGCTAACGTTCTTTTTTGATTTTCAGGACAATTGATTTTGCTTCTTACTTGTTTTACTTTAATTTTTGACATAATACTCAAAATTAAGATTTAAATACTTTATCTAAAGAAATTCCTCTTTGTTTTGCAACAGTAAGAGCACTTCTCATTTGTAACAAAGCATCAAAAGTTGCTTTAACTACATTATGAGGGTTTGAAGATCCTTGAGATTTTGATAATACATTGTGAATTCCTACAGATTCTAATACTGAACGTACAGAACCACCAGCAATTACTCCAGTACCTAATGAAGCAGGAATTAAAAATACTCTTGCTCCACCAAATTTACCTTTTTGCTCGTGAGGAATAGTACTGCCATTTAAAGGAATACGAACTAAGTTTTTCTTAGCATCTTCAACTGCTTTAGCAATAGCTTCAGAAACATCTTTTGATTTACCTAAACCATGACCCACTACACCGTTTTCGTCACCTACAACAACTACAGCAGAGAACCCGAAAGCTCT
>JAZQRF010000220.1:0-2582 GCA_045629485.1 Pelobium sp. | reverse complement strand
CTCCATCAATCAAAGAAACAAATAGTGTTTTAGAAGGTGCATCAAACAAAACAGACTCGGGTGTTGGAATATTTTCTGTTGTTTGCCAAATCTTCTCTATAGTAGGTTGCGCCTGAACAAAAAAGTTCGCCCCCGCCACTAATGCTGTAAATAATAAAAGTTTTTTAAGTACCATGTTTAATTGATTTTATGAAAAATTTAAAGATACAAAACACTTTATAAATGCTATTAGCTATTTATTAAATCTAATGAGTAGTTCGTTTGCTGCCAATATAAATGCGCCCATCCCTTTAGGATCATCCTGAATAACTGGTTCACTGATATAATATTCAAAACTTCCGTCTCGGTAGGGTTTACCGCCTAAACCAGAAACTTGTACAGTTCCGTTAAGATGTAACCTTCCATCAGCATCGCGTACTAAAAAATCATCCTTTATACCCTCAAATCCTTTTAATGCTAATTGATGGTATTTTTTATTGATATAACCCAGTCTGGATGCTTTTGCAAAAGTATAGACAAACATAGAAGATGCGGAAGCTTCTGGATAATTCCCTTTTTCATTCGCCTTATCCAATACCTGGTACCATAATCCATTTTCCTTATTTTGAACTTTAGCGACAGCTGTTACATACCTGTTCAGAATAGCGATAAGTTCTTTTCTTTTAGGATGGTCTGCCGGGAAGTAATCTAAAACATCTACCAGTGCTACACCATACCACCCCATTGCCCGGCCCCAAAAATTGGGAGATGTTCCGGTCTTTTTGTTTGCCCAATCCTGCTCCTTACTTTCATCCCATCCGTGGTATAACAATCCTGTTTTTGCGTCTCTGGCGTTTTTTTCCATTGAAATAAATTGCAAAGCTACATCTTCAAAATCATTGGTCTGATTAAACATTTTGCTGTAATTGGCATAAAATGGTTGCCCCATGTATAAACCATCTAACCACATTTGGTGTGGATATACTTTCTTATGCCAAAAGCCACCTTCTGTAGTTCGGGGATGGGTATCTAATTGTTTTCTAACGTATTGTGACGCTATCTTATATTTATCTTTACCTGTTTTCTCGTATAAATACAATAAAGGTTTACCATTTCTTACATAATCAATATTGTATGCTTCTTGTTTATAATAGCGTATTGAGCCATCTTCTCCAATAAAATTGTCCATAGTATGAACAATATAGTCGAAGTATTTCTGCTCACCCGTTCTGGCATAAACATTTCCAATGGCTTCTAAATACAATCCTATGTCGTAAGACCAACCTGCATTTTTCTTCCCATTATTATGCATAAGAGAATCTGGCCATTTATGCATAATCGTGTTTGCCAGTTCTGCCGCTAAATCTCCATTATAGGTCTCTTTTTGCGCAAAAGAAGAGCTTATAAAAACACTGTTAAGGATTAATAAATATACTTTTTCATGTGTTATCTTTTTCCTGATGCTTGTTTAGCCATCATTATGTTTCATTTATTGATTCTTGAACACCTTATCTAAAAAATTAACAGTATAATTTACGGTTGGTGCAAACCAGGGATGAAAAAACCAGAATGGGTGTGGTGTATCATCTAAAGTATATACTTCTGAATAGATATTAAACGCATTTAATTGCTTAATCATATCATCTCTTCCGGCATGGAAACGAGGAATGGAACTGTTGATAAACAAAATTGGTGGTGATGATTTAGTGACATGGTTTAATGGTGCAGCAGCTTCCCAATTCTTTGGATTCTCCTCATAATATCCATCTAACCATAAAGAGGCGGCTTTTCCTTCATGAGATTCTGGATGACGAAAGGCCAAAGTTCCATCAATATTTACGACCGCCTGAATTTTACTTGATTGCTTTGGATTTCCAATTCTGTCTTCAAACTCTCTGTTATCATTTGTAAACCCAACTAAAGAAGCTAATTGTCCTCCTGCCGACATTCCTAAAGCCGCAATTTGATTTTTATTGATGTTTAATTTTCCGGCATTTGCCCGCATCCATCTTACCGCAGCTTTAATATCGTAAACTGCCGCCGGATATTTAGCCTCAGGCGAAAGCCTATACTCTACACACACCGCAACGTAACCAGCGTTTGCCAAAGCTATTGCCATGGGTACGGTTTGCGATTTATCTCCTGAAATCCAGCCGCCACCGTGAATTAAGATAACAGCCGGATAGTTTCCCTTTCTTTTGTTTTTCGGGTAATAAACCTCGGCAGTTAATGCTCTTTCGCCGACTCTTTTATACTCCTGATCTTTTAAAACACTAACATTTTCATTCGCTTTTGGCTCTGCGATTTCTATATAATTTCTATACTTCTGTTCTTTAAGATATGTGCCATATAAAGTAAAAGACGTGTCTCTTTGAACTTGTTTTTGCGCAAACAGGTTCGAAGAAATCAGAAATAAAAAAATGAACAGTTTGATTGGCATATAGGTAATTAACTACAGTTTCTTCATGGCATTAAAAACCAATCTGGCTACTTCTTTGCCGCCTTCTCCCTTAAAATGTGTATTGTCTTTTTGCCCGTCAGGATAAGCAGGATATAAACCAGCACCAAAATTCATAAAGTAATTATTGGTTACGTAATCTTGT
>JAZQRF010000219.1:0-5954 GCA_045629485.1 Pelobium sp. | reverse complement strand
CGTGAGCATATCACTATCAAAATTGATAGGCGTAGAAATGGTAAAGTAGCTGGTCTTGGGTGCACTCGCTAAACCCTGCCACTGGTTCCTCACCCCGGCTTTGAGGTGTAAAGAATTATATATTCCTGAAAGCGCCGGATTAATTACCTGCATATTTTGCAGGTATTGGGTATAATGAGGCCGCTGTTGGGCTCGAACAGTACAAACGATCAATAAAAAGACCAAAATCAGGCTGTACTTCCTCATCGTATTAAGGTGATAGAGCCTGTATACTTGTTTCGGCCATTGTTAGGTTCTATAATATAATAGTATACCCCCAAAGGCATCTCTTTCCCTTTAAACCTCCCGTCCCATGCCTCGGTATATTGTTTTGCATAAAACACCTCCTGCCCGTAACGGTTAAAGATTTTGATATCTGCGTTCACAAATGTTTCCAGGTATTTAACCGACCAGGTATCATTTACGCCGTCGCTATTGGGGCTAAAAGCATTTGGTATATTAGGATCTATGTGTACGGTAACCGTTACTTTTGTCACTACCATACATTCATCACGGGTACTGGCGGTGAGGGTGTATGTAGTGGTTTCTTTTGGCGAGGCTATTGGAGCTAACACCTGATCGTCACTTAAACCAATTGCAGGCGACCATTGGTAAGTTAATCCCGAACCAGCGATGACTGTAGCTGCAATCTGCTTCTCCCCGCCCAATAAAATATCCAGATTTTCACCAATCTCAATATCAGGCAATTCATTGACCCTGATGATTCTTTTCAGGGTATTTTCACATCCTTTTGAAGTTAGGAAGGTATAGGTAATTTCATGGTCGCCCACACCTGCCAGGGCCGGGTTAAATGTGTTGGTTCCTGTGATTCCTTTTCCGGTAAACTTAAATGTCCCTGAAATGCCATGCCCATCTCTGGCTACCAATAAAAAGGGATTGGCATCCAGGCAAACCGGTGCTACCTGCTCAAAAGATAAAGACGGACTGGCGTTTACTGTGATGCTTAAGGGTTGAGATTGTTCATAGCAGATTACTCCCGAATAAGCCCTTAACACCACCTGGTAGTTTTTAGTTTCTCCTGATAAGGGATAATGATAGCTATAGATTTTATCGGGTTGTGGATCATTGTCTGTAATGGTAGCCACCTGTGTATTATTATACTGGAGTAGCCATTCCAGTTTAGTAATGTTTCCAAAGCCAATAGTACTGGTATTTTTAAATAGTACCTGTTTGTTACTACATAAATTATTTTTATCCAATACCTCGAAGCTGACGTTTGGATTGGCGCCACTGATGGTAATTGCTTTGGTAACGGATGACGAAATACAACCATCTGTAGAGATTGCATTTAATGTCACGTTGTAAACTCCTGTGGCAGCATATTTATGTCGGGCATTTGCCTTTACCTTTTCTACCACATCATTACTACCATCTCCAAAATCCCACTCCCAGGAAGTGACATCCCCACTAACCTCTTCTGCATTAAATTCCACTAGATCATTAACGCAAGAACCGGGATCGGGGAAGTTTATGACTGCCGGATCTTTAATGCTGACTTGTTGAGTACTGGTATTACTGCAACCATAAAGGGTAGTTACTGTAAGTTTTACCTGGTATGTTCCGCTACGGGCAAAAACATGAATTGGTGATTGGATACTTTCCGTTGGGCTGTTATCTCCAAAATCCCAGAGCCAACTGCTGATTGTACCGTCTACACTTGTACTGCTATCTTTAAACTGGACATTGGCGCCTGCACATAAAAAACCCACAGTGGTGAGCGTTGCTTTGGGAAACTCCATCACTTTAAAATCTTTCTCAGTAACATTAGAAACACAGCCAATGTTGCTTCTGATGGTCAGCTTAACTTTATACGTCCCCGGGCTCATGTAAGTATGAACAGGATCCTTTAATATAGAGGTATTACCATCACCAAAATCCCAAAGCCAGGAGTTAACCGCCTTGCCAATATTCTTTTCTATATAGGTAAACTGCGCTGTTCCTCCCGGGCAAATTGCAGCAGGTAAAGCAAAATCAGCTACCGGCAAGTCAGTCACTTCAAAATCATAATTAATCACATCCTCGTCAACCACATTACACACATTTGCAGATTGTGGCGGAGTGGTTCGGACGATTATTCTTTTAACTCCACTGGAAGTAAAAGAGGTATTGCTCTCCAATTTATATTCGTAGGCAGTTTTATCTCCATTTCTTATTACTTTGTAAGCAGGAGGATCAACTATGATATCAGGCTCATTTGGCCCAAGCTGCCAGGTAATTTTATCTGTAATATAGGGGACAGTGAGCTTAAAATCGAATTTATCCAATACACAGGCATTGTTCACCACTACATCAGAGCCCTGCTTTAAAAGATTCACTACTTTGGTCGACGCCAGATTTGTACCTGCCGAATAAGCATAAGACTCTACATTTCCAAAACCATAAGCGATGGCATTAAAACCGGTATCAGCCGCTAAACTAAAATTAGACCCTCCGATACTCCTCAGGTCTATCTGGGCATAAGAAAATTCAGGTTTATTATTAAAAGTAGTAAACCTGTTCCTATAGTTAACATTATTGATAGTGAACGTATTTACTTTTGAAGTAGGAATAGAGACGTTAATATACTGTTCAGAAATATCCAGCTTTGTAGAAGAATATAAAGTAATGGCATTGATACTGTATTCCAGTGGATTCAATATCACCATATCCGGGTCTCCGGGGACTGTATTATTTCGTATGAGGTTCCGGTCATCAGAGCAAATTTGCGTAAGGGCATACTGTGCTACCGTAATGGGCTTATTTGCTGTTAATACCGATGCTCTGTAAATTGGGGCAGATTCATAATATTCACCTTCCCGAAGGTTAATGGTATTGCCCTCAAAAATTACCTGGGTATCATTTTCTGAAGCCATAAACCGGTAAATACTTCCATTCTCTCTTCCCGAAAAAGGAATAATAGAAAAGGTTTTTCCCCAGCTTTCTATGGGGTACAATTGCTGAAAAAGAGGATCAGCAGAACCGTTGTTCCCTAAAATACAAGCTGCGGGTGCGATGAGGAGAGCCGTACTTCCGGAGAAAACAGCAACTTTTTTACATCCAGAAGCATCCTTATCAACTTCTATTAGAGAACCCGTAATATCCTGTGTACTTTGGTATTGGTAAACATCGCCCGGGTTTGCTAGCGTAATAGAGAAAGCTACGCCTTTTTGTTTATTGATTACCGGGGTAATTTTAACAGTAGTTTGTGCTTCTGTGGCTACAATATTAAACTGAGACATGGCTCCTTGTCCACCTGTTTGCGTATAGGTGATGGCATAATATTTCTGCCCTAAAGCTTCAACGGGCAGCACAAGCGAAGCGGCAGACCTTGCACCTGCAAATACGTGGGCATAAGCCACCACTTTGGGCTGCCCGTCGTTTACGGTTACTCTTATCCCTTTAGCGGTATTCATCCCGCTTCCATTTTCAATATAGGACTCCCATCGGGGGACCTGCACTTCTATGACCTGGTTAGCCGAAACAGTATAAGATTGCGCCCAGTTTCCACAGGTAATTTTACCGCTCGAATTGCTTTTAGAAGTAATAAAGACAGACATGTTGGCAAGCCTGTCTAAATCAGTATCCGGATCACGGGAAGGTAAATGCGACGGAAAACATACCCAAAAATCTGACCCTTCATTTGAAATACTCTGTGCAAAGGATTTTTCCTTTAAAAATAGGGAGAGCAACAAAATTCCTAATGCTGCCAAAAATAATTTCTTAACCAAATTTTCAAACCACTGCATTAAGCGCCAATCATTAATTTCTAAAACTTTCCGGATACAGAAGGGATAAATAAACGTACATTAAAAAAAACAATAATTAAAGAGATATTTAAATTTCCTTAAAGTAAAGAGCTGTAAGAATTCGGGGAGACGCCCAAACACAATTTCTTAAAAAACACAGAAAGCTTTTATTACCTGTCTTTCCTAATCGGGAGCGCAGGGCTTAATCACTTGTTTTTCAAACAGGAAACATATAAATGGGCAAGTACTTAACATTTGACAACAGCAAGGTTAGATTAAGGCTACTCTTCCCTACTGTCCAAAGACTTTCATTATCGCTATTACTATTCCTGCCAAACGTGATCTAACAAATCTATATGGGGAAGCTGTCGGCATTATGTGGATTTTCTCAACACTTTAAAACATTTGAAATAAATAATACGATAAAAAGAATATGTTATCACCATGTTGTTTTTCAGCCACTTGAATAGGGGCATACTTCTGCAGGTTTAAGTTTATTTAGTCAAGGCCCACTTATTGAAATTAGCACACCGAACTATCTTTACATGTATGAAAATTTACGCTAAAGCCATCGAGCAAAATCCCCGGGCACAACCATCCTTTGAAATGCCCATAGAACTGAAGACAGGAATTAATTTACTGATCATCCTTCATCTGCTGTTATTCATCCTATATTCTATTAGTGGATGGACCGGATTACTGCAACAACCTTGGGCCGATGGAACTGTAGATGATTTTATACGGTATTACCTGGCTGCTTCTTCACTTCCGGATGGTTTCCAATCGCATTGGCTGTCCAGTATCTTCACTTACCAGTTTGTTCATTTCAGCAAGGGTGAACTGCTCCTAAGTATAAGTATGTTATGGCTGTTCGGGCATATCCTTCAAAGCAAACTGGGACAAATCAAGACCCTTATGCTCTACTTTATGTTCGTGATCCTATCTGCAATTGTTTTTAATTTATCTCATCTGATCTTTCCTATATTTTCAGGGCCCGGCGGTATTATGGAAGGTGCCTTTGGAGGTACGCTTGGCATAATGACCATCACCGTGTTTCTTTATGGCAAATATCGTCTGCACCTTAGTAAGAATATCCATTTTCCGTTGTGGAAGATCTATGTTGCTGCCCTATTGCTGAGTTTTATCTTCGTATACAAGCATAATATCGCATATATCCTGGTATATGTAAGCAGCATTTATATCGCCACCCAGTATGCAGAAAAGATTGAAACGGTTGAAAGGCCAATTGAAGAGTAATTAATAGATTATTGTTTCACCGGAAAGCAACAATAACAAACTTATGATACCTATGCAGAAATCTGTCTGATTTAACAGGGATATCCAGGGGCTTTCGGCGGGACCGCTTCGTATCAAGTCCACCAGTTTAGTGGACTTGATACGAAGCAGAGTCGAATCAATCCCCTTTCACACCCCTATGAAGGCATTTTATTCCCCTCTATTTCTTAAATTGACTTGAAAAATGTAGCGTTTTCATCACAGTTCAGGAAGGGCTAATTTTCCCCTCTGGTGCAAGTGGGATAGTCGGGGAATAAAATGACAGCTATCCATAAAAAAGCCCCCAAATAGTGTCCGACTTTTTGGGGGCAGTGTATGATACAGGATCTTTCTTATACCATAAGAAATTTATTTTTTATCTCTGTTCTGGCCAGTATTAGGCTTAGAAATAGATTCTCTCATGTTCGTATCCGACTGGATATTTTGCATTTTATAATAGTCCATAATGCCCAGGTTACCGCTTCTAAATGCTTCAGCCATGGCCAAAGGAACCTGCGCTTCTGCTTCAATAACTTTAGCTCTTGCATCCTGCGCTTTGGCTCTCATCTCCTGCTCGAAAGCAACAGCAATTGCTCTACGCTCTTCTGCTTTTGCATTGGCGACTTTTAAATCGGCTTCAGCCTGGTCTGTTTGTAATTTAGCACCAATGTTCTCACCGATATCTATATCAGCAATATCAATAGAAAGAATTTCGAAAGCGGTTCCGGAATCTAATCCTTTACTTAACACTACTTTTGATATCTTATCAGGATTCTCTAATACTTCTTTATGGCTTATGGCAGAACCAATAGTAGTTACAATACCTTCTGCTACCCTTGCCAGAATAGTTTCTTCACCGGCACCACCCACTAACTGGTTGATGTTTGCCCTAAC
>JAZQRF010000218.1:0-28465 GCA_045629485.1 Pelobium sp. | reverse complement strand
TGAGAATGTTTGGCTTTATGAAAAGGGAAATTGCTAAAGGCCGGCAGGTTTATATAGTTTACCCCTTAATACAGGAAAGCGCTAAACTGGATTTAAAAAATTTACAGGATGGAATAGAGGTAATGGCAAGAGAATTTCCATTACCTCAGTACAAGATTAGCATTGTTCATGGCCAATTGAAGCCTGCCGAAAAAGAGTTCGAGATGCAGCGCTTTGTAAAAGGAGAAACGCAGATTATGGTGGCAACAACAGTAATAGAAGTAGGTGTAAATGTACCCAATGCTTCCGTAATGATTATAGAAAATGCTGAACGATTTGGGCTTTCTCAATTACATCAGTTAAGAGGCAGGGTAGGACGAGGAGCCGAACAGTCTTTTTGTATCTTAATGTCGGGTGTAAAGCTTAGTAAGGAAGCGAAAATCAGGTTGGATACAATGGTTAAAACCAATGATGGTTTCGAAATATCTGAAATTGATTTACAATTAAGGGGTCCGGGGAATATTGAAGGGACAGAACAAAGTGGAGTTTTAGATCTTAAACTGGCAGATCTGGCGCAAGACCAGAGTATTTTACAAGAGGCAAGAAAATCTGTTATTCAAATTTTCGAACAGGATCCTGAACTTACCGACCCAAAACATCAGGTCTTAAGGAAATTCTTTGAAGTAAAATCTAACGGAATCTCCCTGGATAAGATCTCCTGATAAAAACAGCCAACTCTGCAAGCTGGCTGTTTCTGTAGCAGGCATCTTAATTAACTCATTTTAGCCCAGCTATCTTTTAAAGTAACTGTTCTGTTAAATACTAATTTTTCTTCGCTCGAATCTTTATCTAAACAAAAATATCCTTTACGTATGAACTGGTATCTCCTATCGGGATGATCTTCTAAATGTTTCGCTGCCTTTGCTAAATCCGGCTCTATGTAAGCATTCTTTAGAACTACTAAACTTTCTGAATTGATGTAGTCTTTAAAATCTCCTTCTTCGGCATCAGGCTGCTCTGTTTTAAAAAGCCTGTCGTATAAACGAATTTCAGCGGTTTTGGCATGCGCAACGCTAATCCAATGCATGGTACCTTTTGCTTTTAATCCAGAGGTGTCATTCCCTGATTTAGAATCAGGAAAATAGGTACAATGTATTTCGGTTACTTCTCCGCTCTCATCTTTCACAAAATCATCACATCGTACAATATAGGCAGATTTTAAACGACACATCAACCCCGGACCAAGGCGAAAGAATTTCTTAGGTGGCTCTTCCATAAAATCATCACGCTCTATCCAAAGCTCTTTGCTAAATGGAATGGTTCTGCTGCCGTCTCCTCCCTCTACTTCCGGGTTATTTTCGCTCTCCAGTAATTCTGTTTCTCCATCCGGAAAATTCGTAATCACCATTTTTATAGGATCCAAAACAGCCATTCTCCTCCATGAAGTTTTATTCAGATCTTCTCGAATAAAAAATTCCAGCAAACTAAAATCTATAAGATTATCTCTCTTGGCAACACCTATACGCTCACAAAAGTTGCGGATGGATGCCGGAGTAAAACCTCTTCTTCTCAAACCACTAATGGTTGGCATTCTAGGATCATCCCATCCGGATACGATTGCAGTATTCACCAACTGCATTAGCTTGCGCTTACTCATTACCGTATAGCTCATGTTTAGACGAGCGAATTCGTATTGTTTTGAAGGGAAAATTTCAAGCTTCTCTATTAGCCAATTGTAAAGATCACGATGTGGAATAAATTCTAAAGTACATAGAGAATGAGTAATCTTCTCGATTGCATCTGACTGGCCATGCGCAAAATCGTACATAGGGTATATACACCATTTATCCCCGGTACGGTGATGGTGAGCGTGTCTTATCCTGTATAATAAAGGGTCCCTTAAATGCATGTTTGGATTAGCCAAATCGATCTTTGCTCTCAATACTTTTGAACCATCAGGAAACTTCCCTGATTTCATATCTTCAAAAAGCAAAAGGTTTTCCTCTACAGAACGACTTCTGTAAATATTAGCGATCCCCGGCTCGGTTGGCGTTCCTTTCCCGGCGGCAATTTCTTCGGCCGTACTGTCATCAACATAAGCAAGGCCTTTCTTTATCAATTCAACCGCAAATAAATATAGCTGATCAAAATAATCAGATGTATAAAGTTCTTCTTTCCATTTAAATCCCAGCCATTTTACGTCTTCTTTTATGCTATCTACATACTCGGTATCTTCCGTAACTGGGTTGGTATCATCAAATCGAAGGTTTGTTGCTCCGTTATATTTTTGTGCAACTCCAAAATTTAAGCAAATAGATTTTGCATGTCCAATGTGAAGGTAACCATTAGGCTCTGGCGGAAATCTGGTTAAAACACGGCCATCATGCTTACCGCTTTTAATATCTTCCTCAATAATCTCCTCAATAAAATTTAATGATTTTTCCTCAGACATAGCTCGTTATTATTCCACAAAAATAGCAAATTGACACCATTTTAATGTTAAAATTTGACTGCTTTTAATGGTATTCTCCAAAAAAACAAATGTGATTTGATTGTTATCTTTTATTAAAACCTACCAGTTCTATTAATATATTAATATTTTTGCCCAGAATTTTTTCTCTTTAAACAAGAGGGAATGATATTTGCAAAGCAATTCAAACCCAAGAGGTTTGATTAATTTATTGAGATTGGAAGCACCAAAGTCACGTTTTGTACAGAAACTTCATAGCATGTTCTATGAGTTATATTTAGTTTACCAGTTTGTAGCTCGCTTTTTCAAAGAAGTTTTTGTGCCACCTTATGAAGGTAAAGAAATTATGCGCCAATGCTACCAGGCTGGCTATAAATCTCTAGCACTAATTTCATTAACAGGATTTATTACCGGTATAGTATTTACTAAACAATCGAGGCCGTCGCTTGCAGAGTTTGGTGCAACTTCATGGCTACCCTCTTTAGTTGCAATTGCCCTTTTACGTTCTTTAGCTCCTTTATTAACAGCCTTAATCTCTGCGGGGAAAGTAGGCTCCAGTATAGGTGCAGAACTAGGCTCTATGAAAGTTTCGGAGCAAATCGACGCTATGGAGGTTTCGGGAACCAATCCTTTTAAATATCTGGTGGTTACAAGGGTATTGGCTACAACAATTGCAATTCCAATTCTTACATTTTATACAGCCTTTGTAGGTTTGCTGGGTGGCTTTTTAAATGTTACTCTCTCTGAAAGCACTAGTTTCTCGGCATTTATCCAGGCTTCATTTGAGTCTATTAGTTTTCTTGATATCACTGCTTCTGCAATCAAAGCAATCGTCTTTGGTTTTACCATTGGAATGGTTGGGTGTTACCAGGGTTATAATTCTTCCAAGGGCACCGAAGGAGTTGGTAAAGCTGCCAATTCTGCTGTGGTAGTAGGCATGTTTCTTGTTTTTATGGAAGAGGTTATTGCTACACAAATTACATTCTTATTTCGTAACTAATGGAAAAATCTTCACCCAATATCAATAGAGAGCATACCATTATTTCTGTGAGAGATTTACACAAATCTTTTGGAGATTACCATGTATTGCGTGGCGTAGACCTTGATCTGTACCAGGAAGAAAATCTGGTTGTATTAGGCAAATCTGGTACGGGTAAGTCGGTTTTGATTAAAATAATATCCGGATTATTAACCCAGGATCGTGGTAGTGTAAATGTTTTGGGCAAAGAAGTGAGCAAAATCTCTTCAAAAGAGTTAAGAGAACTCAGGTTAGATATTGGATTTTCATTTCAGAACAGCGCACTTTATGATAGCATGACTGTGAGGGAGAACCTCGAATTCCCGCTGGTAAGAAACAGGAAAAATCTAAGCAGGGCAGAAATAGATTATGCTGTTGAAAGTGTGTTGGATGGTGTAAGTCTTTTACAAACCATTAACCAGATGCCCTCAGAGCTTTCTGGGGGGCAAAGGAAGAGAATTGGCATTGCCAGAACTCTCATATTGCAGCCTAAAATTATGCTTTATGACGAACCCACTGCAGGTCTTGATCCAATTACCTGTATAGAAATCAATAACCTCATTAACGAAGTACAGGAAAAATATCACACCAGTTCTATCATTATTACTCATGATTTAACTTGTGCAAAACAAACCGGCGACCGCATCACGATGCTACTCGACGGGAAATTTGATAAAGTAGGAACTTTTGAAGAAGTTTTTAATACAGATGATGAAAGAGTAAAATTATTTTATGAGTACAATTTTATACAGTAATATATGCAATCTACAGATAGAAAAAAGGGAATTACCGTGGGGATATTTATCTTCGTTGGCGTTGTAATTTTTCTTATAGGAGTATTTACACTTGGCGGACAGAAGAAAACTTTTGTGAAAACATTTACTTTAAGTGTTGTTTTTGATGATATCCAGGGGCTAAAAACAGGAAACAACGTATGGTTTTCTGGTGTCAAAATCGGAACAATTAAAAAAATACAATTTTATGGAACTTCACAGGTTCAGGTGTTTTTGAGTATCGATGAAGAAGCACATAAATATATTCACAGAGATGCAAAGGCAAGCATCAGTTCTGATGGATTAATAGGAAACAAGATTGTAGTGATAGACGGTGGAAGCCCTAATTTTCCTTTTATTGAAGAAGGAGACCAGCTACAAGTAAACAAAGCGCTTTCTACTGATGACATCATGAAAACGCTGCAAACAAACAATAAAAACCTTGTTGAAATCACAAATAATTTTAAAGTACTGTCTAAAAATTTGGTAGAAGGAAAAGGAATGGCAGGTTCTTTATTAACAGATGAGCAAATTGCCGAAAGCTTCAAATCTATTGTAACAGATTTACAAAGTACCACAGCCTCTGCTAATAAAATGGCCCGCGAATTAAATACTTTTAGTAATAAGCTGAATACGAAGGGCGGCCTGGCAGACAAAATGTTAACTGATACAGCTGTTTTCGCACAGTTGCAAAATTCTGTAAACGAATTTCATAAAACCTCTCAGTCTGCATCTGAATTGAGTGCAAACCTAAAAGCGGCATCAGCAAAATTAAACGATAATAACAACGCTCTTGGAATATTGCTTAATGACGAACAAACGGCAGATCAGCTAAAAGCTATATTCGGAAATTTAGAAACCGGCAGTAAAAAGTTAGATGAAAATCTGGAAGCCCTTCAGCATAATTTCTTATTAAGAGGATATTTCAAAAAGAAAGCCAAAGAAGAGCAGAAATAAACAGGTGAAGAAGAGAGTTCGCAGAACGTACAGGTTAGCAAAATATGTTGTTTACAGGCAAACCATTTTAAATCCGGAAGATCACCTTTGGACTTTCATTGGTGCTTTTTTAGGAATTGGAATTATTGGGTTCTTTCAAAATAAAGCCCTATCTGAACTGGATAATATTTTTTTAATCGGCTCCTTTAGCGCATCTGCAGTTCTGATTTTTGGTGCAACCAACAGTCCTTTAGCGCAACCACGTAATCTAATCGGAGGGCACATTATTTGTGCAATCACGGGAGTTATTGTTCATAAAACATTTCCTAATGATATCTGGCTTGCTTCTGCTTTGGCAGTTTCTCTTTCTATCGTATTCATGCAAATCACAAAAACCATGCACCCTCCTGGCGGGGCAACCGCTCTAATTGCCAACATAGGTACAGAGAAAATTAAAAATCTGGGCTTTTATTACGTTTTATCACCAGTTCTTACTGGTGTAATCATTTTATTCGTGGTTGCTATTATTGTCAATAATATTCCCAAAAACAGAAATTACCCTTATAAAGGGTAGACCAATTACAGATAAAAATACTGGTTTTTCGGTATTTTGGAATAGGAAGTAAATAACGAGTTTTGCCTAAACCCAAAACTTTAATATGAAAAAAATTTTACTTTCTATGCTAGCAGCAGCTTGTTTAATTACTGCTCATGCTCAAACCAATTCATCTGCAGATACTGTTAAAAAAACAGATGGGAAGAACCTTTTCAAGGTTAACTTAACAGCATTGCCTTTAAAAACTTATTCTGTAGTTTATGAAAGAGCAATCGGAAAAAAAACTTCTTTTGGATTAGGACTAAGGTATTATCCTGAAGATAAAATTCCTTATTTGAGTAAAGTTGAAGAACTGATTGATGACGAAGACGTGAATAAAATACTGAGAGACTTTAGAATGTCTAATTTCGCTATTACTCCTGAAATTAAGTTTTACTTCGGAAAAGATGTATTCAGAGGATTTTACATTGCTCCCTTTGCAAGGTATGCAATTTACAATGGTAGTGTCCCTTTCGATTTCGACATAGACGCTAATGATGATGGCACAATTGACAGGACAGAAACTATCCCTTTAAATGGCGACATAAAAACATTTACCGGCGGTTTACTATTTGGAGCCCAATGGAAACTGAGCAAAATGATTTATCTGGACTGGTTTATTTTAGGCCCCCAATACGGGTCCTCGAAAGGGAGCATTTCCGGATCAACAACCAATTTTAGCGCTGTAGAAAGAGATGAGCTAAGGGATGAGTTAGAAAGTGTTTTTGAAGACGCAGATATTCCTTTAGTTAAAATTAAAACAGAAGTGAATGACGAAAGAGCAAACGTGAATTTTACAGGGCCTTGGGCCGGAATAAGAGCGGGAATAAGCCTGGGAATAAGATTTTAACAGTTTTAACAGAGCCTGCTGAGATTTTCAGCAGGCTTTTTTACTTCTCTCCTTTTTCAATTTATTAAACAAAAAAGCATTCTTTTATCTTATATCATAAATGCTTATTATGAATTATGAGAACCTTATCATAGAAAAAAGAAATGGAATCTTTTTTATCATCATCAATCGTGAAAAAAAATTAAATGCCCTAAACCGTGAAACCATTGCAGAACTAGGTGCGGCCTTATTATATGCCCAAAATGATAGTTCTATAGGTGGAATTATCATAACGGGTGCAGGAGACAGAGCTTTTGTAGCTGGTGCAGATATTGCCGAATTAGCTCAATTAAGCACAGAAGAAGGACAGGCGTTAGCCAGAAATGCACAGGCCAATGTTTTTGATTTTATAGAACATAGTAATAAACCCGTTATTGCAGCCATCAACGGTTTTGCATTAGGCGGAGGTTTAGAGCTGGCAATGGCCTGCCATATCAGAGTGGCATCTGAAAATGCCCGTTTTGGATTACCTGAAGTAAGTTTAGGAATAATTCCTGGTTATGGTGGCACACAGCGTTTGCCACATTTAGTAGGCAAGGGAAAAGCTTTTGAAATCATTCTATCAGGTGAAATGATCTCTGCGAAAGAAGCACAATTAATAGGTCTAATAAATCATCTGGTTCCCTTACCCAATCTTTTAAATAAAGCAGAAGAATTACTGAATAAAATATTAACTCGCTCTCCCGAAGCCATCTCAGCGGCTATAAAAGCTATCAACGCTTCATCCAATAGCAAAGTTAACGGCTTTGAAGTAGAGATTGAAGAGTTCGGTAATTGTTTCGCCTCAAAAAACTTTAAAGAAGGTACAGATGCCTTCTTAAGTAAGAGAAACCCAAACTTTACAAGAAATAAATAACATTAAATTAATAAAATTTCTATCTTAGATAAAATTGTAGAAAATTTTTCCCGTTTAAAATTAATATTTATATTCGTTTCTCCCTTAAGAAAATTTAGTTCAAGAAATGAAAAAAATTCTAATTGTTGATGACGAGATAAATATTGGACTCCTACTTTTAAAATTTCTAACCAGGAATGGTTTTGAAGTAAAAACAGTTACATCAGGCAATGCCGCATTTGAGCTTTTAGAAAATGAACTGTTTAACCTTGTTCTTTGTGATTTTAGATTAGAAGATACAGATGGACGAGAAGTTTTAAAAAAAATAAAAAAACTCTATCCTAAAACAGGGGTGGTCATCATCACTGGATATTCAGATATTAAATTAGCTGTGGAGCTTATTAAAATGGGAGCTTACGACTATATTACTAAGCCTCTCTATCCCGATGAGATTTTAAATACGATTAATAAGGCCATTGAAACCCAGCAGGTCTTAAATAATGAAAAGGACCTCCCTGTTGTGTTGACTGAGGAATCTAACAACAGGAGTTCTAAAAAGACGAATCAAAGCTTGTCAGATTATGTGGTAGGTCAAAGTTCTTCGGCCAAAGAATTGGTTAAACAGATAGAATTGGTAGCCCCTACTAATTATAGTGTTATTCTTATCGGAGAAAGCGGTACCGGAAAAGAATCTGTAGCAAAAAGTATTCATCTAAAAAGTCCCAGAAAAGACAAGCCATTTGTAGCAATGGATTGCGGCTCCCTAACCAAAGAGTTAGCCGGATCTGAATTCTTTGGCCACGAAAAAGGTTCGTTTACTGGTGCTCTTTATACCAAGATAGGCCATTTTGAAATGGCGAATGGCGGCACCTTATTTTTGGATGAAGTAGCAAATTTATCTTACGAGATACAAGCCGCACTTCTAAGAACTGTACAGGAACGGAAAGTAAAAAGGATTGGTTCTACAAAAGAAATAGACCTGGACGTAAGGATAATTGTTGCTACGAATGAGAACTTGGTTGAGGCTATTGCCAAAGGAAATTTCAGGGAAGATTTATTCCATCGTTTTAACGAGTTTGGAATTTATATGCCTCCTTTAAGAGAAAGAGAAAAAGATATTCTCACTTTTGCTGCTCATTTTTTACAAGCTGCTAATCATGAACTTAACAAGACAGTAAAAGGTTTAACCGAGGAAGTAGAAGAATCTTTTCTTACTTATAGCTGGCCAGGAAACATTAGGGAGTTAAAGAACGTGATGAAAAGAGCAGTGCTGCTAACAGAAGGAGAATATGTTCAAAGAAAAGCGCTTCCACTGGAGATTTCTACATTCACAAAAATGGCGGCCTTAGAGCAAATTCATGATAACCCGAGTTCTACGGGAAGAAGAGAAAAAAAATTAGATTTAAAAAATGCTGCCCTGGAGGCAGAATACGAAACAATTCTAAAGGTCTTAAAAGAAGTTAATTTCAACAAGACTAAAGCTGCTAAGCTTTTAAATATAGACAGAAAAACTCTATATAATAAGATGAAAGCAATTAATCTGGAGTAAACTTGAAAAATACAACCATTTCTTTATTAAAAGCAAGAAAGGGTTTAGGGATTCCACTCCCTTACTTTTTTATTGTTTGTATGGTGTGTGTCGTTCCAACCGTATTTTCTATTTCTAATATTGACTTTAGCAATAAAGTTTTTTCTTCTTCTGAAAATAATACCTTTAAAGAGATATACCCATCAACTCCTCAGGTTTTTAATTATATTTTAGTGCTTTTTAGTATTTCCACTGGAATTTTCATTGGTATATTATCACTTATAGACTTTAAGGTCAAAAAGGATATCTCAGCACCTATCATTGGGCTTACTCTTCTTAGTATTGCTGTTTTAGATATGCTCCATTTATTAATCGCAACTGGTATCATTAACTTAGGAATCAGATTTAACGATGCTATTTATCTTACCTGGGCTATACCAAGAATACTAACTGCCCTTTTTCTTATTGTAGGCACAGGATTAATATTGATGATCAGATGGAAATGGAGAAAGAGGAGAGAACTTAAAATTACGCTTTTTAAGTTTTTAAGTCTTTTTTATTTCACGGCTACCCTTTCAAGTTTAATCTTCATTTTTCATATAGATCAATTACCTGGTACTTTTCTAAAAACTTCAGGTTTTATCCAGCGGCCTTTAGAGTTTTTAACAGTAGTCCTATTTTTCATCTGGGGTTTTTTAATATTGCCTAAGGCTATAAAAATATTACCCAGTATTTTTTCGCAATTTCTTATCCTAAGCATGGTTCCTGCAATATTTGCAGCTATCCACATGTCTGTTTCAATTGAGCCTTTTGATATAGATTTTACTGTTGCCCAATTCCTGAAACTTTTTGCCTTTATCATTCCGTTAACGGGGCTCAGTTTAAATTACGCCAGAAATATCAATAAACAGCATGAGATAAACCTGAATTTAGATAAAGAGGTGCGGAGAATGGAAAGGAGACAAAAGAATTTAGAGAGCAAACAAAATCTTTTAAAACACGCCGAAGCTATTGCTAACATGGGGAGCTGGGAGCTTCAGATGAGTAATAACGAAATGAATTGGTCTGATTCATTATATAAAATATTTGGCTATTCTCCTCATTCTACCAAACCAAATTTGACCATCATGCTGGATATGGTAATCCCCGAATTTAAAGACGAATTAAAAAATACTATCTATAATTCTGTAAATAGCCCTCATTCTTTTCTAATGGAATACCAAATAAAAACAGTTGAGGGCAACATAAGATACATACAGGGACAGGGACAATTTATTGAAGAGAATAAAAAAATTATTGGTACCTGCTTAGATATCACAGATTTAAAAGAAACTACCGTTAAATTAAAACATAATGAGGCTCTTCTGAAAGAGGCCGAGTCTATTTCCCATAATGGCAGCTTTGAATGGAATAATAGTAATGATGATATTTTTTGGTCAGATGAACTTTACAGAATACATGGATTTTCCCCGAATTCTCTTAAAATAGATTTGGGCCTCTACAGAACGCTTATTCATCCTGATGATTTACAAAGGTGCGAAAACACTATTACCAAAGCCCTTTCTACAAATAGAAATTTCGTTATTGAATATAGGGTTGTTAGACCTAACCAGGAAATAAGATTTCTATATGGTAACGTGAGAATAATTAAAGATAAAAGCAAGGATTCCCTGAAAATTTTAGGCACCCTACAAGATATAACCGATCTTAAAAATACCGCAATACTTATAGAAAAAACAGAAAGCATTTATAAAACTATTGCTAAAAATGTTCCAGATTCGGCTGTAATGATGTATGATAAAGACTATAATTTAATGCTTTTTGACGGTCCAATCATTAATAATTTTGACTTTAAATCCGATCCGGAAATCGGTATAAATGCTGTTGAGCTTTATGAAGCTGAAAATTACCAGAATATTCAGCAGTATTTAGAAAGAGCTCTTGACGGAGAAGAAATTCAACTAAACGAAAAGATTAATGATAACTATTACAAAATAAATTATGTGCCGGTAAAAAATATTACCGAAGAAATTTTTAGCGTAATGATGGTGGTGCAGGATATTTCAGCAATAAAAGCTGCCCATCAGGACCTGGAATTTAAAGTTGAAGAATTGAACCGCTCAAATCAGGATCTAGAGCAATTTGCTTATGTGGCCTCGCATGATTTGCAGGAACCTTTAAGAAAAATAAAGGCATTTGGCGACCGGCTTCAAAATAAATTTAATAGTGAACTGCCTGAAGAAGGATTGGACTACATCAGGAGAATGCAATATGCATCAGAAAGAATGCAGATCCTGATTGACGATTTACTGACTTATTCGCGTGTTACAAGATTGGATGAGGGATACGAAAAAGTAGACTTGCATCAGCAGATACAAAAAGTGCTGGAAGACCTGGAATTTACTATTGGAAAGAAAGAGGCTACAATAAACTTAATGATTAACCATCACATAGTAGCTGCACCAGGGCAAATAAGGCAGTTATTTCAAAACCTGATTAGCAATGCCATAAAATTTAACAAAGAAAATGTTGCTCCTGTTGTGGAAATAAGATCAGAAATATTGAAAGGAAATCTATTGAACTTTGATGGCTTAAATCCTGACAAAGATTATTGCCAAATAACAGTTAAAGATAATGGAATTGGTATTGATGAGCAGTATAGCGATAAAATTTTCTCACTCTTTCAGAGGCTCCATACAAGAAACGAATATCAGGGAACTGGAATTGGTTTGGCTGTTTGTAAAAAAATAGTTGAGAGACATAATGGACAGATAAAGGTGATGAGCCAGCCTGGTCAGGGCACTCTATTTAAAATTATATTTCCGTTAGTGTAATGAAAGGGAAGTAGAAATTCATTTGGAATGCGGATGATACCGATTAAACAGGATGCGAATTAAAATTTAGTAAGCTAAACACAATAAATAATATGAACCCGGTAAAAGTATTGTTAATTGATGATGATGAGGATGATTACATTCTTACGAAGGAAATATTTAATGAAATTCCTCATAGAGAAATCTACAAACTGAGTTGGATCAATAACTATGAAGAAGGAATAAATGCCATGCTGAAGAGCCATTATGATATTTATCTTGTGGATTACAGGCTTGGCAAACATACAGGTATTGATCTGTTACACGAAGCTATTAAATCTAATGTTGCGGAGCCTATTATTATTCTTACCGGTAAAGGAGATGATAAAGTAGATAATGATGCCCTTCAAATTGGAGCTGCAGATTATCTGATTAAAGATGAAATAAATCCTTATTCTATAGAAAGATCATTAAGATATGCCCTAAAACATACCCAAGGATTAAAAGCTCTAAAAGAAAGTGAAAATAAATTCAGGATAATTTTCGAACGATCTAAAGAGCCCTTTATAATTCTTGACGCTCATCGAAAAATTCGCGATATCAACAATGCAGGTTTAACTTTCTTTAATTATTCAAGAAATGAAATTGCATTACTTAAGGTCGAAAATCTATATGCAAAACAAGCAGACGGTATGTTTTTCTTACAACAAATTGAGGAGAAAGGTGCGGTTACTGATTTTGAAACTCAGCTCCTTACAAAATCAAAAGAATTACGCACAGTTACCATTTCTGCTTTTCTGCAAATAGACCAACATGCTACAGAAGAATTATATTACTGTATCATCCACGACCTTACCAACAGGAAGCAGATAGAGGAATTTACTAACGCCAACAATATCGCATTTACAGAGACCATGGCGAATGACCTTGCGAATGAAATCCGCAACCCTTTATCAAGCATAAATTTATGCTTAGAACAATTAAGAATTGATTTAAATGCCAAAGATGAATCTGTAAATCTCTATTTAGATATCCTAAGATCCAATTTCGAGAAGATTAATGTTCTGCTTTCGGCTCTGCTTCTGCAACTCAAAATAAAGAAGTAAACGACAATCTCCTTTGTTAATGAATCAATTAAAACATCATAAACCACAAGCCGAAAGCAAAACGATATAGCAGTTATATTTAAGAATTAGAGGTTTTTGAAGGTCTAACTTCTATTTTACTTGATAAAGTGCGTGGGTGCATATTTAATAAATCCACAATCATCTGTCCGATATCTTCAGGCTGAATTTTCCATGCATCAGCATTTTTATCCGGCTCATGGTCATTAAAGTAAGTGGCCACAGAACCTGGCATAATGGTAGAAACTTTTATATCATGCTTACGTAAATCAAGCATAATCGCTTGTGAAAAACCCGTTAAACCAAACTTACTGGCATTATACGCAGATCCATTTTCAAAAAAATTTGTCCCCGCTAAGCTTGAAATAGTAAAAATATAGCCTTTCGATTCCTTTAATGCAGTCAAAGCAGATTTAACGCTATAGAAAACCCCGGTGAGATTGGTGTCTATCGTATCTTTCCAAATTTCTTCCGTCATATCATCAATGGAAGAAAAATGCCCTACTCCGGCATTTGCAACCAAAATATCCAAATGCCCCCACTTCTCTATAATTTGCTTAACCGCCGCCTGCTGGGACCCGAGGTCTTTTACATTCGCTTCTAATGCCAAAACATCCCCACCAAGTTTTTTGGCAGCTTCATTTGCACTTTCCTGAGAGCGGCTGGTTATAGCAACCTTCGCACCTTGCTTTACCAAAGCTTCTGCTACCCCGTATCCAATTCCCTTACTACCACCAGTAACCAGGGCCACTTTATTTTTCAGGTCTTTCATCATTCTGTTTATTAATTAACTCCTTAAAATAAATATTGTTTGTAAAATTAGCATAGTATACTTCTTAATCATAATTAAGTCAAAAACCGTTAACCTTTATACATGTAGACACCAAAAGTTGAATAAAAACGTATATGATATAGAGTTTTAACAACTCATTTATAAGGTTCAACAATAGGGATTTACCCAAAAGGTAAATCCTTTTTTAAATTCCATGAACCTTTCAAATCACTATCTTTGTAATACATGAGTTTTAAAATAGAATCTTATTATAAGCCCACTGGTGACCAGCCCGCAGCAATTAAACAATTGGTAGAAGGTGTTAAAAGTGGAGAAAATTATCAAACCCTTTTGGGTGTAACAGGCTCTGGAAAAACATTTACAATAGCCAATGTTATAGAGCAAACTCAGAAACCTACATTAATTTTAAGTCATAATAAAACGCTGGCAGCACAACTTTATGGAGAGTTTAAACAATTTTTCCCAAATAACGCTGTCAATTATTTTGTTTCCTATTACGATTATTATCAACCTGAAGCTTTTTTACCGACAACAAATACTTATATAGAAAAAGATCTCCAGATTAATGAAGAGATAGAAAAACTAAGGTTAAGAACAACTTCTGCATTAATGTCTGGCAGACGTGATGTAATCGTAGTCTCTTCTATTTCCTGCATTTACGGTATGGGAAATCCGGAAGATTTTTCTAACTCGATTTTCAAGTTTGGCATAGGAACCCGCATCAGCCGAAATGCCTTTTTACACCGTTTGGTAGAAATTTTATACTCCAGAACTACGGCAGACTTTAAACGTGGTACTTTTAGAGTAAAAGGAGATACAGTTGATATTTACCCAGCTTACCTGGATTTAGCTTATCGAATTTCTTTCTTTGGTGATGATATAGAAGAGATTTCTGCAATAGAACCTTCATCAGGAAAAACGTTGGAGAAAATGGATAAGGTTGCCTTATTTCCTGCAAATCTCTTCGTTACTCCAAGAGATCGCTTTACCAGTGTATTGCATCAGATTGGCGAAGATATGGAAGACAGGAAAAAGCAGTTTGAGTCTGAAGGGAGATTTTTGGAAGCAAAAAGATTAGAAGAACGTACCAATTACGACATGGAGATGATGCGTGAGCTTGGATACTGTTCTGGCATTGAGAATTATTCAAGGTACTTTGATAATCGCAAGCCTGGTATGCGCCCTTTCTGCCTATTAGATTATTTTCCTGATGATTATTTAATGGTGATAGACGAAAGTCACGTTACTGTTCCGCAAATAAGAGCAATGTACGGAGGTGATCGTTCCAGAAAACTTTCTTTGGTAGATTATGGCTTTCGATTACCTGCTGCATTAGATAATCGCCCTTTAAATTTCAATGAGTTTGAAGCACTTGCTCCACAAACTATCTATGTAAGTGCTACACCTGGCGATTACGAACTGGAAAGAACCGAGGGCGTGTTTATAGAACAAGTGATCAGGCCAACAGGTTTACTAGATCCTGTTATCGAAATTAGGCCTGTAATTAATCAGGTTGATGATTTGCTTGATGAGATTGATAAAACCATTAAGCTTGGCGACCGAATATTGGTAACCACTTTAACCAAAAGAATGGCAGAAGAGCTGGCAAAATATATGGACCGCTTAAACATTAAAGCCAGATATATTCACTCTGAAGTTAAAACTTTAGAAAGAGTAGAAATTTTAAGAGGTTTAAGGTTGGGTGAGTTTGATGTTTTAATTGGTATTAACCTTTTAAGAGAAGGCCTGGATTTACCTGAAGTTTCTCTAGTTGCGATTTTAGATGCGGACAAGGAAGGGTTTCTACGTTCTGAAAGATCCCTGATCCAAACCATAGGAAGGGCTGCAAGGAATGATCGCGGCAGAGTAATTATGTATGCAGATAAGATGACCGATTCTATGCGGGTAACCATAGAAGAAACCGACAGGAGGAGAGAAAAACAGATTAAATATAACGAAGAACATGGCATTGTTCCTAAAACAGTTGGCAAGTCTAAAGAAGCAATTATAGAACAAACTTCTGTAATGGACTTCAAAGGCGGTGTACAACAAATTTATACTGATAATGCAGAAGTTACCCTGGCTGCCGATCCGGTGGTGCAGTACATGACCAAACCGCAGCTTAAAAAATCAATAGAAAACACTAAAAAAGAAATGGTAGCAGCTGCAAAAAATATGGATTTTTTACTGGCAGCCAAATTGCGTGATGAGATGTACGCTCTAGAGAAAATGATGGAAGAGAAGTTTGGGAAGTAACAATTCTTTTAGATTAATGTCTAATTAATAGAAAAAATTATATTTGTATATATGGGTGGATTACTTAAATTTTTAATAATAACAATCTGCATACTTTATATTATCAGGCTTTTAGCCCGGATATTTTTGCCGTTCTTATTTAAGAAGGCGATGAGTAAGATGCAGGAGAAAATGCAAAATCAACAAGGTGGGTTTCAATATCAAAATACAACAAGAGATTATCCTAAGCCGGAAGGTAGAATTACTGTAGATTATGTTCCTCCCCAGAAAAAGGAAGCCAAACTGGATAACGCAGGCGAATTTGTAGATTTTGAAGATGTGAAACCGAAATAAGCTTTATCACCAGATAAAAGAGAATAGGTTTATTACTAAAAAGTAGTAAACCTTTTTATTTATTAGGTATCTCATAATTTATATCTCTAATTTTCTATTTTTGATGTTCAACTTTAAAAAATAAAATGAATAATTGGTTTAAGAACAATGGCATACACCTGGCCATTATATTATTTTTTGTAATCGTTTGCTTTGTTTATTTCGCACCGGCATTTCAAGGGAAAGTGTTGGTACAACATGACGTGATGCAAGCCAAAGCAATGGCTAAAGAAATTTCTGATGTTAGAGAAGCCACAGGGAAAGGCCCGCTATGGACTAATAGAATGTTTGGTGGGATGCCCTCATATCTAATATGGACTCAATACCCAAATAACATTACCTCATATATTACTTCTTTTGTTAGATCAGTACTTCCTAATCCAGCAGATACTGTTCTATTTTATTTATTAGGCGCATATTTTTTGCTTATCGTTTTAAGAGTTAGACCATGGATTGCTGTTGCAGGTTCGATAGCATTTGCATTTTCATCATATAACTTTATTATCCTTGAAGCTGGGCATAGCAATAAGGCCGCAGCAATTGCTTTTTTTGCACCAATCATAGCTAGTGTTATCATTACACTTAGGGGAAAATATTGGCTAGGCACTGCACTAACTGCACTGTTTATTGCTCTTGAAATAAGAAGTAATCATATCCAAATGACTTATTACTTATTTCTGGCGATGTTAATATTTATTGGTATTGAAATTTATCATGCCTGGAAAAATAAGACTCTTCCAACTTTAGCTAAAGCCCTGGCCTTCCTCTCCTTAAGTGTTGTATTAGCGGTTGCCGTAAATGCGAGCATGTTATGGTCTACATACGAATATAGTAAATGGTCGATAAGAGGACAGTCGAATTTAACTGTAGATAGATCTGAACCTACAAATGGACTAGATAAAGAATATGCTTATCAATGGAGCCAGGGAATTGGCGAAAGTATTACTTTTTTAATCCCAAATGCTTATGGAGGGGCCTCAACCCCTATATTAGATGGAAAATCTAACGTAGCCGCAGAATTAATTTCAAAAGGAATAGATAGTACTCAAGCAACGGCTTTTGCTCAACAAATGCCCACCTACTGGGGTTCTAAGCCATTTACATCTGGCCCATGGTATTTTGGGGCGCTTGTATTTTTTCTTTTTGTTTTAGGTTTATTTATTGTCAAAAACAGGATGAAGTGGTGGCTATTAAGTGCCACCTTACTAAGTTTATTTTTATCATTTGGCAAAAATTTCGATCTGGTCTCAAATCTTTTCTTCAACTATTTCCCTCTTTATAACAAGTTTAGAGCAGTAGAGTCTACTTTGGTTATTGCCTCGCTTTGCTTCCCTATATTGGCCAGTCTTGCCATAGCAAAAACTTTAAGCACAGATTTAGATAAAAAATGGCTATTATCAAAGCTAAAAACCTCTCTATATATTGTTGGTGGTTTTCTGTTAGCTGTTCTTGCTTTCCCAACCTTGCTCTTTACATTCAAAGCTGATAATCATCAGGATTTCATTAGCCAGCTTAATCAAGTTACAGGTGACGGAACATTTTCTAATAGCATTGCAGAAGCTTTAGTAAAAGACCGAATAAGTTTATTTAGAGCTGATGCTATGCGCTCGTTATTTTTTGTGGCAATTGGGGCAGGAGTCATCTGGTTAATGATTTCAAAAAAACTTAATCAAAACTTCGGACTAATTGCTTTATGTGCATTAACACTTGTTGACCTTTGGGTTGTAGACAAAAGATATCTCAATAATGAGAAATTTGTATCTAAAGCCTCTTTAGAACAACAATGGCAGCCAAGAGAAGTGGACGAGTTTATTTTACGGGATACAGATCCTAATTTTAGAGTGTTGGATTTAACTATCTCAACTTTCTCTAGTGCAAATGCCAGTTATTTTCATAACACAGTTGGTGGTTATCATGCTGCAAAATTAAAACGCTACCAGGAAGTAATTGAAAAACAGTTTACAGGGAGTATTAACCAGGATGTATTGGACATGCTTAACACCAAGTATTTTATTACTGCCGGCAAAGATGGGCAAAATGTATCTATGAAAGTTAATGAAACGGCTGCAGGTCATGCCTGGTTTGTAGATAATGTACAGTTTGTAAAAGATAACGATGAAGAAATGACAGCGATCAGTTCTTTTGACCCTAAAAAAGAGGCGATCATTAACAATGAGTTTAAGTCTCAATTAAATACTAAGAATTTGGGAACTAGCGCAAATACCACTATAAAATTAGTGAGTTACCACCCAGATCATTTAAAATATGAATATACTTCAGGAAAAAATGGCGTCGCAGTATTTTCTGAGATCTGGTATCCTAAAGGATGGAAAATGTACGTTGACGGCGTAGAGAGATCATATTTTAGAGCTAATTATATTCTAAGAGCCGCTGAATTACCTGGCGGGAATCATACTGTTGAATGGAAATTTGAACCTACTTCGTATTATTTGGGAGAAAAAATTTCTTTAATTGGTTCAATACTATTATCTTTAATTCTTGCTTTTGCAATTTATAAAGAGATAATTCAAAGGCATAAAGCTTAAACTCACCGAACAAGACCTAAAATACCGGCGGCAACCACGCCGGTATTACGTTTTCTAATCATTTGTTTTTTGATTAAACACCCAGTAAAAACAAAGATTAATCGCAATAATAAAGTGGTTAAAGAGATTAGGAATAAACCCATAATATTCTTTAAAGATCTGATACCTTTCTTTCAGACTTTGCAAGTGTTTTTTCTTAGACATGCCTCCCACTAAATATTTAGCAACGTATTGCCGGGTATTAACAATCTTTGAAGATCTTTTAGCAATATTTAATATCCAGTCTATATCTGCACTTAATTGATAATTTGATTGGTTATATGGAATAGTTAAACTCCTTTTTACATAAATTGCCTGATGGCTGATGTTCATTCCGTATTTAAAGCTCTTCCATGTAAATTCATCTGGGGCCTTATGTCGCCTCCTTCCAAGGCTTTCTAGTTTATTATTAATCATTTCTGTTTCCCCATAATAAATATCTGCATTATCAGCACACGCGAAAACCTTTTCGACCGTATCGGGAGCATAAATCTCATCTCCAGAATTCATAAACAATACATAATCACCAGTCGCAAGAGCGAGCCCTTTATTCATGGCGTCATAAATTCCTTTATCGGGCTCAGAAATAAATTTGGAAATTGATGTTTCATATTTTTGGAGAATATCTAAAGTACCATCATCAGAACCACCGTCAATAACAATATACTCTATAGGCTTATATGTTTGGTTCAGAACGGATAATAAAGTACGTTCTATACCTTTAGCATTATTATACACGATGGTAATAATCGAAAGGAATGGTTTATTACCCATCTAATAATGATCTATATAATTTATAATACTGCTCTGCCACCACATCGTTATGAAAGGTTGTGATCACCTTCTCTCTAGCATTAGCAGAAAGTACTTTACCATTCTCTAATACCCATACGATTCCATCTTTTAAGTCTGCAGGGGACTTATAATCTGCCAAATATCCATTATGTCGATGATCTATCAAATCAGGTAAGCCTCCGATGTTAAAGGCAACCGCTGGAGTTCCACAAGACAATGCTTCCAGCACCATATTAGGCAGATTATCTTCTAAAGATGGTAGTACAAATACATCTGCCAAATTATAAAGAGCAGTAAGTTCTGATTCGCTATTAACACTTCCCATATTATGGGCTTTAAATGGGATTAGTGATTCATCAAATCCTTTGTTCTTTCCAAAAATGACAATTTCTATATCGTTTCCTGAATATTCTTTTATCAAAAGATTAAGGCTGCCTATTAAGTATTTCAATCCTTTTCTTTCTTCGTTTATATTAGATGCGCCAAATAAAATAATTTTTTTGTCCACATCTATCCCTAACCTTTTTCTAATTTCTGCTTTTTCTTGTGGACTAAAAACTTCCGTATCTATAGGATTAGGTATAGTTACAACAGGAATATTTCTTGTCATAGCACTATTTTGTGCAACTTCTCTTAACCAATTACTACATGCAGAAAAAGTAACTCGCGTATTTTTATTGAAGATGTGACTTTTATTTTGCCAAACATCATGCGAAATATCCTTTGAATCTGGATTTTTCAAATAAAAGCAATTACCACACTGTGTTAGGTAATTATTACAAGCTTCTGAGTAATGACAGCCCCCGGTAAAAGGCCACATATCATGCAAAGTCCAAACAATAGGTTTATTAAGTGAAATAAGTTTATCAAGTCCACTAAGCGATAAAAAGCCTTGATTTACCCAATGAATATGGATGATATCTGCTTCTAATATTTTTTTGTTTTTATAAATATTGGAACCAAAATCGGCCAAACTAAACCTAAACTTATAGGATGGATCTGCTGCTTTTAAAGAGAACTTAAATACATCCAACGCAAAATTCACTTTAGTGTAAAATGAGGCAAGGGATTTTATATTTTTGGTACCGCTGGCATTAAGCATCTCTGAAATGCCATGATATTTTTCATTTAATGCTTTGACAAGTCGATTGCCGGCAATTGCAGCTCCTCCAAAATTTTCATATGTATTTAAGTGTACTACCCGCAAAACTTACAAGATTGAATATGGTGCAAAAAATTTATCCAAAATAATTAATTTAGCGACAAATATGAGCAATAATAATTTAACGGACAGAGCTTTTTGGGCCAAATACTGGGAATCAAGAATTGATTTAGTTACAACTGTACCTAAGAAATATCCGTTCGATAAGATTTTACATAACATAATTTCAACAGAGGACATTAAAACTGCTATAGAACTCGGTGGCTTTCCAGGTTATTATGCGATTTACCTTAAAAAGTTTTACAACATTGCCCCCACTCTTTTAGATTATTTTATACATCACGAGCTTTTAAACAAGTTACTAGAGCATAATAACCTTTCAATAGATGAAGTTGGAGTTATAGAGACAGATTTATTCAAACATGAAGTATCGGCAAAATTTGACCTTGTATTATCTGTAGGGTTAATTGAGCATTTTGAGGACACGAAGAATATCATTGAAAAACATATCCCATTTATAAAAGAAGATGGAAAATTATTAATAACCATTCCTAATTTTAGAGGTATAAACGGCTGGGTACAAAGGAATTTTGATTTATACAATTATAAAAAACACAACACAGCATGTATGAATCCCGAATTTTTAAAAAGTATTGCAGAAGAGCTAGGATTGAAAAGTGTACAGGTTTATTACTACGGTAAGTTTAGCGTATGGCTGGAGAATAAAAAGGAAAAACCTGCACTCAGTAAGGCTCTAGTTAAATTAATTTGGATAGCAGGAAAGTTATTCACCAGAATTATCCCTATTGAAAGTAAGTTGTTGTCTCCATATATAATTTTAGAAGCGAAAAAAAGTTAAAATTTCTGCGCTATAAACCTTATAATCCTATTTAAAATGTTGCCTTTTCTATTTGCTAGAAAGTTTTTTACTTTTTCATAGCCAACGGGATTTTCTGCAATCACATCTGGAAAGTATTCAATTGTCTTTTCGTTGACAGATACATTATAAATGTCTTCTTTATTAGAATGTATCCCCGATCCATCATGGCCAATATTGTTAATTAGCGACTTGGATGGATTTAAAGATAACCCGCCTTTTAAAAACATGGAAGCATACCATCTTATTGCCCACGAGTTGTTTTTTCCGGACTTAAATTCATTTATTTGCCTCCAAAAATTCATTTTTCCTTCAATAGAAAACTCATGAATCTTATTCCTATCGAACTGTTGAATTAGATTATCAATATCAGGGTTAAAATGATCCCATGCTCTTTTCCATGTTGCCCAACCCCAACTGTGCGCCACGCGATAAAAAAATGTTTCGGGAATCTCACTTGCATCCTTTAAGGGATACATATAAGCGCTTATATGCATTACATTTTTCTCTGTTTTATACTTGTAAAGAGCTTTATTGAAATAATCTAATGTATATGGAGAGCTAATCAAATCATCCTCAAATACTATAACGCTACCGTATTCATTCACTAAATAGGTGACGCCATCTATTATAGAATTTGCGAGCCCCATATTTTGCTTACGGGTAATTATCTTTACTGATTTAAACCCCTCTATATATTTTATAAATTCTCTTACCTGATTTACTTCGTTTTCGTCTTTCTCTGTTTTTGCAGCATCAGAAAAGATAAACAAACGAGAATCATTGGCTAATAAATTTTGTTGCAGAAATTTTATTGTCCTTCGGGTATGTTCCGGACGATTATAGACAAAAAGAGCTATAGGAGCTAGGTTCTCCATCTCTATATCCCTAAACAATTTTCTGATTTATAAAATACAGATGTGCACTTTGAGACAATGGTACCAGGCGCCATCCCGCTAAAAGGAATGGATTTAAAACCCATGGAAGTTAGAAAGTTTACAGCATCGCTATATTCTTTTCTTTCAGAATCATCAAGGATTATTACACCATCTTCAGTTAAAGAATGTATTGCTTGCTTACAACAGTTAACACGGTCTCTACCGTCAACTATTGTAATATGAAACTTCTGATTGGTATTTAAAGCGCTTTGAGCATACTTGCCGTTTCTATCCAATTGACAATATATGATTTTTGAGTTTTTCAAATTCTGTTTTGAAATTATATTAAACCATTCCCTATCATTCTCGACAGAAACAATACTTTTAACACTCTTTGCATAAAATAGTGTGGAGTTTCCTGATCCAAACTCAAAAACATCTTGCGACTTATTGATTCGAGTTTTAATAAAATCTATAAATGAATAGGTTACCCATGGAATTGGATTTCCGTTTTCGTCTATTGCTGATTTTGTTTCATAGGCTTTAAACCAGCCTTTATCGGCAAGATATCCTTTAAAACCTAAAGACAATAAAACTTTAAGTTTACCCGGAGATAATAATGTAAAAGGAGATAATTTGTTTTTCACTGTTATGGTTTTATACCCTCAACTATTAATGATGAATAGCCTAATGGTGTATTGAATCTCGGATCGAAATTTTTAGACCTTTTAATATGTCCGTCTTCACTTTTCCACTTCTTAAAATGAAATTTTCCCTCCTCATCATAATATTCTAACAAATTAACAGTAAAACCTGCTTTATGTAATAAAGCACTCATCTTATGATAATCATATAAAAGCTTATGATCATGTGCTCCAGCTCCATACCCCTGAGGTTTCACCATATTTATATAATCTGGATTTGGGTGAAAACCATCGGGAACAGCAATTCTTATTGCAGCACCATTATCCATATAATCGTAGCAATTTTTTAATGCTATAAATGCGTTTTCAAAAGAAATATGTTCAAAAACATGTTCTGCAAGAAATCTTGAGACTTTTTTATCCTGAAAAAGCTGATTGAAGGATTCTCTATTTAGGAGGTTAAGGGTTTCAATGTTGGTTGGTAACCAATTCTCATAAAAAGTGGTATGAGCGCCTATTATAATCTTTACCGGCTTATTGGCATTTTTAATTCTAACTCTTAACCACCAAAAATCATAAAGATTTTTTGGTTTTAACAAGATGCCACGGATTGCTCTCTTAAAATCTTTAAAATTCATACCTACATAGATAAATAGAACGCTAAAAGTAAAAATTTATAAGCAGAAAGTGGTTAAACTACTTTATTTTGTTTACTCAAAATACTTGAAATACTTTTTATAATTGATATTAAAAAAACAGATTTTAACATCATTATACCTTGTCTTCTCGTCTTAGGTATAAGCAATAAGACAAAAGGCGCAGAGGCATAGGCTAGCAAAGTTGCTAATGCGGCTCCCTTTATGCCCATAGTAGGAATCCAGATTAGGTTAAGTATGATATTTACCAGAGCTCCGACCGCAGTTCTTATAAGTGAGAGCTTTGTAAAGCCTTCATTAATTAAATATTGTCCGCTTGCAACTCCTAAAAACACAAAAACACTAGCCCAAACATGGATAACAAGAACAGAAGCCCCTTCTGCAAATTCTTCCTTATAAGCTAATCTATAAAGTAAGTCAGCCGAAAATGTCATTATTAAAGCTACAGTTACACTTAACAGCAACATTAAATCATATAAATTCTGCATCCTTTTTAGATAGCGTTTTTCATCCTGGTTCTTTGCGGTGATAATCGCAGGAAAAACAGAGGATACAACTGCCATCGGAATAAAATACCACGCCTCACTTAATTGTACGGCAGTCGAATAAACACCTAATTGACCTTCATCTAGCATTCTTCCAATCATCAACTGGTCAATTTTCATGTAAACAGTTACCAAAACAGCAGAAAACATTAAAGGCCAGGATTTTTTTAAAAGCTGTGTCCCAAAACTTCTACTAAATTCCCAATGGAACAGGTTATGCTTTTGAAAAACATAGATACTAATATACCCAACTGCAAGTATAGCAGCATCGAATACCAACGCACAAACAAACCATATCAATGGAAGTTGCAAATAAATAAAGAGTAATTTTATACCTGCAGAAATAATATTTGCCGTAACATTAACGATCATTATATTTTTCGCCTGAACTTGGGATTGATAAAAAGACTCGATAAGGTTAAATGCTTGAAAAACACCAATAAATGAAACAATAATGATATAATTCAATGGAGTTTCTTCATTATTGTAAAAAGGATATATAAGAGCTACAATCGGAATAATAAGTAAAGCGCCTAATAGTTTCAAAATAAATGAAGTTCCTAAAATTAACTTTCTATTTTTAGGCTGATTAACAAGGTCACGTACAATGAACTGATCTAAACCTAGCGTAGCAATCGCTAAAAAAATAACAACAAAAGAATTAGTGTAATTTAATACCCCATTTTGCCCTTTACCTAAATAGTTAGCTACAGCAAAGCCAATAAGCATTTTTATAATTAGACTCCCAACTTTTCCGATTACTAGAAAACCTGTGTTTTTAAAGTATTTTCTGAATGCCTGGGGATGAAATCCTGGAATGGCTGGAATATTCATGTTCATGGAATATAATAATCGCTACCTCAAATTCCCTAAAACATCTTTTAACTTAGGAATTTTACTTTCAATTTCCTCCTTAGAACATGCTCCAACAGATGCTCTAAACCAACATAAATCTTCTACCGCACCAAAAGAAGAGAATGGTACTAATGCTACATTAGCTTCTCTTATTAAGTAAAAGTTTAAATCAGCAGCAGTTTTTAATAGTTCACCATCAGGGGTGGTTTTCCCTAAATAATCTATTTTAATACTTAGATACAAAGCTCCCATTGGCTCGATAGCATCAACAGCGAAGCCTTCTTGTTTAAGCGCAGTAATTCCATTAAATAGCGCATCTAAACTAGCTTGAAGTTTGGATTTAAATAGAGATAAAAAAGAATCTATTGCAGCTGTTTGATCTAAATATTTAGCCATTGCTACTTGTTCTGCTTTTGGTGCCCATGCTCCCATGTGCCCAACAATGGCTTTCATTTTATCCATTACTTCTGCCGGACCAAATCCCCAACCCACTCTTACGCCTGTTGCAGCAAAGCATTTTGAGCTTCCATCAATAAAAATGGTAAAATCTTTCATCTCAGGCATTATAGAAACTGGATTCACATGTTTGTGAGAGCCAAAAGTTAGATGGCCATACATTTGATCGTACAATAAGTATAATGGTTTTTCCCCCTCTTTACGGGATTTATTTTCATCAACTATCAGTTGACAGATAGCTTTTAAAGCCTCTTCAGTAAACATTGTCCCCGTTGGATTCAATGGAGAACAAACTGCAATTAAAGTAGCACCTTTTACATGTGGAGCTAAATCTTCTGCCGTTGGTAAAAAATTATTCTCTGGTGATACTCGCAAACCAACTGCTTTTGCAGATAGTAAATGAGCATAATGATTATTATTCCATGATGGAACCGGGAAAATTACCTTATCTCCGGGATCAACTACAGACAAAAATGTTCCGTAAATTAATGGTCTCGATCCGCCTGAAATTAAGATTTCATTTTTAGCAGCGTATTCCAGGCCCATTCTATCTTTCAAGAATCGAGAGACACTTTCTCTCAATGCCATTACTCCATCTGCAGGAGGATAATTGGTTTGATTATCAGCGTAAGCATCAACTATATATTGCTTTAATTCTGTAGGAATTGGATAAATATTAGAATCAAAATCGCCGATGGTTAAATTGGCAATCTGAACTCCTTTACTTTTCATCTCGTTTACTTCGCCTGCAATTTTTATAATTTCTGAACCAATTAAGGTTGATGCTAATGCTGATACTTTCATTTTCTTAATTCTATTTAGCTCACTAAATCCTGAACCGCTTTCTCAATTTTATCAAATTTAAATTGAGACAGGAGTTCTCCCATCATTGTGTTTACTTCGTTTAAATTTAAATTTCCGATACTCCCTTCATGGGTATGATTCACTTTTCTATCAGTTTCAAATTTTCCTGCTTCAATATCCAACCCTACTTTTTTATAGGCTTCTCTAAAAGGTAATCCATCCAACACCAAATTGTTCACAACTTCTACACTAAATAAATACGCGTATTTATCGTCCTGTAAAATATTATCTTTAATCCTGATATTTTTAAGCATTAATTTTGCCATATCCAAACATGCCATTAAACTTTGGAAGGCCGGGAAAAGCGTTTCTTTCAGCAATTGCATATCTCTATGGTAGCCAGAAGGCAGGTTAGTAGTCAGCATCATAATTTGATTTGGCAATGCTTGTAACTGGTTGCTTCTTCCTCTTATCAACTCCCATACATCAGGGTTTTTTTTATGCGGCATAATGCTGGACCCTGTTGTTAGCTCATCAGGGAAACTGATAAAACCAAAATTCTGATTCATAAATAAACAGGCGTCCATGGCCATTCTATTCAATGTAGCTGCTATAGATGACATTGCCTGGGAAAGAATTCTCTCTGTCTTTCCTCTTCCCATTTGCGCATAAACCACATTAAAATTTAAAGTCTCAAAACCTAACAGATCCGTTGTCATTTGCCTGTTTAACGGGAAAGAAGAGCCATAACCCGCAGCAGAACCTAAGGGGTTTTTATTACTTATTTTAAAAGCTGCCAGCATGAGTTCTAAATCGTCTATCAAACTTTCGGCATAGGCCCCAAACCAAAGGCCAAAAGAAGAAGGCATTGCAATTTGCAGGTGAGTATAACCTGGTAATAGTTTTTCTTTATGCTTTTCTGCTAAACCTATCAATAAATCAAATAACTCTTTAGAAGAGTTGACCATTTCCTGAATTTGACTTCTAAAAAACAATTTCAAATCCACCAGAACCTGGTCGTTTCGAGAGCGACCGCTATGTATTTTCTTACCCGCTTCACCAATTCTTTGGGTAAGTAACATCTCTACCTGAGAATGTACATCTTCAACTCCATCTTCAATAATAAAATTGCCTTCAGAGATTTCTTTATAGATATTCTTAAGCTCTTTCTGTACCTGAGCTAAGTCCTCAGCCGTCATTAATCCAATGCTTTCCAGCATCTGAGTATGTGCTAAAGAGCCTAATACATCAAAAGCAGCCAGAAACAAGTCCATTTCTCTGTCTTGCCCAACAGTAAACGTTTCTACCTGGTTATCTACAGCTATATTCTTTTGCCACAATTTCATAATACAAATTATTAATTTTTAATATTGGATTTAATTACCTGCAATTGGTTATTAAAAATCAAGAATCAACGTTTCACTAATTAATTCCTTCTAAAAGCTTAATATACATCTCAATTCCGCCTCTAATCTCTTCAACATAAATATATTCGTCTGCGGTATGTGATCTGGCTGAATCTCCGGGCCCACATTTTAGTGATGGAATATTTAATAATGATTGATCTGAGGTGGTTGGAGAGCCGTAGGTATTTTTTCCTAATGAGATCCCCACTTTCACGATTGGATGATCCATAGGAATAGAAGATGGCTTTAACCTAATGGACCTTGGTATTACCTCACAATCTACAAACTGACGAATGATTTTTAAAACCTCCTCATTATTATAAGCATCGGTAACCCTAACATCAACCGTAAACTGGCAAACATCAGGAACAACGTTGTGTTGCGTTCCTGCATTTATAATGGTAACCGACATTTTTACTGG
>JAZQRF010000217.1:0-68667 GCA_045629485.1 Pelobium sp. | reverse complement strand
ATTAAACTTGCTTCCTACAGGATTAAAAGGATTATCATTTGCTGCACTAACAGCAGCAGTGGTGGCATCTCTTGCTGGAAAAGCGAATAGTATTGCTACCATCTTCACACTTGATGTTTACAAGAAAGTGTTTAACAAAGATGCGAGCGAGAAAAACCAGGTATTAACCGGCAAGATCACTATTATTGTAGTTATGCTTCTTGCTGTAGTGATTGCTCCCTTTTTAGGAATCGAAAAAGGTGGGTTTAAATACATTCAGGAATACACAGGTTTTGTTTCTCCGGGTATATTCGCCATGTTTATTCTTGGTTTCTTCTGGAAAAGAAGTACTTCTTCTGCTGCATTATTTGCCACTATTGGAGGATTTTTCTTATCGGTAATTCTAAAGTTTCTTCCTCTATGGATGGATCTTTCTTTCCTGTATCCAATGGGATTCGCAGTTCCGGTAGACGGAATTTACGAAATACCTTTCTTAGATAGAATGGGATTTGTATTTATTTTCTGTATGATTGGAATGTACCTAATTAGCATTACAGAAAACAGAAACTCTGCTAACCCTAAAGGATTAGAGATAGACAGCAGCATGTTTAAAACCACACCAGGTTTTGCAGTTGGTTCTATGTTGATTATTGGAATATTAGTTGCCCTTTATACTGCTTTCTGGTAGAAAAGCGCTTACCTAAGCTTGTTTTCAGAAAAACAGGTTTAGGTTTGTAATTAAAATAAGTGCAAATAAGAAAGCCGCTGGTTTACAACAAGCGGCTTTCTTTATTAAAAGATAACTCTCCCTATTTTAGAAGACCTTAATTATTAACATTAAAAGATGTTTCTAATACAAATGTCTCGAAATTTTCTATCGGATATTTGCTTTCTATAATTTCAATCAGCAATTCTGCTGCTTTTCTTCCCATTTCAAAAGCAGGCTGCTTCACAGAGGATATTGAGGGCTTTAATAGGCTCACCACATCCGAATTACTAAACCCGGAAATTAGCGGACTATTACCCTGGCTATGCTTCTTAATAGCGGTTAAACAGCCTATACTCAACCTATCGCTGGCAACAAATATACCATCAGGTTTATTTTCTCTGTTTAAAAGATCTTCAATGGCTAATTCTACTTCTTCTTTAACATCTCCACCATGTTCACAATATTTGATCATGCTTTCATTTACAGTGAGACCATTATCTAAAAGTGCTTTTTCATAACCCTTTTTCCTTTCTTCTGTAATAGATAGCTGTTTTGCATTGGCAATATGCGCAATGTTTTTACAGCCCTGTTTTGCTAAAAACTCCGTAGCATTATAAGCGCCCTGGAAATTATTGCTGATAACTTTATAAGTATCAATATTTTTTAAAATCCGGTCGAAGAAAACAATGGGTAAACCTTGTTTATGCAATTTTTCTATGTGGGCATAATCTTTAGTTTCTGCACTCATAGAAATCAGTAACCCATCTACCGACCTGTTGGCCAAATGCTCTGTATTAATTACTTCTCTATTATATTTATCATGAGTTTGAGAAATAATAACATGGTAACCTTTATTATAAGCTATAGATTCTATCCCGTTAATGGCCTGGGAGAAGAATGGGTTGGCTACTTCACATACCACAACGCCTATAGAATAGCTTCTTCTTTCTTTAAGGCTTAACGCAATAGGATTCCTGGTAAAATTAATTTTCTCTGCATAATCTAATACAATCCTTTTTGTTTCCTCACTAATTTCATAACCTCCTCTTAATGCTCTGGAAACAGTGGATGTCGACAGATTTAATGCTTTAGCTATGTCTTTAATGGTTGTTGGTTTGAACATATTGGTTGCTTAAAATACGAATCTAATAAAATTAAGAAAAACTCCTCAGTATTAAGACTGATATTTTATTGTTACAAATTACTATCAAAAGCCGGGTGTTAAAAGAAGTTGCTAAGAATTGAAGGTTAGGTAAAACAACTTAATGCCATAAAAGTTAAACAAGGGCAACTTCATATAGCTATTCTATATTCTGTTAGTAAAACATACCTTTTATTTTTAAATTTGAAACATGACAAAATTTGCCAGTACGTTTAATGAGATTTCTAAAGAAAAGGCTTTCGATAAACAGCATAGAAATATTATTAATTATAATATCGGCAAATATGATGTGGCGGTAGACAGGGGGCTCTCCAGGTTAATTAATTTAGAACATGCCAAAAAGAAAGGCCATGTAATTAAATGGAAGGTGATGGAGAATTTAGATAAACTTTTACCTGAGTTTGAATCTAATTTCCAGAAAAAAGGAGGAAAAGTAATCTGGGCAAATGATGCAGACGAAGCTAACAGGGAGATTCTGCAGATCATGAAAAAGGCGAATGCGAAAACTGTCATCAAATCCAAATCAATGGTTACAGAAGAAATTCATTTAAATGAGTTTCTTGAAGAAAATGGTATACAATCATTAGAATCTGATCTGGGTGAATATATTGTACAATTGCTTGGTCAAAAACCATATCATATTGTTACGCCTGCAATGCACCTTAATAAAGATAACATTGCAGAACTTTTTCATAACCGATTCGGAACACCTATAGATGCTACTCCTCAGCAATTAACTTTAAAAGCAAGAGAGCTTTTAAGAGATAAATACCTGAGTGCTGATGTGGGCATTACTGGTGCAAACTTCTTAATTGCCGATACCGGCAGTATTGCACTTACAGAAAACGAAGGCAATGCGAGGCTAACCACAACGTTTCCAAAAATTCATATTGCAATTGTAGGCATCGAAAAAATGATACCATCTATGATGGATCTGGATCTCTTTTGGCCAATGCTTTCTACCCATGGCACCGGCCAAAATTTAACAGTTTATAACACCATCCTTAGCGGACCCAAAAAGGCAGAAGAAACCGATGGCCCGGAAGAGATGTATGTAATTTTATTGGATAATGGCCGTACAAACCTGTTAGCCCAAAAAGATCAGAGACAGGGCTTATATTGCATAAGATGTGGTGCCTGCTTAAACGGTTGCCCTATTTATAAAAATATAGGAGGGCATACTTATGACACCACTTATAGTGGCCCAATTGGTTCTATTATTACGCCTCATTTAAAGGGCATGGAAGATTTTAAACATTTAAGCTATGCTTCCAGCTTATGCGGAAAATGCTCAGAAGTATGCCCCGTTAAGATTGATATCCATAAAATGTTATTGCTTAACAGACGTGATGCTGTTAAGAAAAATTTAAATACCGCTCCTGAAAAGTGGGGCTGGTTTTTCTGGAAAAAGACCATGCTCAAGCGCAATAAAATGGATATGGCGGGAGGGAAATTCAAGAATTTTATTCTCAAGAATTTCTTTAAAAAATTGTGGGGAAAAAACAGAGTTTTACCCGAGGTTGAGGATAAATCTTTCAGCAAGCAGTGGAAAGAAACAAAATCTCAGTAATCTGGTTTAAGGGCTATGACTAAACTTCTATATTCGTTTTTTATATGTGCATTGTTCGCATGTAATTCCACAAATACTACTTCCGGCACTTCGGTAAAAGATTCTATAAATGCTGCTATTAGCTCAGAAGAGAGTATTATCACCTATACAGAGGGCCTAAATTCTTTAAAAGAGAGCCTTTTAAAAACAGAAAGCCCGGTATATAACCAGGGAGATTACACCTTCTATTTTGTAGAATATAGAAAAGATAGCATACCTGTTATTTATGAGGAATATGGCAGCTCCGGAGGTTATGGCTTTAACAATAAAACCTATTATCTGGAAAATGGTGAGCTTGTTTTATACCAGGAAAAATCTAAACAAACCATCATTGGGGAGAAACCTTCTTTTGAATTTAAAGACACCAGGTTTTTTTATAGAAATGCCATTTTCTTAAAAGCCGATGAAAGATCTGCAGAGAGTGATTCACTTTTAAACTCCAAACCTTACACCAAAGTAGAAGAAAGTTTAATTGACAAGAATAAATCATATGATTTTAGCAGGATTGAGAAGGGTTTAAGCGCTAGCGGGGAGTATGCCTTAACCTTTGACAGGATCAACCAAAGCGCTGCTAAAAAATCCCTAATCATGAACAGCAGCCAGGGAATAGAATCCTCCTATCTTATCAAAAAACCAGATTCCTTAATTCTGGAATTAGAGCAAAACCCGGAAATTTACAGGGGTTCTAAATTAAAAATAGCCTACAAAAGGCAGGGAACAAATATGATTTATACTTCAGGAGAAAAGTTAGCTCACTAACTTAACTTCGGCCAAAGGGCTAAACAAATAGAATAAACCTGTTTTTACTTCCAGGCAGCGATAGCGGGTTCTAACCTTATTCAACTTTTTAAATACGCGGCCATTAGTGGTAGCAAAAGTTTCATTTTCGGCAATGTCTTCAATAGATAAGGTACCTTCCGAAGGCTGATCGTAAGATTTTAAGGTCTTAAACAAGTTTACATCAGTACAACTGGATGCCGCAGGATTTTGCAGGTATAATACAATGGCCTTTTTTACATCTACAGGAAAAATATCCATATCGAAGAAGGGCAACATCAGCTTCCTGAAATTGTCTTTCCATTCTTGCCCATGAGGTTTTACCCGATGCTTCCAACTATTCCATGTTACCAAATGGGCAAACTCGTGTACAGTGGTCACTAAAAAAGAATATGGGTTGAGGTTATGGTTTACAGAAATTTTATGGCCGCTTCCTTTAAAGGGCGCCCTATAATCGCCCAATTTGGTATTCCTGCTCCTCGAAATCCTAAACTCGCACTCATAGCTATCTATCCACTCTGCTATTAATTCTGCAGCTAATGGAGGCATATATTTTGAAAGAATACTTGCTTTAGAATTAGGCATTATTGCAATAACTAAAAAACAGAATACAATTTATTAGTTTAAAATTTGATAAGCAATTAAAGCAGAAATATAAGCCATTGCTGTCATATATACAATTTGAATGGTAGGCCACTTCCAGGACTTGGTCTCGCGATATACTATAGCTACGGTACTCATGCATTGCATCGCAAAGGCATAAAACAGCATCAGGGAAATCCCTGTAGCCAGCGTATAAACTGGTAAACCGGTAGAAGGATTAACTGATGCCGCCATTCGCTCTCTGATTGTAGCTGTGTCTTCGTCGCCGCCATCTACACTATAGATGGTTGCCATTGTACCCACAAATGCCTCACGGGCAGCAAAAGAAGTAATCAATCCTATGCCAATCTTCCAATCGTAACCCAATGGGCGTATAGCTGGTTCTATCGCATGACCCAAAATTCCTATATAAGAGTTTTCTAATTTTTCTTTACTGATTAAGGTTTCGATATGCTCAGCTTGCTCCTCATTAGCAGCTTCCAACTGGGGTGCATATTTTTCATCAATCATCTCAAACCTATTCCCTGGAGCAAAGGATGCCAACACCCACAGGATAATAGATATGGCGATAATTACTTTACCTGCCTCCAGTACAAATGTTTTGGATTTATCAAACATGGTTAACAACACATTACTCCATCTGGGCATCCTGTAAACAGGCATTTCCATCACAAAATAACCTTTGCCTTTGGCTTTAATAATCTTCTTCATCACCCAGGCAACAGCAAATGCGGCCACTCCACTAAGCACATATAAACCCATTAATACCAGGGCCTGGATGCTTATAAAGCCAAGCACCGTACCTTCCGGAATAATTAAAGAAATTAATAATGTATAAACCGGCAATCGGGCAGAACAACTGATTAAAGGCGTTACCATAATTGTGATCATCCTGTCTTTCCAGTTTTCTATGGTACGGGCCGCCATAATGGATGGTACAGCACAAGCCAAACCACCAATCATAGGCACTACAGATTTCCCGTTCAAACCTACTTTCCGCATGATCCTGTCCATCATAAAAGTCACTCGAGCCATGTATCCAGTATCTTCTAAAATAGCAATAAAGGCAAACAGGATTGCGATTTGCGGGATAAATATGACGATACCGCCCAGACCTGCAATCACGCCATCAAGCAATAAATCTGTAAGCATCCCTGCAGGGAGGTATTCATGTCCAATTTTGGTCATCCAGCCAAAAAAACCTTCTATCAGTTCCATTGGATAAGCCGACCATGAAAAAATCGCATTAAAAACAAAGAGTAGCAGGGCTAGAAAAACTATGAAACCCCATACTTTATGCGTTAAAAACTGATCTATTTTATTACTCAGATTTTCTTCGAATGCTGCAGTGCGGTGAACTACTGTACCATGCAAGATATCGTTGATAAAATTATACCTGGCTATGGTTTCGCTTGCCTGAGCCTTTTGGGGGTGAAACTGGTATTCTTGCTCCAGCTCCTCAACCCTGTTGCTTTGCTCTTTGCTTAAGTACTTCACATACTCATGCTGATGGGCAAGCTGTAGAGCAACATAAGGATTGCTGATATTAAATTCTTCGCTAATGGCAGAAATTAAACCAGGGGCGATAGAAGCAACATCTATAGTTGGATGCTGTAAAGCAACTTTAGTGGAGTTTAAAATTGCAGATTTTAACTCCTCAATTCCTTTTGATTTTCTGGCTGATAAGGGAACAACCTGTACATTGAGCCTTTTCGCGAGTTCATTAATATTGATATCAATATTACCTTTCTCTGCCTGGTCCATCATGTTTAAGGCGATAATGACAGGCAATTTCAAATCTGCTATTTGAGTGTAGAGTAATAAATTCCTTTTTAGGTTAGAAGCATCGGCAACAATTACCACCACATCCGGAAAGGACGCCCCGCTCTTGTTCGATAAAACTTCGAAAACAATCGCTTCGTCTATACTTTTTGGATATAAGCTATAGGTACCTGGTAAATCGATGATTTCTGCATATACTTCTTCTGAAAGCTTACAAATACCCGTTTTTTTATCTACAGTAATACCTGGAAAATTACCAACCTTTTGGTTTAAACCTGTTAAAGCATTAAATATGGTTGATTTTCCGGTATTAGGATTGCCTACCAGGGCTACTTTAAGATTTTGTTTCAATACGAATTAAATTAATTCTACAGTAGAAGCTTCCTGTAATCTTAGAGATAACTGATAACCAGAAACGCTAATAGCAATTGGACATCCTAATGGTGCAATTCTTTCTACTTTTACGGATTCTCCAGGCAAACATCCCATCTCCATTAATTTAACAGACATTTCTAAATCTGTAAATTCCTTAATAATTCCTTTTTGACCTATTTGTAATTGAGAAAGCTTCATAAATTTGGAATTTGAACGAAAATATACCTTATTTAAAATAAATCCAAATAAGAATGGTATTTAACTGTTTTATTACAAATATCTAACGATTTTAGACTTCTCTAAGGCTGATTGTTGCCTTTGTTTTAGAAAACTTAGGACATCTGCAACCTGGCTTAAAAATAGAACAGGAAGACATAAAGGATAATAGGATTAAAGCTAATAAAAGCCTTTTACCTTGCTTTAACATGTTTATATTTTCTATGTAACAATAAATAACTAAAAATTCCCATACCCACACCTAACATATCGGAAATAAAATCCCACCATTCTGCAGAGCGATAGGTAAAAACTTTCCATTGTAAAAGCTCTATTCCTCCTCCAAGAGCAGCTGTTACTAAAATAATTTTGAGGATGGTTAATAATCTATAATCATAACTGTTCTGCTGATTTATCTTACCAAAAAGCAACAGAACAGTAAGGATAAAGAAAAAACCCAAATGTGCCATCTTATCAAAGCCTTCGAAAAAAACAGAAGGCCCCCCGGATGACATGGGCATATTGCAAAGTATCAATACTAAAACCGACCAAAGTAAAGCAGGCCATTGAAACTTTAAGGTTTTAAGCATTAGGCACCAACTAAAGCTTTATAATCATCTGCTGAAAGCAAATTATCCGTCGCACCAGCAGCCAGGCTAATTTTCACCATCCAGCCTTCGCCATATGGGTCAGAGTTTACCAGCTCAGGGTTTGCATCTAATGCTGCATTAATTTCTAAGACTGTACCTGTTACGGGCATAAAAAGATCAGAAACTGTCTTTACGGCCTCTACTGTGCCAAAAATATCTCCTTCAGCAACTTCATTTCCTACTGTATTGATATCTATAAATACAATATCACCCAACTCTCTCTGTGCAAAATCTGTAATGCCAACATAGGCTTGTTCTCCATCCACTTTAACCCATTCGTGGTCTTTAGTGTATTTTAATTCTGAAGGGAAATTCATTTTTTTATGTTTTATTTGAATGTAAAAATAACAAAAATTGTCTGGATTGGGATTGGAAAGATTGATTTTAGAAAGACTGGATTGTTAACCTCAGATTTTTATTTAGTTAAACTCATCCCGAAAGTCCTAATCCTTTTCTTCTTTCTTAGGTGCCAACGGACCACGCATATGGATCACCAAACCATTTAAAAAATTCCGCAGAATCTGGTCTTTACATGGTTTATAATTCGGATGGTCTTCGCTTCTAAAAAAAGAGCCCAGTTCACTTGCAGTGATTTTAAAATCGACCAATTTTAGAATATCGATGATCTCATCATTTCTTAAATGAAGTGCTACTCTTAGTTTTTTAAAAATTTCGTTATTGCTCATGATATAATGTTAAATGTTTAGTTCTTAATTTTTAATGATGGCATTTCGAAATTAAAAATTAAGACTTGAGAATTTAAAATTCAGATTATTGAATGGTGAATCTTAAATTAATGCCAAAGTTACTAAAAGCAGTGTTAAAAGTTTGCGAAGTATAGGGTCTTGTGATATTAGAATCGTAAAATACTCTTAAATTGAAACGCTGATTCAGCACATAATCTATACTGGGTCGGAAAGTGATATTTTTAGATCCTGCTGAAATTTCCGGATCCTCTACATCTGCCCGGTAAATTACGGTTTTGTTATCTCTTATGGCGATATCAACTTTAAAGTTTAAATCATTTTTAAGATTTACGCTTTTAAACAGGCCAAACGGGAATCTAAAATCGGCAGTACGGTAGCCGAAGCCAAATACAAATGCCTGGTCTTTTTGCTGTGCCAGTTGGCTGTTGGCCAATCCAAAGCTTAATGCTCTCGACTTCCTATACTCCAAATTAATCGTCACGTTGCTTTTAAAACGCATATCAATCCCTAAAAGCGGCACAAATTGTTCGAAAAGTGTAACCTGAGAAAATTGGTAAAGAGGCAAGAAATCGCCGCCATCTGGTTTTGCATCTCTTTCTACCGAAGCACCATTGAATTCTCTGTATCGGATTAATGAATTGTAACCGTTAATATTATAAGTGGAGTTATACCCATGAGTAAGATCGAAAGAAGTAAAAATACTACTTATAAAATCAAGCTTAGCTAAACCATTATAGGTTAAGCGCCAGTTTGGAATAGGAATTTTAGGAAAACTGTTTAAGTTAACAGATTGCGCATCTTTATTAAGATAAGCCGCCATGAGCGAAGAAATCAATACGTCCTGAGATGTTTTACCGTATCCATCGGCAAATCCATCCTGTCTGATGCCGTTACTATTAGGGTTTTGACGACCTAATCTCCTGGAGATTACTTCTCTGTTTGCTAAAAATTGCTGAAATATAGAAGAATATTTATCTGAATTTCTCTCTCTAAATGCACTTCCTAAGGAAATAATGGAAACGCTATAATCTCCTGCTGTTATTGGGCTTAAGCTGGCAAAGCCGTTTTGGTCTGGGTCGAATTTAAAGTTTGTAGAGTAGTTTCTACTCTGATTTTTAAAAGCTGTTAGTTCTATTCTAAAATCACGGAAGGGTTCTAAAGTTCCACGAAGATTTAGTTTTTCGTTTAAGGTTTGCACATAAAGCTGGTTCATTAAAGTATCGCGGGTTAACCAGCCATTCCTTAAAGCTCTTCCCCGTATATCTTCCTGAGAGCCTAATATAAAACCAACGCCCGGTGCATCGGCAGAGAAATCCATTCCAAAAGCATCCGTTTGTGGTAAATACCCTGGCAAGAAAGTCCCATCATTCCTGATGTAAGAACCACTCACGTTTTTTACACTGAACAGGAATTTCGCCAGCACACTTCCAATACCTCCCTCATTATTTGCACTATTCAGAGTTCGGTAAAAACCAAACTTATTGTACAAAGTATTCATATTTAAGGTTGGATTAACCTGGATAGTACGGGAGTTCTGAATGGTATTTCCGAAATTAAATTCGGGATTATTGATACTGATCAAAGGTTCAGTCATCCAGTTAAACTGTGTTTGGTACCGTGTCACCAGGTTCACAAAATCTAAATACGGAATCTTGTTAATTGGCACCGTATAGCTTAAGCTGATGGTGTGGTTATAATCTGTGGTACGGCCTAATTTTTTTAAATTGTTCCAAACGGTATCTCTTTTTAAACCTGTAATTCTTCCTTCAGGTTCGTCTACCACCGAAAGGTTGGTCGCATTGAAATCGAGTTTTAAAGATTTGGTTAAATCCCAACTGATGCCATACAGTCTGCTGATCTGGAAATTTTTATTAAAAGTAGTATTAATAGGAATGAAATTATTCGGATCATTGTCTCTTAAAGTATTCTCTGAATAAAGACGATTCACCTCTATCCTGAAGTTTAACACAGACGGCAGCAAACTGAAATTGATATCTTTCAACAGCGCTAAATTTCTATTCTTAATCACTTTAGCAAAAGGAGTGATAAAGTTTGCTGTATTACTGAAGTTATAAGCCAATGCTCCCCTGTAATTCTTTTGCAAAGAATTCTGATTGATGAAATCGCGATGATCATACTCGGTATAAGCATAACTTAAACTCCAATTTTCTATATCCCATAAATGATTTTTAGCATCGGGATTAGTCTTAATTTTTCTAACGTTGGTGAAGTTTATTCCTCTTCTTACCGTATAATCCTGCGCATAATTTTTTATAGAATCTCTGGTTGCCCGAGGTAATCCGCCTAAAATATTTTTCAACTCCAAGTCGGGGTTTCGCGGATCGTACTGCGGCGTACTTAACTGGCTGGAATAATTAAAGTACATCGGAATTTTGATCCCTGTTCTATCAGGAAAAAATTTACCCAGCTCGAAACTGGAGGAAAGATCGAAAAACATATCGTCCGATCTGTTGATTTCGCTTACCCGTTTTTCTAAAGAGGCAAAACCGATAGTGCTTTTATTTGCAGAAATTGTTACATCTCCAAAATCAGCAAGCTTCGCATTCATTCTCGCGGTGGCTGCCCACCCGCCACGCTCGTCGAAATCTGTTAAGCGTAATTCGTTAAACCAAAGCTCCACGTTTTTCTCCAAACCATCATCCGGACGGCCGTTTCCTGCCAAAGGATTACGGGCACCTAACATGATTACCCTCAATTTACTTAGGTCAGGCTGTCCTTTAATGGTAATTTTATTATTCCCATCCATATATACGAACGGAATATTATAGCCAGCCAACTGTCCTCTTTCTATCGCTAAATTTCTGGCTGATTTGGCTTGCTGAAAAAGTCTGAACTCTACATCCAGCTTATTTTGCGCTGGCCATATCAAGTTTTCATCCCGTGTTCCCGGAAGGGTCACCTTCATGGGAATTTCGTATTCGTAATAATTATCCTGATTATCCGTTCCCAGTCTTATAAAAGCAGCAATATCTCCGTCGTTTAATTGCGAAGAAGGGTCTGCCTCTGCATGGATAAACATTTGTAAACGCTTATAAGACCTTACATCATTAACCGTAGTTTTAAATGCTGCTCTTGCATAACCATCTCTTAGATTTTTAACCACAACGGATAAAGATTGCTCGTTTTGACGGGTATCTCCTCTAAAGTTAGAGAAATCTCTCTCTCTCTGAATCCCTGGTGGAATAACATATGGAATAGGCGTCCTGGTCCCATTTTCCTCAATGTTTACGGTAGTTACATCTAAGGTAGAGTTATCCAAACCGGGAGTTCCCAAAGCTTCATCTGCCAGCACTTTTGCAGGCGTATTCTCTGCGTTATACCTTCTCCACTCTCCTCTTACCAATTGTAACCTTGCGAACCTCAATACCGTCGTGTCGGCAAAATCTGTCATAAACATCCGCATAAAGCGAATAGATTTAAAATCCTGTATTCCGCCAATCGCTTCGCCTTGTGCTACCGGCACTTTAAACTGGTACCATTTTACGGTTTGCGTAGTTCCATCTGCTAATTTTACATTGGCAGAAACCATATCAGTAATATTGTTTTGCCCAACTATTAAATCCTGCGGACGCATACTAACCCTGTACTGATAGTATTCATCGGTTTGGGTAGAATTATTATCCCGGTTGATATCCTCACCATCGGGTAAAGCTGTGGAAGCAGAATTTTCTATACCCAAAGCATCTTTAGATTGCTGGGAGGTTTTGGAGTTTCCGTCTGTGCCGTTATAATTTTCGTATCTTCTTAAAATGCCTGCATTTGCCTGGTCTAATTGTGGACCACGGTAATATTCGTAATCATCTGAAGAAGGATCGGCATTATAGAAAGTAGCAGCCTGAGGAGTTAACGATGCCGTTATTTGGTTAACTATAGCCTGGTATTTCTGTTGTTCTCCCTGGTTACCCAAACCGTCTAAACCTACATCCTGTAACGCCCTGGCATTTGGGTCGTTATCGAAAGCCTGAATTACAGGCTGTAATTTAGACACTCTTCCCCAAACAGTTTCATCGGTTTTAGCCGGATCGCCATCTGTAGGTAAGGAGTTCTCTAAACTTTTTCTGCCATCTTTTAGAATGTCTTCTGATATATTTCCAATATTTAAATACAGGTCTCCACCAGGAGAAGAGGGCTTATAAATAAAAGGATCCATTACCCAAAACTCGATAAATTCAATATTTAAAGCCTCAAAATCGTTGGTCTCAATTCTTCTAAAAAGCCCTCCCCAGCGGCTTCTCGGGTTCTGTAAAGTTCCATCCGGATTGATACCTGTTGTAGAAAAATTATACGGTCCGCGAAGTGTTGGATAGTATGCCACGTTAAATGTTGGCAACGTTAATAAAGTTCCGGTTGCGATTTGTTTAAACGGAAAAACTTCGGTTTCTAAAACCTCTCTCACATAATGGTTAGAAAGCTCGGCTTTGTTATTGGCAATGTTTGCCGGGGTGAAATTGCTGCTCCTGTTATAAAAGATTGGATCAATATTAAAGAACGAAATTTTTGCCCGGTTGAAACCGTAAGAAAGATCGTTTGACAGTTGAGATTCAGGAAACAATTGCGGTGTTCCCGAAATCTGCCACGAAACCGGGCTTTTTAAATCGATGATAGAGCGGCTGCCTTCAAAATCGTCTATGTAACTGGCGCCGCCTTTGTCTCCGGCAAAATCTAATGCTTTTGGGTGACCTGGATTGAATTTCGCAAATTCTCCGCTAAACGTAATAGAGGATTCTTCTTTGGTGGAAATGAAAGGAATTTTATCAACTAAACGTGTTAAAAACCGGCTGGTGGTATTATAATTTAAATCTAAACCATACATGGTATTCGAGATAGACTCTTCGCCAAAATTCACTTTTTGGGTGAGCGGAGTTTCCTTCAAATTCATGAGGGTGGCTCCTAAATTCAGATTGTCACTCGCCCGGTAATCTAAGCGTGTTCCGAATAGAGAACGTTGCTGGATGCCAAAAAGCTCATTACTTTCCAACTTTATTTTTATCGGTTGCCCGGAGTTTAATAGGGCATCATTTAAAATTTTTACCCTACCAATATTGTAATCTACTGTATAATCTGCCCCTTCCGATAGACGTAAAGTTCCGGCAGTTACTGTAACCGACCCTTCGGGAACATTTATGGCGTTTAACTGGAATTCTGAACTTACCTGAGATTGATAAGTTCCTGAAATAATGTATCTGTTAAGGCCTGGCGAAAGCTGTTGAGCCAATGCTTTGGTAGTTCGATAAAGGGGTAAAAAAGCATATTTATCAATTAAAGTCTGGTCGCCATTAAATTGTGCTGCAAGATCGGCACCAAAAGGCTCTATTAAAGGAAAAACGATTCGTCCGTTTACCGGATCGATAGTTTGTCCTTCCAAAAAATCAAAGTAACCATCCGGCTGTGCGGCATTTTGTTGATTTAACCGGTCTACCCCTGTGACCTGTAACCATAATCTTCCTGATTGCGGGCCTTCGGTAAGTAAAGGTTTTTCTACACCAGATTCATCCAATCTAAAAATATTTAACCTGAAATCGTCTCTGCTCACCTGGTAAGCCCCTAATGAATAGATGTTTTTCATCATTAAATCCCAAATTGGAAGATTGGTTTTAATTGTTTCGTTCTTCAGTAATTTAGCGAATAAAACCTGAGGATCAGTTGGAGAAACATTAATGTCTGTAGAAAATTCACCTACCTGGTATTCTACTCCATTAACCGTATAACGATAAGATACAGCCAATATCTCATCTGCGTTTAAGGCGTTGTTTAGAGAGATGAATCCTAATAAAGGGTTAAGTGTGAATTCCCTTTCTGTTAGTTTTCTGGCATAGGTTAACTTATTGTAATTATCTGTTCTTCCGGTTGCTGCGAAAAAACCTTCTATTTCGTTATTATTAGTTAAGCGTGAGCTTTGAGGAATTGCCTGTAATAGATTATTAGATTGCTGAGTAAAACCGGGGCCATTAAAAGCTGCCGGGAAAGCACTGCCTCCGCCCGTAAATAAAGTGGTATTGTAAGGATTATTTTCTCCAAGGTCCATAAATGCCAAAACATCCCTGGAATCTGTTGTACTGTTACTTCTGTTCGTAATCCAAACTTCTATTTTAGTAATATTTACATTTGATGTAACAATAGGCAAATTAGCCATTGCCCGGTTATAGTTGTTGCGGAAATACTGGGCTAAAAAATAATGTTTATTTGCTTCGTAATTATCTGTAGTTAACCTGAATTCGTTTTGCTGGGAACCATTGGTAATGGTAATTTCTTTAGCCTGAGATTTTTGTTGTGAGTATAAACTGGTAACACCTAATCTACCAAATTGCAACTGGGTTTTCACCCCGAACAATGCCTGGCTACCAGTAATTAAAGTAGTATTAAGAGGAAAACTCACCATACCGGCTTCAAATTTCTGTATTATCTCATCTTTTTTGCCGGTATACTCTAATTTAAGCTGGTTTTCGAAATCAAACTGGGCTTCGGTATTGTAATTGGTTGTTATTTTTAGTTTTTCGCCGATATTTCCTACCAGGTTCATTTGAATACGCTGGTCGAAATCGAAGTTTCCCTGAACCCTTTGACGTTCGTTAAACAAAGGATTTTCATTTTTATTGATGCGGCCAGAAAAGGTGAGGTCTGCTGTTCCACGCGGTTGGATATCAATGGTATTACCTCCAAAGATCCGCTCAAAAGATTTACTTTTTACAGTTACAGAAGGAAGAAATCCGGCTTCTTGTGCTGGCGTTCCCGTTACTACAAGATTATTCCAATAATCTTTTTGGATTCTTTGCTGCTCTAATCTTTGGTATTCACTAAAAGTAAGATATTGTGGCGCCCTGTATGGCCTGCCTCCAATGGTTTCTCTTATAATATATTTTTTTGTAACAGGATCGTATTCAACTGTTCGTTTTAAGTTCTCCGGATCTTTTAGAAAAATACCTTTTTTACCAAAAACAGGAGTAATAGTGTTATCCTTAAATGGATATTTTATTTTAAGTGAATCAGTGCTTTTAAGCTGTGCCGAAACATTTATAGCCAAAAAAATCTGGACAAAAACAATAAATAGCCTGAAAAAAAGACGGGTAAAACTTGTTCTCAATATTTAGGGTTAGTTAAAATTTTACTTATAAACTCTTTAGGGCAATTTTTATTATTTCTTCTACAGATAAAATTTTATCTGAGCTTCTTACAGCTACATCAACTGCCTTTTCTGCAGTATTTTTGACAAAGCCTAGCATTACAAGAGCACTAAGGGCTTCATCTTTTGCTGTGTGATTTTGCGGCATCAGCATTAGAGTGCCACTGCCATCTTTCTTAAGCTTATCTTGTAATTCTATAATAAGTCTTTGAGCAGATTTAGGCCCAATTCCCTTTATTTTTTTGATTTGGTTTATATCTCCTTTGATAATGGCTTCCTCTATCTCTAAAGGAGAAATAGAAGAAAGCATCATTCTTCCGGTACCCGCACCAATTCCATTTACAGAAATTAAATTCAGGAACAATTTCCTTTCTCCCTCTTCGGCAAAACCATATAATGTATGCGCATCTTCTTTTACATGTAACCAGGTAAATAACTTACATCTTTCCTGATCTTTTATTAAAGAAAAAGTATGAAGAGATATGTTTAAGTGATACCCTATTCCCCCAGTTTCTATCACAACATATGTTGGGCATTTAAAAACTAATTTTCCGTCTATATATTCGTACATGTTTCGCAGGCCATACCTGTATTTTAATTCTATTTTTCAGCAGCTTCTTTTTCCTGCACATCCACAACAGCAATGGTGACCATGTCTACAATCTCTCTTACTGAACTACCTAATTGCAATATATGAACAGGCTTATTCATTCCCAAAAGTATAGGTCCAACAGCTTCGGCCCCACCTAATTCCTGCAACAGTTTATAAGCAATATTTCCCGACTCTAAGTTAGGAAAAACCAACGTATTAGCAGACCCATCTTTTAATTTAGAGAAAGAAAAATTATCTCTCATTAATTCTTCATTTAGTGCGAAATTTGCCTGTAAATCTCCATCAACAATTATTTCTGGATGATTTTTATGCAGCAACTTTACTGCTTCTCTTGTTTTTTCTGCAACAGCCCCTTCATTAGATCCGAAGTTTGAATAAGAAAGCAAAGCAATTCTTGGTATAATATTAAATTGTTTAACTGCTTTATTTACCAATACTGTTATATCTACCAACTCTTCTGCCGTGGGGTTCATATTGATGGTAGTGTCTGCAAAAAATACCGGACCTTTCTTAGTTAGCATCATGTACATCCCTGCAACTTTATTTACACCTTCTGCGGTATTAATAATTTGCAATGCGGGTTTAACCGTAGAAGCATAATTTCTTGTTAAACCCGAAATTAGTGCATCTGCTTTACCAAACTGAACCATAGCTGCCCCGAAATAATTTCGATCCCTTATGTGTTTACGGGAATCAAAAAGAGTAATTCCTCTTCTCTGGCGTTTTTCATACAGATATTGGGCAAACTCTTCACCCCATTCTTTCTCTTCTAAAGGATCAATAATTTCTACACCTTCCAGATCAAGTTCATGTTCTCTGATGATTTTATTGATGGCTGATTTATTTCCCAGCAGAATGGGAACTGCAATCCCCTCATCTTTTACAATCTGTGCAGATTTAAGAATTTTATAATTATCTGCTTCTGCAAAAACAACTCTTTTAGGATCCAGCTTTGCTTTATTTGAAATGGTACGCATAATTGCATCATCCATTCCTAATCTCTTTTTAAGTTCCTCTGCGTAAGCTTCCCAATCAGTTATAATATGTCGGGCAACCCCTGAGCTTATAGCGGCTTTTGCTACAGCAGGTGCCACAGAGGTTATTAATCTAAAATCTACTGGCTTAGGAATGATATAATCTTTACCAAACCTTAAATTTTTGGCATTATAGGCTAGATTTACAGCTTCTGGAACCTGTGTTTTAGCCAACTCAGCAATAGCTCTTACCGCAGCGATTTTCATCTCCTCGTTAATTGCTGTAGCTCTGACATCCAGGGCTCCCCTGAATATATAAGGAAAACCAAGCACATTATTTACCTGGTTAGGGTAATCAGAACGTCCGGTTGCCATAATAATATCTTTACGGGTTTTTATCGCTAATTCATAAGCAATCTCCGGATTGGGATTTGCCATTGCAAAAACGATAGGGTTTTTAGCCATCGATTTGAGCATTTCTGCATCCACAACATCAGCAGAAGATAAGCCTATAAATACATCGGCATCCTTTATAGCTTCAGCCAAGGTGCGTATATCCCTTTGCGTTGCAAACTCTAATTTTGTACCCTCCAGGTTTGGCCGATCTGCTCTAATCACACCGCTGCGGTCGAGCATTACCACATTTTCCTTGGTGGCACCCATAGAAACGTATAAACGTGTACAGGATATTGCTGCCGCACCCGCACCGTTAACTACAATTTTCACTTTGCTTAATTTCTTATTCTGGAGCTCACAGGCATTGATTAAAGCTGCAGCTGAAATAATTGCGGTTCCATGCTGATCGTCATGCATCACCGGAATGTTCATTTCCTCTTTTAACCTGCGTTCGATTTCGAAACACTCTGGCGCTTTTATATCTTCCAGATTAATACCTCCGAAAGTTGGTTCCAAAGCTTTAACAATAGTTACAAACTCATCAACGTTTTTGGTATCGAGTTCTAAATCAAAAACATCTATATCTGCAAAAATTTTAAAGAGCAAACCTTTGCCTTCCATTACAGGCTTCCCTGCTTCCGGCCCTATATCTCCTAAACCCAAAACTGCGGTTCCATTGCTTATAACAGCAACTAAGTTCCCTTTTGCTGTATATTTATAAACGTCATCTTTATTTTCTGCAATTTTTAAGCATGGCTCTGCTACACCTGGGGAATAAGCCAGTGTTAAATCACGTTGAGTATTCGTCGGTTTTGTGGGAATTACCTGTATTTTACCGGGTCTGCCTTTTGCATGGTAATCTAAAGCATCCTGAATTTTATTTGTCTTACTCATTATTTTAATATTAGTGCTACACTATACTTGAAGAATGTTCTCTACAAGTTATATAATAAGACTGTGAAGATGGCTGAAGGGTCCTAAAAAATAAATTACAACGTACTAATCATTAACACCATCCCCGCCTTAAGTGTGTAGCTGCTTAAATTGTTAAGCTCCTGTATCGCTCCAACGGTTACGCCATTAAATCTCTTGGCGATAGAAGATAATGTATCTCCTAATTTTACTGTATAGGTAATATATTTTGGGGATTTATCTGTAGCAGCAGGAACAATACTTGAATTAGGCTTATTAACAATTAATTTCTGACCGGGCACCACTGCTATACTCTTAAGATTATTCCAAACCTTTATATCCTGCACTTCTACTTTATATTGATTTGCTATTTTAGTTAAGTTTTCTCCTTTGGCTACTGTGTGATTCTTTTTCGCAAGATACACTTTAGGCGTTTCTGTTTTCAGAGAAGCATATGCGAATTCGCCATGCTCATCGCTATTTAAAACATCAAAAAGAGATGCATAAGTTTTATAATCTACTTTAGGTATAATGAGTCTTTTTGGTGATTCCGGAGATCCATTAATCAACCTCTTTTTGTAAGAAGGATTTAAAATCTCTATTTCTTTACTTTCTATATTTAAAACATCGGCTAAATTATCAAAGCTTACAAACTTATTTACATAAATAGAATCTATGTTGATTTTGACGTTTGCATCAGGGATATCGATGTCTTTATAGCGATCATAATAATGCATCATGTAAGTAACAGCAATAAATTTAGGCACATAATTTCTGGTTTCCATCGGGAGGTACTGATGGATTTCCCAGAAAGTCTTAGGTGCTCCACCAGCTTTCGCGATAGCTCTGCTCACTGCTCCCTGCCCGCAATTATAAGAGGCCAGGGCCAAAAGCCAGTCGCCTAAATTTTCATATGCTTCTTTAAGATATTTTGCAGCTGCATAACTAGACTGGATAGGGTCTCTTCGTTCATCAACATAATTATTGATATTGAGACCATAACCAATACCGGTTGTGTACATAAATTGCCACAAGCCAGTTGCACCTGATTTTGAAACCGCCAAAGGATCCATAGCCGACTCTACAATAGGCAGATACTTAAATTCGTTAGGAATTTTGTATGCATTTAAGGCATTCTCGAAAATTGGGAAATAGTAATTCCCTAATGAAATCATTTTCCCGATCTGGTTTTTTCCTTTATTAAGGAACGCATCGATAAAAGATTGTACATAAGGGTTGTAATCTAACGGTACAGGAGTTTTTATAGAATCTAAACGGTACTTATATAACAGATTAGCGTCGTATTTGAATACCTCTAACTGTATATTTGAATGCGTGGGAATAGATAAGGTATCTGTTCTCACCAGATTTCTTATTACTCTTGATTCTTGGGGGGTTAACCTGCTGACGTATGCGGAATCCACCTCATTATTATCTCTTGATTTTGCACCTATTCCTATTAAAAGAAAAGAAAAGATTAGAGCGAAAGTTTTGTTCATTCTTCTAATTTATTCCGGCAATAGCCGATGTTAATCATTTGGTTCTCACCCAAAATAACTATTTTTTCTCCAGATCAGTGAAATATTTTGAAAAAGAAAGTAATTCTACCTCTCCAAAACGTTTTCCAATAATCTGCATTCCTAGTGGTAAACCTTCTTTTGTGTGGCCAGAAGGCAAAGAAATTGCGGGTAATCCTGCTAAAGATGCAACCACTGTAAAGATATCTGCAAGATACATAACCACAGGATCGGTAATTTCTTCTCCTATATTAAATGCCGGCGTTGGCGTTGTTGGCGTAAGAATAAAATCGTAGTCTTCTAAAATCTGCTCTGTTTTTTCTTTGATCAGCCTTCTTATCTTCTGAGCCCTGGAGTAATAAGCATCATAATACCCGGCACTTAACACAAAAGTTCCCAGCATAATCCGACGCTTCACTTCGTCTCCAAAACCTTCGGACCTGGAAAGTTTATAAGTACTTATTAAATCGGTTGAAGCATCACTCCTGTATCCATAATGAACACCATCATAACGGGCAAGGTTAGAAGAAGCTTCTGCAGTTGTTAAAATATAGTATGTGGCTACAGCATATTGTAAAAACTCGAAAGAAACAGGCTCAACGGTATGCCCTTCGCCTTTAAGATGCTGAATCTGATCTAAAATATTTTGCCTGATCTCTGGATCTAATCCTTCTGAATGCAAAGTTTCTTCGATATAGGCGATTCGGCGTTTAGAAGAATTTTCTAGTTTTTTAGAATACTCCGGGACGGGTTGTGCAGAAGAAGTGCTATCATAATCATCACTTCCGGCAATTACTTCTAACAATAGAGCCGCATCCTCTACAGACCTGGCGATTGGCCCAACCTGATCAAATGATGAGGCATAGGCAACAATTCCATATCTTGATACTCTGGCATAAGTAGGCTTTAAGCCTATTACTCCGCAAAATGCAGAGGGCTGCCTAATAGACCCACCTGTATCTGAGCCCAGAGAAGCCAAGCACAAACCTGCCTGTACAGCAACTGCTGAACCACCTGACGAGCCTCCAGAGACTTTAGTACGATCTGCAAAATTCTTTACCGGACCGAAATAAGAAGTTTCGTTAGAAGCACCCATTGCAAATTCATCGCAGTTTAGCCTGCCTATGATAATGGCATCTTCTGCTAATATTCTTTCTACAACGGTTGAGGAATATACTGCAACATAACCATCCAAAATTTTAGATGAAGCAGTTAACTTATGATTTTTATAAGAAATGTTATCTTTCAAGCCAATAACCATACCTGCCAGCTTACCAGCTGTACCGCTATCTATTTTTTGTTGTATAACTTTTGCCCGCTCTAAAGCTTCCTCCTCGAAAACCTCGAGGTAGGCATTCAATTCAGAAAATTGTCTTATTCTGGTAATATAAGAAACAACCAACTCTTCAACCGAAATCAAGCCCTCTCTAATATCAGCTTGTATATCTTCTAACCTGGAATAATTTTGTATTTTTTCTGAAAGCATCTTTTAAAACAAAACCTTGTAATTAAAATAATCCGGGAACCAGATTAATTTAATTACAAGGTTACAAGAATTATAAATAAATACCAATAAAAGAATTATTGTTTCTCTTCTGGCTTGTAAGTTTTTTCTTCCTGTTTTTCCACTCCGTTTTGCCCATCCTTAAATTCTTTTACACCTTTTCCAAGGCCTCTCATTAATTCAGGAATTTTTTTTCCGCCAAACAATAATAATAAAGCTACTATTATTAGGATAATTTCTGGTGCGCCTAAACCCATTGTATTTTATATTAATTAACTATTTAACTGTTTCTTTGCCATTTTCTTCAGCTGGAAGAGAGTCTTCCTCAGGAGTATAATTATATTCCGCTTCTTCTCTTTTTAATTCTTCCTCGGCTGTTAAAGAATTTATATTTCTATGAATTTCTCTTTTTACGCCATCAGAGGCATCTTTAAACTCTCTCATTCCTTTCCCCAATCCTCTTGCTAATTCAGGGAGTTTCTTACCTCCAAATAACAATAAAATCGCAAAAACAATTAAAATAGTCTCCTGCCCACCGATATTTAAAAATAAAAGATTTTCGTAATACATCATTCTTTTTTAAAAACTAACGCAAATATAAATATTTTATTCTGCATTGAGTTGAGTATATGTGCAGTTAACTTACACATGCATTTCATTTTTTCAAATTAGTTTGCCAGCCATAAAGATGGATTCTGTGTCTGCATACCTTTCCATAACTCGAAATGCACTTCCGAAACATCATCTTCATCTGAACCTACAGTACCCAAAGCTTGCTTTGTAGAAACTTTCTGACCTGCAGAAACATTGATGGTTTTAAGATTCTGATAGACTGTAAAGAACTCTCCATGTCTAATCATAACCACACCTTTACCTGCTATATCCAATACTCTGCTAACAGTCCCTTCAAAAATTGCCCTAACTGTTGCGTTAGTTCCGGTTCTTATGGTCCAGCCATTATTTTCTGAGGTTACATTACCAATCACGTTCTTTTTACCATAAGAATCTGTAATTACCCCATTTGCTACCGGCCATGGCAATCTTCCTCTATTACTCACGAAATCGGCAGATAATTTTGCAGATTCTGGTGTTGCAGCTAATGCAGAGCCGGTTTTTGCAGTTGGAACAGGCTTACCTTCTGCTTTCGCTTTCGCTGCCGCAGCCCTTGCCTCTTCTTCGGCCCGTCTTTTCGCGGCTGCAATCTCTGCCTGGATTGCTGCTCTAATTGCCCGGTCTAACTTTGCGGCATCTCTTTGTTTTTGAGCAAGATTTTGCTTCAATTTTCTTTCCTGAGAAGTCAGGTTTTTTACAACTTTAGCCTGGTTGCTCTGTTCGTTGCCAAGTTTATTTTTCTCTTTTTGCTGATCGGTTAATAGATGGTCCTTTTCCTGTTTGTTTTTATTTAAAACCGAAATCTTATTCCTCAAACTCGCCTGGGTATCTTCGATATAATTTGCTTGTTTTACTCTATATTCGCCAAACTGTTGCAGGTACTTCATACGCTTGTAAGCCTGGTTAAAATCTTTGGCTGCAAAAATATACATGAGCTTACTGTAAGAGCCCTGGTTTTTTTGAGCAAACCGAATCATAGCAGCATAATCAGATTTTAATTGCTTAAGCTGAGCTTGCAAAGATTTTACATTATTTAAATTTTCATTGATTTCTCCGTCCAAGAGTCTCACTTCTGAGTTTATCGTTTTAATTTTTTCTTCTCTTAAACGAATTTGAGCTCTTAAAGCATTCAGCTGTTTTAAGGTAACTTGTTTGCTGGAAGCCGTTTTTTTGAGTGTACTGTTAATCATCTCAATATCCTTATTCAGCTGTGCTTTTCTTCTTTCAAGCTCAGACCTGGTTTGCGCTAACAAGCCACTACCTGAAGTTAAAAATAATAGTATGAGTAGAATTTTAAATTGCTTCATTTTGGCAAAGGTATCTAAAATTTTATTTTATCAGTGTGAATCTGTTAGGTACATTATAAGGATAATCCTGAGAAACATCAAATTGCGGGCTTTGATATTGGATATCCAAATTTATATTCTTTGAATTTATTTTAGAAACAATAGTCAAATCTACAGGAAGTTGTTTACCTGTAAACAAAGAATAATTATTATAACGTACACTTAATTGCTGGCCTGAGTTATTTTGAAGCTGTACATTAACAGGTTTCAATAAATTCGAATACCTATTATTAAAACTCAAATTATTTTCTGTACCTCTAACTATCAAAATATTATCTTCAACCTCGATTTTGCCCTTCTCTAAAGTAAATGGTATAGAGTTTCCTAATAGTAACGACTGAAGCGCTTTAAAGTCTATTTTATCACTCGTATAATTATGAATAAAAGAAAAAGGTCTCTCGATATATACACTTTCTAAGCGGTTCATTAATCTTATAGAATCCGGAGTAATTAAAATTCGGGCAACTTCGATTCCGGCAAAAGCAGTGATAGAGGCCCAAATCATCTGGTCCTTCTTAATCCTGAGATTTAAGTTCACATCGTGAGTTTTCCCATCCAGAGAAATAATTGCTCTGGATTTCGACTGGAAAGTTTGAAAATCTGTTTCATTATTTCTCAGATCTTCTGCTTTTATATTACTTTTTGAAGTTATTTTTTTTGATGGAGCAGCAGCGGTTAATTGCTGTTTAGGTTTACATGAGGTAACAACAAACAGCGCCGCTATTAAAACCCAAATGCTATTCTGAATACTTATTTTCATCAATTTTTCTTTTTAAAATTGTACTATCTTCTCCTAATTCTTTTGCCTTTTTCCAATTTAATAAAGCATTTTCTTTTTGGTTCAGATGATATAGAATATCACCATAATGTTCAATAATTGTAGCACTTTTATTATCGCTTGCCTTTAAAGCCTTCTCTATCCAAACCCTTGCTTCCTCATACTTCTTTTGCCTGAATAAAATCCAGGCGTAGGTATCCAGAAAAGAAGAATTCCCCGGAGAAAGCTCGTTAGAAAGCATCGACATTTTTTCTGCTTTCTCTAAGTTCTCATCCCTTAACGATAAATAATAAGCATAATTATTTAAAGCATATACGTTTCCGGATTCTAAAGCCAGGGCCTTCTCATAGGACTCTGAAGATTCTTTATATTTTTTCAGGTTTTGGTAAGCATCTCCCAAACTGCTATATACCTGTACTTTTATAGCTCTATCCAGGTCATAGCTAAGGGCATTATTTAAATAAGCCACTGCTTTATCACTTTGCTTTAATTGATTATAAGCCAACGCAGTATATACATATAGTGCCGCCTGGTTGGGGAAATAGGTTAAAGCCTCTTCGCCTACCTTCACAACATCGGGCATATTATTAAGCGCTAGATGGATTCTTATTAACTGATCCCAAATGGCGTAAACTTGTTTATTTAGTTTTATGGCTTGTTCGTAAGCAAGTTTTGCCTTATCCAGCTCTCCTTTCTGAAACAATACATCTCCGTAAATTGAATAGGCTTTCGGATCATCAGTATGCACTTCGGTTAAAACCTGAGACAGGTTTTCAGCATAATTAAAAGCTTTCTTATCAGGAAAAGAGGAAAAATAGCTGATGATAATTTTAATTTTTTGATCAATAGATAATTCCTGATGTTTAAAAGCCAGCTTTAACTCTTGAAAGGCTTCTTCAGACCGAGAATCACGGTTATAGATATCTGCTAAAGCAAGGTTTATAAAAGCATTATCAGGGTTAAGATTCTTTGCTTTATTATAAGTAGCCAGTGCTTTCTCTTTCTGCCCGTTATTGAAGTAAAGATCTCCTAACTGGATTAAATAGTTAGTATTTTCAGGTTCTTTTGCAATTAACTTGATCAGATCAGTTTCTGCGCTTTTAACATTGCCTTCACTTATATAAAGCCTTTGCCTTCCTTCTATAATATCGTCTGTTAAGCCAATCTTCTCTTCAAGATTTTGATAAACTTTCATTGCCTCCTCGGGCTTTTTTAAAACCACCAGGGTATTGGCTTTATCAAAACGATACTCTGCTTTATCCGGAGAAATGGTAATGAGCTCATCTAAAGCATAATTTAACAGGTTAAAATCTTTTAATTCCTGGTATATACTTGCAGCTAATAACCAATACCATTCATTATCTTTTTTTATAGTTGTTGCTTTCTGAATATTGTACTTTGCATTGGTTAAATCTTTAGCAGCAAAATGGATAGCAGCCAGCTCATAATAAGAATGATGATGAGCTGGATCTATTTCTAAAATCCTATTGAAATAATCTATTGCTAGTTTATTGTTTTGAGCAATTTTTTCCTTTAACCCCGAATAAAACAAGCTGGTGACCAAGCTACTATCTTGTGGAGACAAAATTTTTCCGCTAATAACGATGAGCTCTTGTTTTGAAGCTTTATCCCTTTGAGAAAACGCTTCTGTAAAAAGAAAAAGCAGAATTACGCCAATGCCTAATTTCTTCAACATATTAAAACCTTTTAAAAATTGTGCATGGCTATTTGATTTCTATTTTACGCCGGTATGCCCATAACCACCAGCGCCCCTATCTGTTTCGCTTAGATTTTCTGCTGTTTCCCACTCTACCGTTTCATGTGCGGCAACTATCATTTGTGCAATTCTATCTCCGTGGCTCACCAAATAGTCTTCTGTAGAAAGATTCACTAACAGGACTTTTATTTCTCCCCGATAATCTGCGTCAATAGTGCCTGGAGAATTTACAATGGAGATTCCGAATTTATAAGCCAATCCACTTCTTGGGCGTATTTGGGCTTCATAACCAATTGGTAATTCCATTGATAATCCTGTAGGGATTAACCGTCTTTCTAATGGCTTTAAGGTAATGGACTCTTCTAAATTTGCTCTTAAATCCATCCCCGCGGATGAAGCTGTTTCATAACCAGGTAAAGGATTTTTGGAGTTATTAATGATCTTAATTTTCATATGATAAATTCACTTTATTTTAATAATGCTTTTAAGTTATCCTTCTCACGATAAACAATAAATATCCCAAAAAGAATAAATAATACATTACCTGCGATGATATTTCTCTTAAAAATGACAAAAGAAATAAACACCAATACAACGGAGATAAAAATGTATAATAAATCTTTTTTAACGGCATAAGGTATAGGATAGTGTTTTTGGCCCCATAAATAAGACAAAAACATCATGGTTAAATATACTGCTAAAGAAATCCAGGCAGAAGCCATAAATCCCCATATAGGGATAAATAGAATATTCAAAGTAATTGTCAAAACCGCACCTGCTGTGGATATGTATAACCCGTATTTTGTTTGGTCTGATAATTTATACCAAACCGAAAGATTCATATAAATCCCTAAGCTTAAATATCCGAACAACAAAATGGGCACCACGTTTAAGCCACTCCAATAAGCTTCGCCGATAAAATATTTCAGAATTTCTATATTAGCCACCAGCCCTACAAATATTAAGGTAAGCACTATGATAAAATAGCTCATGATTAATGCATAGGTGCTTTTTGCATTTGTATCTTTCGCTGTACTAAAAAAGAATGGCTCTGCCCCTAAACGAAAAGCCTGAATAAAGATACTCATGAATATCGCTATTTTACTACATGCACCGTAAATCCCAACCTGCTGCTCGCTGATATCTGCTGGCAGTAGATGCCCAAGAAAGATCTTGTCGCTGGTCTCGTTTACTATAAAAGACAAATTGGCTATCAAAATTGGCCAGCTATAGGTAAACATCTCAGCTAATAATTTTTTATCGATGTTGAACTTAAGTTTAAGTACCTCAGGAAGCAATAAAATAAATGTTAATAGGCTTGCAACAAGGTTGGAGATAAAAACATAACCAATCCATTCTGTTCGATACCAGCTTGCAAATTCATCAGCGAAAAGCAAATTATTTTTAATAATAAATGGAATTGCAAAAATAAAGAAGAGATTGAGCAGGATAAAGCACAACACATTAATGAATTTAATAACTGCATACCTGGCAGGCTTTCCTTCGGCCCTCACCCTTGCAAACGGGATCACGCTTAATGCATCTACCGCCAGGATTAAAATAAAATACCTGATATAAGTTGTATAATCTTCTATTGAAGTTTGCTTCCCCTCCTGGATCCAGGCAGCAATAGGATGAATAAAAATGAATGTAGTGCTTACAAACAGAAGGGTGATGAAAGCAACAACAAAAAATGTGTTGCTATAAACTACTTCCTTTTGTCCTTCCTTCTTATTTAAGTACCTAAAGAAAGTGGTTTCCATCCCAAACGCCATAATTGCATTGAAAATAGAAGCCCACGCATATAATTTTGTAAAGATCCCATACACCAAAGGAGGATACACAGTAGTGTAAATTGGAGTAAGGAAAAAGTTTAATATCCTTGACGCAATTGTGCTTAAGCCATAAATTGCGGTTTGGCCTGCAAATTTTTTAAGTGCTGACAATACTATTTCTTTAGAATCTCAAAATTACGATAGTTTTTTAATTCTGTTTCATGTATAGAAATATCGTCTACCCTGGCATCGTCGGGGCCGTACTTACACCAATCTATAAAATCGTCCATGATCCATTCTTCGCCTTCGGCCTCGATATAAACTGTACCGTCTTTAAGGTTTTTAATCACCCCTTTTATTCCCAGCTGATCGGCAACAGCTTTGGTAGACGCTCTGTAAAATACACCCTGAACTCTTCCGCTAACCACCATTCGTAATGCTTTCATTTCCCTTATTATAATAAAAAATAAAAGTGATTGTTTATACTGAAAAGCGCAAATGTTTTCTGCTTTATTAAATTATATCAATTTCTTTACAGATGATTTTTCGGTAAGCTCCCCATCTACAAAATCTGTTATAAGATTTAAACCTGGCGTTTTGCCAACTTTAATAGAACCCAATTCTTTATCAAACCCAAGAAATTTTGCGCCATTAATAGTAGCCCACTCAATCAGTTCTTTAAAAGTAATGTTTTTATCATTTTGACCAATCAGCTTCATTTCCTCAAGAATACTTAATACATGATTAGAAGCTAAGCTATCTGTACCAATGCAAATCAAGTTATCATCCTTTTTAAAGAATTTGAAATCAGGAAGGGTATTCTCTATATAGATATTAGCAGAAGGACAAAAGCACCAAAAAATCTGCTTAGAAAATCTTTTTACAAAATAGATATCTTTAAGGCTGGTAAAAGTATTATGAACCATTAACACCCTTTGATTTTCGGGCAGTAGAGGAACTATTGCCTGTATAGTATTCTTAGACATAGAGATAAAATGGTCTAAATTTATCCCCAAATCTTTATAGAGTTGTATAAACTCTCCGGTTTTATAACGGTATAATTTATTTTCCTCGTCGTTCTCCTGATTATGGATACTTAAAAGATTGTCGTTTTCTTTGCAATACTTTCTCACTTCCTTTAAAAGTTGTTTAGAAAGTGTGTAGGGGGCGTGTGGTGTTATGGAAGAATTTTTTCCGAAATGCGTTTTTAATTCCAATGCGTTTGCAACTATTTCATCCGCCTTATCCGGGTCTATACCTACCATTTCTACAAAAGTATGGTACCTAATGGGACTTTTTTCTTTCACCTTTGCAGAAATTGCAGTATTAGAAATATCTCCAGTAGCTACAATACCATTCTCATACATGGCTTTATCCGCTTTTTCAATAGCATCCAAAATTATCTCATCTTCGGCATTCCTTAATGCCAGAACATTCTTTATAAAACTGATGAGTCCTTTTCCTTCCTCAATTTTTCCAAGTAAATGAGATAACTCTAGATGACAATGCGCATTAACAAAGCCTGGGGTGATTACACCTTTATGGTGCTCTATATCTTTATCATCTTTGTATAATGCAGCAACTGATAAAATTTTTCCCATGTCATCAGTTACTACCAGTCCATTTGGAATAGCCTCTCCTTCTAATGTAAAAATGTAATCAGCTGTAAATTTTCTCATTTGCAAATATTAGTTTTCCAATGATAACAACATTTTTAACATTTAATTTATGATTATGTTTAAGACTGAGCAATAAATATTACATTTCTTTGTAAATATAAATCGTAATTTTGCCATTTAGATGGAAAATCAACAATCAAAAGCAGACATCAGGAGCTTTTCTCTAACAGATTTAAAGGCTAAATTTAACGAGTTGGGAGAAAAATCTTTCAGAGCTAACCAGGTTTACGAGTGGCTTTGGAAAAAATCTGCTACAGATTTTGATGAAATGAGTAATCTTTCCAAAGAGCTTAGGGAAAAACTGAAACATATTTTTGTAATCAATGCCGTTAAAATTAACAGCTCTCAGTTTAGTTCAGACAGGACCATAAAAAACACTTTTATCCTGCATGACACCCATTTAATTGAAGGTGTTCTCATACCCACTACAGAACGTATGACAGCTTGTGTATCATCCCAGGTGGGTTGTAGTTTAACCTGTAAATTCTGCGCTACCGGTTATATGGAAAGAAAGAGAAATCTAAATGCAGATGAAATCTATGACCAGGTTGTTCTAATAGATAAACAAGCCAAAGAAAATTACGGAATCCCATTATCAAATATCGTGTATATGGGAATGGGCGAGCCTCTGTTGAATTATAGCAATGTTTTAAAATCTGTAGAAAAACTAACTTCTGAAGAAGGCCTGAATATGTCTTATAAAAGAATTACCGTTTCTACCGCAGGAATTGCCAAGATGATAAAAAAACTGGGAGATGATGAAGTTAAATTTAATCTTGCCCTGTCTCTTCATGCTGCTAACGACGCCAAAAGAAACGAGATTATGCCTATTAACGAGCAAAACTCATTATCTGCACTGGCCGAGGCATTAAAATATTATTACGCTAAAACTAAGAATCCGGTTACCTACGAGTATATCATCTTCAATAACTTTAATGATGAATTGGAAGATGCTAAAGAACTTGCAAAGTTTTGTAAACATGTGCCTTGTAAAGTAAATATAATCGAATACAATCCTATCGCTTTCGCTGATTTTATAAATGCAGCGGAAGATAAAACAGAGGTTTTTGCTAATTATCTTAAAAAGCAGGGTGTAATTACAAACATCAGAAGAAGCAGAGGTAAAGATATTGATGCTGCATGCGGCCAGTTAGCGGTAAAAGAAGAGAGTAAAGCTTAATCATCCTTTTTAAAAAGATAAAAATATTTGTATTTTCAGTTTATGAATCTGATATACAGGTACCTTAAAGATTTTACATCACTCTTTTTCCCTAATCTATGTTGTGCCTGCGGTGCCTCTCTTGTGCAGCATGAATATTTGGTTTGCACCAAATGCCTCTACCAGTTACCTTATACAAATTATCACTTAGATAGTGAAAACAAACTGGTAAAACAGTTCTGGGGAAGGGTTCAGATCAATACCGCAACCGCTTTTCTCCTATTCACACCCAAAGGAAAAGTTCAAAAATTAATGCATCAGCTAAAATACAATAATCACCCAGAAATTGGTATAGAACTCGGCAGACTATATGGGCTAGAACTTAAAAAGCTGGATCAATATCAAAACATAGAGATGATCATTCCGGTACCTCTTCATCCAAAAAAACAAAAGAAAAGGGGTTACAATCAAAGCGAGCAGTTTGCTATTGGACTTTCTAAAAGCTTAGAAAAGCCCATAGATACAAAGATTCTTAGAAGAATAAAATATGCCGACAGCCAGACCTTTATGAACCGCAACCAGCGATATGAAAATATGAAAACTGTTTTTAAAGCAACCGCCAATGGCCCTATACCAAGCCACGTATTATTGGTGGATGACACCATTACTACCGGCGCCACTTTAGAGGCTTGTGTATTAGCGTTAAACAAAATCGGAATCGAAAACATTTATATTGCCGGAATTGCTTTTACAGCTTAAAATTTATCTGATATTTGCTGCATGACAGGTAAAATCTTCACCTTCTTTTCTTTAACTATTCTAAGCTTTATATTGAGCTGCCGGAAAAGCGAAGTAATTGACAACAATCCTAATAGCAAACTTAATTTTTCTACAGATTCTATTTTGTTTGATACCGTATTTACCAATACAGGCACTACTAACCGGACAATAAAGATTTTCAATTATAACAGCAACAGCATCAATATTTCTGAACTTAAACTAGCAGGCGGGGATCTATCTAACTTCAAAATAAACATCAATGGGCTATCCTCCTCCTCTGTTAAAAACTTTAAAATCAGAGGGAATGATTCTGCTTACGTTTTCATCAAAGCTTTTATCTCTCCTGATAACGATAATTCACCTTTTATTATTGAAGATTCTCTTATTTTCTCTTTTAATGGGAATAATCATAAAATTCCTTTAATCGCTTATGGGCAAAACGCGGTTTATTTAAACAATTCAGAAATAGCCCGAGATGAAGAATTTAAAAAAGGCAAACCTTATATTATCTACAATAACTTAACTATCAAAAAAGGTTTTACTCTAAACATAGAGGCCGGTACGAGATTATATTTCCATAAGAATTCTAAACTAATTGTAAAAGGGAGCTTAAAGGCTGCCGGGCTTTATAAAGACAGTATTACTTTTGCAAGTGATCGTTTGGAGAGGATATACAGAGATGAACCTGGCCAGTGGCAGGGTATTTATTTCACCAGTCAGTCTCAAAATAACATTCTAAATTTTTGCACCATAAAAAATGCTTTGGTGGGTTTGCAAATAGACTCTTTAAGTCAAACCGCTCAACCTAAAGTATTACTGAGTAACTCTACTATTAAAAATCACGAAATAAGTGGGATTTTAGGATACAATGCCAGTATCACCGGTATAAATAATCTTTTATACAATTGCGGTCAGTACCTTTTAGCTGCTCTTAATGGAGGTGAATATCAATTTTATCAAAATACCTTTGCGGGATATAATTACAATTTTGCCAGAACTACTCCAGCCATTTATCTCTCTGATAATTCTATTATAAACCCTGAAACTTTTTCACTCTCAGCACTATTCTCCAACAACATCATCTGGGGAAGTCTTACTAAAGAACTGGACTACAAACAAGCGGGACAAAAAGCATTTAACCTGGATTTTTCCTATAATCTGATTAAAACGAATACCACATTAGCAGGATTGGGAAATATATTTGACCAGGAGCCTCTTTTTATCAATCCCAGACAAGAAAATTATCATCTCTCTGATAATAGTATTGCACTGGATAAAGGCTTAGACTTAACAGGAAACAGCTACATCAATATACTTAATAAAGATTTGGAAAATAAAACAAGAGCCTTTCCTTCAGATCTGGGTTGCTTTGAAAATAATTTGTAACTTTTAGAAAGTGCTTTCAGTATAAGTAAACGAGAGCGTTAATTTAGTGAAAAGCGGGGCCAGTTTTGGTTTCGCTTTTTTGTAATCTAGAGAAGGGCCTCCGAAATTTTCTCAACCAACTCTTCTATTTTGAATGGCTTAGACTGATAATTATTAAAGCCTATTTTATAAATTTCTTCGATGTCATCAGGAAGAACAGAGGCTGTTAAAGCAATGATCGGCAATTCCTTAAAATAGGGCTCGTCAAATCCTCTAATCATTTTTGTGGCCTCTATACCACTCATTACTGGCATGTGAATATCCATCAGAACGACATCAAATTGTTTAGACATCAATTTATCGATAGCAACTTTCCCGTCTTCACAAAAATCTAATTGATACGGATATTTAGAGAGGATTTTCTTAAGGAGAAATCTGTTGATTTCATTATCATCAACGATTAAAATCCTTTGCTGTTTTTCAGTTATCTCCAAGTCCATATAACGAGGGTGAATTATTAAACTTCTTTGGTGCATTAAAAACACCAAAGAAGTTTCTATTATTAGCTTTAGATTTTAGTCTGCTTTGCTGTATAATGGAAATTCATCCATTAATGCATTTACTTCTGTACGAAGATTTTCTAAATAAGACTCATCCTCGTGGTTATTTATCACTCTATCGATAAATTCTACAATTTGCTCCATATGTGATTCTTTCAAACCACGAGTAGTAATTGCAGCGGTTCCCACTCTTATCCCCGAAGTAACAAAAGGAGATCTCTTATCAAAAGGGACCATATTTTTATTAACAGTAATATCTGCTTTTCCTAAAGCTTCTTCTGCTACCTTACCGTTAATATTTTTGTTGCTTAGGTCAATCAACATCAGGTGATTGTCCGTACCTCCTGAAATCAACTTATAATCAAGTTTTACGAAAGCAGCCGCCATTGCACTTGCATTCTTTTTAACCTGTAAAATATACTCCATGTACTCATCACTTAAAGCTTCGCCAAATGCGATTGCTTTTGCTGCAATGATATGCTCTAAAGGACCTCCTTGTGTGCCCGGAAAAACGGCACCATCTAATACCGCAGACATCATTTTTATTTCTCCTTTTGGAGTTTTAATCCCAAATGGATTTGGAAAATCTTTTCCTAACATAATGATTCCGCCTCTCGGACCTCTTAAGGTTTTATGAGTGGTGGTAGTAACGATATGGCAATGAGGAAGCGGATCTGTTAATAAACCTCTTGCAATTAAGCCGGATGGGTGAGAAATATCAGCTAAAACAATTGCACCAATTTTATCAGCAACAGCTCTAATAAATGCATAATCCCAATCTCTTGAATAGGCAGAAGCTCCACAAATAATCATTTTAGGTTTTTCTCTTAAGGCAACCTCTTCTAATTGCTTATAATTAATTAAACCTGTTTCTTCTTCTACACCATAGAAAAATGGCTGATATAATTTTCCTGAAAAATTAACTGGCGAACCATGAGTAAGGTGACCGCCATGAGACAAATCAAAACCTAAAATTTTATCTCCTGCATTTAGCACTGCCAAAAACACAGCAGCATTTGCCTGGGCTCCGGAGTGGGGCTGAACGTTTACCCATTCTGCATTAAATAGTTGTTTCGCTCTGTCTATCGCTATATTTTCGATCTCATCAACAACTTCACAACCACCGTAATATCTTTTTCCCGGCAATCCTTCAGCATATTTATTAGTTAAAACCGAACCCGCAGCTTCCATAACCTGCTCACTTACAAAGTTTTCAGAAGCAATCAACTCAATACCTTGTTCCTGTCTTTCTAATTCTTCCTCAATTAAATCGAAAATTATTTTGTCCTTTTTCATGAAAATTTAAATATATTTAGCAAACATTAAGGCAAATTAAAATTTTAAGATCAAAAATATTTCTTCTTTAAAGCTTTGATTTTCATCTACCCTATTAAAAACCAAAATTAGATATTTTATACGATTATTTTGAATAAAAACGGTAGATGAGTAAACTTAGTTTCGTAATAGTAGGAAGCGGCAATATAGGATCAAAGTATTCAAGAATTTTAAAATCGATAAATGGCGCAGAGCTGGTTGCTGCAGTAGATATTGATTTTTCTAAGAGAAAAAGAATAGAGTCTCTCGTACCTTTCTTTACAAGCCTGGAAGATTTCCTGGCGGCAAAGATACCTGCAGATGTAATTTGTATTTGTACTCCAAACGGATTGCATGCTCAACATACGATTTCTTCTTTACAAGCCGGCTACCACGTGGTATGCGAAAAACCCATCTCTTTAAACACAGAAGATGTTCACGCAATGATGAATGCTGAAAAGATTTCGGGCAAAAAAGTCTTCGCTGTAATGCAAAACAGGTACAGCCCTGTAGCAATGTGGCTAAAAAAACTGGTAGATCGTCAAATGCTGGGAGACCTTCTTTATTTACAGGTTAATTGTTTTTGGAACAGGAACCAGCAATATTACAATGATTCTCCCTGGAGAGCTTCAAAAAAACTTGGTGGAGGTCCACTATACACACAATTTAGTCATTTTATTGACCTGATGCTTTGGCTATCCGGGCAGCCTTCGCAAATTAAGGGAGAATCTTTTTCTTTGAACAAAGAGATACAAACCGACTTTGATGATAGTGGATGTATAAGATTTGAATTGGAAGGCGGAGGTAAGGGTATCTTCAACTATACCAATGCCGCCTGGAACAGCAATATAGAAAGCAGCTTAACCATTATTGGCTCTAAAGGAAATGTAAAAGTTGGCGGGCAGTACATGGAAAAACTTGACTACGTTCATTTAGAGAATAGTTTTGAGGTACCCATTTTTGACCAGGTAACCCATGCCAATCAATACAGCTACTATCAGGGTTCGGCAGATAAACACGATGTATTCTTACAAAAAGTGATTTCCTGCATTAAGGAAGATAAACCCCCTGAGATTGGTTTAAAAGACGAATTGAATGTGATTAATTTTATAGAGCAGGCTCTTCTTTGTTTACAATCCAAAAATTATTAAACCCTAGACCAATTTGTATCGTAATCAGCTGTTGTTGAAGCATCTCCAGCACTGCCAAAAAATTATAAACAAATTGAACTTTATCTTTGGAATGTTGTAACAGGTTCTTAAAATCTAATTTTGCATTGATGGTTAATAACTCGCTAATCACTATTTTTTGTTCTTCGATAGTATATGGATATTTGATTACAGTGTGGGTAACATCCTCGGATCGTAGACTGTAATTAGCCATTATTTTATGATAAACTTTTAATAATTTATACAAATCAAAGGACGCCAATTCATCTGCAGGATTTTGTGCCTCATTTAGCCTTTTTAAGTCTTCAGCAATATTTCCCCGTTTCTCTTTATAAAAGCGTTCTTCTTCTAACCTTTTAAATTCTTCTGAAACAGATTTAAATCTTTTATACTCCAAAAGCTTCTGAATCAGATTCTGCTTCAGGTCAATCTCATTGCCTTGTTCATCCGTTTCGATTCTAGGCAAAAGCATCTTAGCCTTAATCCGCATCAATGTAGCTGCTACGTAAATAAATTCGCTGGCTAGCTCCATATTTAATGCATTCATTTCATGTAAATAGGCTAAAAAATCGTCTGTAATCTGGGCTATAGGGATATTATGAATATCCAGCTCATCCCGCTCAATAAAAAACAAGAGGAGGTCAAACGGCCCTTCAAAAACCGGGAGTTTTATCGAGAAATTATGCTGAGCGTCCATGGGCAAACAAAGATAATTATTCCTGTAAAAGGATGAAATTTCTTAAACTATCTTTCATTCCATCGTCATATTCTTTCCTATCAGAGATTCAAACAATTATTCCCATAAATTGTCATCTTAATTACCAAAGATTTCTTTTAAATTTGTAAATTATATACTCCTTTACGTAAATATGGAAGTACAGGCGGGCAACCTCTTATCTCAAATCATCTTACCCTCTGATTTAAAGAAATTTAAGGAAGAAGAGCTCATGGAAATTTGCAAAGAATTACGGCAATATATTATTGACGTAGTTTCTGTAAATGGAGGACATTTTGCTTCCAGCCTGGGCGTTGTGGAATTGACAGTTGCGCTTCATTACGTAATGAATACCCCCTACGACCAATTGGTTTGGGATGTAGGCCACCAGGCTTATGGCCATAAAATCCTTACCGGAAGAAGAAACATTTTTCACACCAACAGAATATACAAGGGTATTAGTGGTTTCCCAAAGCGTTCCGAAAGCGAATATGACACCTTTGGTGTAGGGCATTCCTCCACTTCTATATCTGCCGCGTTGGGTATGGCTGTAGCTTCCCAATACAAAGGCGAAAAAGACCGGCAACATGTTGCAGTTATTGGCGATGGCTCTATGACTGCGGGAATGGCCTTTGAAGCACTTAACCATGGAGGAATAGAAAACTCTAACCTATTGGTTATACTGAATGATAATTGCATGTCGATTGACCCGAATGTTGGTGCCCTAAAAGATTATTTAACAGACATCACCACCAGTAAAACTTATAACCGTTTCCGGGATGATGTATCTGCAGTTTTGAATAAGATTTCCGAACTAGGCCCAAATGCTCATGAAATTGTAAAGAAGATTGAAAAAAGTATTAAGGGTACCCTCCTTAAAAAGAGTAACTTATTTGAAGCATTAAATTTCAGGTATTTCGGTCCAATAGATGGCCATGATGTCAATCATCTGGTAAAAGTGCTGAATGACCTTCGGGATATACCCGGACCAAAGCTACTCCATTGTGTTACGGTTAAAGGTAAAGGCTATGCATTAGCCGAAAAAGATCAAACCAAGTGGCATTCGCCAGGATTGTTCAACAAAATTACCGGAGAGATTAAAAAATCTGTTTCAGACAAACCGCAAGGTCCTAAATATCAGGATGTTTTTGGACACACCATAGTGGAACTTGCTGAACAGAATGACAAAATAATGGGAGTAACTCCGGCCATGCCATCAGGATGTTCGCTGAACATAATGATGAAAGCCATGCCAGACAGGGCTTTTGACGTTGGCATTGCAGAGCAACACGCAGTGACATTTTCTGCGGGCTTGGCCACTCAGGGATTAATTCCCTTCTGCAATATTTACTCTAGCTTTATGCAAAGAGCTTACGACCAGGTGGTACACGATGCAGCCATTCAAAAGCTCCCTGTGGTTTTTTGTTTAGATAGAGCAGGAATCGCTGGCGCTGATGGACCTACGCATCATGGTGCTTATGACCTTGCTTTTTTCAGGTGTATCCCAAACATGATTGTTTCTGCGCCAATGAATGAAGAAGAGCTACGTAATTTAATGTACACGGCCCAACTCAAAAATCATGGAGGACCATTCTCCATCCGTTATCCAAGAGGAAATGGTGTAATGGCGGACTGGAAACGTCCGTTTAAAGAGATCACTGTGGGTAAAGGGAGAAAAATCTGTGACGGAGAAGATTTGGCTATTATTAGTATTGGTCATATCGGAAATGAAGTAGTAAAAGCATCCTTAAGTCTTAATGCCGAAGGTTATCATCCGGCGCATTACGATATCAGGTTTGTAAAACCACTGGATGAAGAATTGCTACACGACGTTTTTACTAAATTTAAAAATGTTATTACTATCGAGGATGGTTGTATACAAGGCGGAATGGGTAGTGCAGTATTGGAATTTATGGCAGACCACGGTTACTCTTCAAAACTAAAAAGATTGGGTATGCCAGATTTAGTTATTGAACACGGAGAGCAACCCGAACTTTGGGCAGAATGTAATTATGACGCGAACGCGATTGTAAAAACAGTAAAAGAGATGGTTTCGGCCAGGTTAACTAAGGGCCTGGTTGGTTAAACCTTTAAAACCTGATCAACAAATTCTTTTGCTATATAGGATCTTGAATTTTTAAGCAGCATTTCCTCCGACTGAGGAACCACCAAAGATTCTCCTTTTTTAAATTTCTGGTACAAAGACTCTAAAACAGCAATATTTTCTTCCACTGTGTTGCACACATAGCCAGCATTGTTCATGATGATGCTTTCTGCTATATCACCATTATCGCTAACAGGTAATAAAATAGGTTTTCGGAAAGCTAGATAATCTGCCAGTTTAGAAGTAATAATAGATTTATTATCCCCTAATTTTAATTGAAGAAATACGGAGGCATCATTTAAATAAGTCATCAATTCTTTTCTTTTAACCCTCGGACTCATCTGTACGAATGTTTGAAGCTTATATTTAATGAGAATTTTATTTAATACGGCATGACGAGCAGAACCGATGAACTGTAGTTTCACTTTTGATTGATCCTTATTCTTCATAAAATCAGCCAGTGCTTTAAAAAAAACTTCATTTTCCAGCTGGATATTATATATCGTTCCTGCGTACAAAATGTTAAATGTCCTGGGGCTACTAGAACTCACTGTATCCTTAACCTCAAAATTGCTTCCGTTGGGGGTAACAATTACCTTATCTATTATAACTTTCGGAAAAAATTGTCTTAAAGAGGCTGACACTGTAGTTATCAAATCCGCATGTTTCAGAATCTCCAGCTCCTTTCTCCTGTTAATCAGAACCTTCAATTTATGCAGAATTCTAATCCCTCCTATGGGGGGATAGCCAAAGGTCCATGGATCTCTGTAATCTATAATAAGCTTATATCCCAGATTTTTTGCTAATCTTAAGGCTGAATAAAAATAACTGAAATGAGCACCTGAAACTATTACATACCCTTGGTGTTGCTTATTTGGCTGTAAGTGATTTAGATCTCCGGGATAAAAAATATCGCTTTTATACATAACGAGATGCAGCAGATGTGCGACCTTCCAGAAGAATTTATTCCCCATTTCAAGTGACTGAAAGCCAAATTTCTGGATCCTGTTCAAACGAGGAGAGATATAGTTTATTTTTAAATCATTAGCAGGATAGTCATCTACATTATCTACATCCATACCTGAAAAATAACTTTTAGTATGGGGGTATTTAACCTGATAAATCGTTAAGCAAACCCGCGGGTCATTTTGAAAAGCACAGATAAAGCTTTTAAACCTCTCAGCAGCTGTAGCGTTTACCTTTAAATAAGGAAGGATTAATATGACCTCTCTTTTCTGATTCTCTGTCATCAGGTTTAAAAATCATCATAAAAATTTCGAAATGAACTTCTTAACCCAAAACTAATCAAGCCGGTATTTCTATCACCCAATGTATTATTTTCGCTCCTGATAATTCCGTTTATCTCTAATCTCAAATTGTATTTAGGATTAAAGAGGTAGGAAACCCTTCCTTTGGCAAAATAAAGATCTGTTCCTATACCGTTCCCTACTTTGCTGCCGTAATTCAGGCTCCTGTCATCATACGATAAGAAGATGTTCTTTCCGTAATTCTCCCCTTCTGGATCTAAGCCATAATGCGCATATAGTAACTGACCCTGGAAATCGAATCGCTTTATGCTGTAATTCAGTAAGCCGAGAACCTCCCTGAAATTAGCGCCATAGGGATGTGCTAATGGCTGATTATATTGCCCGTAATTAGACACTCTGTCAAAATGTGCATAGGTATAAGGCCTTGCAGTATTGAACTCTCCAAGATAATTTAACCGCTCAACACCAAACAGGTTACTACCCCTGAATCCTAATTGTAAAGCCCACTTATTTGCCCAATAACCATTTCCGGCAAAGAATTCCTTTGCCGTAAACTCATCTATCATAAATTGACCGTAGAGAGTGGTACTTTTCAACAATTCATATTTTGCATTTAAACCTAAACGCATCTTATCAGGAGAAGTGGTATTAGCACTCTCTATTGGCCTAAGGAATACAAAAGGATGAATATAGTTAAAATCAAACCCGCGTTTTCCTTCAGGCTCTGCATCTGCCCAGGTAACTGCCTGGAAGAACCCAAGTGACAGGCGGTTGTTCACATTCCAGTCTAAATAGTGAAAGGCACCCCATTTCCCGCGGTCGCCTAACCGGCGATCATTGGTAAGCCTTGGGGCTCCCGGATCCAGCATGTAAGCAAAGACAGTTTGGTATTGAACTGCTCCTAACGAGGCTCTTAATCTAAAAAAAGAATAATTTGCTGCTGCATCTGATAAAAGCATAGACCGATAGCCATCCCCTATGAAATTCTTATCGTATGCCAATGCAAAGTTGAGGTATTTATTAGGGCTGTACGATAATAAAGCCGTGGTGTAAGCCCAATCCTTTTCTAACTCACCGAACTTGCCACCCACCTGACCAGGTACTACCCGATTCTCATCAATAAATCTGGTAATATATGCCGGAAAAACCCCCTGGTTTTCGTAGCCGCTGGTATAAAAGGAGAATTTGTTCCCTACAGTTACCCCTATCTGGTACCCCCGGGTATTTAGCCATGTGGATCTTCCTGATTCGTGATCATAGCCGATGGTAAAATCAGGGAGAAAGTCTGCATAAACTCTAAAATCAGGCTTATGGATTTCTATCAGGTGCTCCTGAAATAACTTTCTGTGTACCCAGTTCTTTTTAGCAGTATCGGTTCCGATATTATAAAAAGAATCTATACTAGCCGAAATAAGAGAATCATCAGCGAAATAAGGCCTTATGGAACTATGGAATCGATTAGACTGGTCATAGACTCTATGATCTAACTTCTGATATAAAGAATAAGAGAATGGGAGATTCTGGTTAGGAGTTTGTGCGATCAGGACATTTGCAATACTTAGTAATACAAATAATAAAATATTTCTTTGCTTTTTAAACATTAACAGACTCTTTTTCCATATCCAGCTCCTCGTAAACAGAGTTATTACTTTTAAACTCAGGAACTATATGTTTCATCAATTTTACGACCTCCCTGTCTTTGTACTCGCAGGCAAGTGCCGTAAGTGCTTCGATTTTGTAATTGACTTCTTCAAATTCGCTGGCAATTACCTTAGCAATCATAATTTTTTCATGATGCGTAGGGACTGTATTTTCCAGGTCGTTTAATAATTCTTCGTATAATTTTTCTCCGGGCCTCAATCCTGTAAATTCAATTTTCACATCCTGATTAGGGACTAAGCCCGACAGCTTGATCATCTTCTTGGCCAGCTCCACAATCTTCACAGATCTTCCCATATCAAAAATGAATATTTCTCCGCCTTTCCCCATAGATCCAGCCTCTAAAACCAGGCGACAGGCTTCCGGAATCGTCATAAAAAAGCGTGTAATATCAGGATGTGTAACAGTTACCGGACCCCCTTTCTGGATCTGCGCTTGGAACCGTGGAATAACCGACCCATTTGACCCTAAAACATTGCCAAAACGGGTAGTAATGAATTTAGTTTTAACTCCATCTGCATTTAAATGGCTCATTCCATTTTTGAACACCTTGTCTTCCTGTTGCAAAGCAGTAAAAAGAGATTGCACATACATCTCCGCGATTCTTTTAGAAGCGCCCATCACATTGGTGGGGTTTACAGCTTTATCAGTCGAGACCATTACAAAGCGGCTCACATGGTATTTTAGAGAAAGATCGGCTATATTTTTTGTACCCCCAACGTTTGTGCATATCGCTTCTGATGGATTATTTTCCATCATAGGCACATGCTTATATGCAGCCGCATGGTACACATAATGAGGCTTAAAAGTTTTGAATAAATCCTCCATCCTGAGCTTGTTCTTGACATCGCCGATAAAAGCGATGAAGTTGTTGCACAGGTTATTATCCTGCAGCTCCAATTGAATTTCATGAAGTGCAGTTTCGGCTACATCATTCAAAATAATCAGCTGGGGCTCGAACTTAGCCAGCTGGCGAACAATCTCGCTGCCTATAGAACCGGCTGCACCGGTTACGAGTATTCTCTTTCCGGAAAGCTGGTTTTTTATTTCCCCTTCGTCTATAACAATTGGAGCTCTTTCCAAAAGATCCTCTATCTTAATATTTTTGATCTGTTGCGTTTTAAAAGAGCCGTTTACCCAGGTTCGTGTAGGAGGAACATTTAAAACTTTCACATTATGATCGAGGCAGAGATCTACTACTTTATTTTTCTTTTCTGAGGAGAGCCTTAAAGTGGAAAGAATCAGGTCGTCTATTTTCTCCAGTTCGATAATCCGCTCTAAATCATCTGTATGGTAAATCTTCACATTGTCTACCGCTTTCCCTTTTTTCCGGGGATCATCATCTATAAATGCGACAACACTCATGTTCACCGAAGGGTCGGTATCTAAGGTTCGTTTAGTGGCGACACCAATCTCTCCCGCTCCAAAAATGATCACCCTTCTCTTATCGAGGTTCATGTTTTTGATATACAGAAAAAAGTATTTAACCAATACCCTATAGGTAATCATCAATACGAAACTGCACAAGCCCGTAATGACGATAATTACATTTGAAATGATTGGTTCACGGTTAAAAGACAGCAAAAAGAGGTTACACAGGATAAAAAAAGCATTGCTTACAGAAACACTAAAGAGAATGCGAAAAGAATCCTGAGCACTGGTATAGCGTACTATCCCAGCATAAGTTTTTACGTTAAAGAACACTACACTGCTGACCCCCAGGAAAATCAACAGGTTTCTGCTCAGTTCATGGATGTCAATATGGGAAACATCAAAGTTAAACTTTATAAAATAGGAAAGCACTAAAGCAAAACCACAGCAAAGGAGGTCTAGACAAAATATTAACCACCGTGGTACAATGTTTATCTTTTTAAACATAAAGTGTTCTTTGCTTATAAAGGCTCAAATATACCTAATTGTTTAGATTTTGTTACAAATTCTTTTAGTTAAAATACTTATCTCTAATCCGTGGGATATTTCAGTATGTTCCGAACAATCTTCCTGAACCTTCAAATTTTAATCTTATTACAATATAGCTAATCATAAGAAAGAAAAAACACAGGACATAAACGTGATTTTCTGATGGAGAATAAACCACTACCACATTTAGCAACAATTGCGCTGTTGCATATAAAATTGATATAGAGGTATGTTTCCATTTTTTCTCATTCGCCAGGTATTGGTAAAAATGAGAGCGGTGCGCATCAAAAATATTCTCACGCCTCATGAGCCGGCAAAAAATAGTGGCCACACTGTCCAATCCATAAACGCCAACAAGCAGCAGCCATTTCAGGTCGCCTGTGCTGATGATCAGTTGCAGGATGAGGAAGCAAAGTATCAATGCGATGCTGATACTCCCGACATCACCGGCAAAAGCTTTAGCCTTTACGCGAAGATTAAAAAAACCAAATACCACCAGAGAAGCTATAAGTAATAGAAACACAGGTTGAGCTAACAGGTGTATGTTTAAATATTCCTGAATATAAAACAAAGAACTAACAGCCACCAGGGAATACAAAACCGTAATCCCGTTTATTCCATCCATGAAATTATAGGCATTGATGATGCCGATAACAATGATGACTGAACAAAGAATAAAGAATAAGGAATAAGGGCTGAAGACTGTATCAGCCGGAATCCGGTGATAGAAGATGATTTGAACAAGGATCAACAAAACAGACAACAGGTGTACGCCGATCCTTATTTTATTATTCAATGTCCATACATCATCCAGAAAACTGATGAAAGCAATGGCAAAAACCCCGAAAGCTGCATACCAGTAAGACGGGTCAAAAATAAATATCCCCGCGATAAAAGCAATCGGGAAGATGATACCCCCACCACGGAGGGTGATCTCTGAATGCGAACTTCTTAAATTGGGCTTGTCGATGATATTAAAATGATCGGCTATTTTGAAGTAAAGGAATTCCAAGAAGAAAAATACAATTATTGAAATAAAAAATAGGGTCATGTGTGGTACAGGGTAACAGGTAATTGGCTGTAAAAATAATAATATTTTTTTCATACCTGTTCATTACCTTTCCGGCTATTCATCTTCTTCTCAGCCACCTCCACCAGCTTGCTCGCCGGCAAGCAAACTGCCATCGGTACAAAGTGCTTCGGCTGATTTTATAGGTGTCCATCACCTCGTAGGAATCCATCCAAACTTCTTCTTCTTTTTCCTCCGGATGAAGCTTTTCAAGGTGGCTTAAGACCTCGTTCAGGATCTTTTCTATATTAACCATAATCTGCAGCAGGCGTAAAATTTGCCTCATAAGCACCTGCCTTTCTCCCCTAAAGGTAAAACGGTGAGCAGTGTGGATCCGGGGAGGTACCGCTCCTGTACGGCCCGGACATCATCATAATTTTCATACATCCGATAAAACTTTTGTGAATAAAATAAAATCTGTAAATTGCTATATAACACTGATTACCAAAACCTCACTAACACTACTAATTTTAGTTTTTATGTACATAAAAAAATTGATCTGCATCAAAAAAGTCGCGTATGGAAATAACATTACTTTTGGACCGTCTGGAACTAATTGGAAACCTGAGCGAAGAGCTGGAAGTATTCATCCGCAGCCGGGCAAGGCTGGTCAGCTATAAAAAAAATGACCGGATTTACCAGCAGGGAAAACTGCTTCGGCAGGTATACTTTATTGCCACAGGGCTAGTGATAGGAGAAACCTGGGTAGAAGACCGCAACCATGTTTGCTGGTTCCTGAAGGAACAGGATTTTATACAGGACTTCGGGAGTTTTGTGAACCATCAAACCGCTAAATGTACGGCCATAGCCGCAGAAAATTGCGATTTGCTCTGGCTGAGCTACCAGGACATCCACACCCTTAAAAACACCTATCCCGAATTTAATTATATCTATGGCAGGCTCCTGGAAGAGTATTTTATCTATGATAACCAGCGCATGCAGCTGCTCATGATCCTGCATTGCCAGGAACGTTACCAAAGGTTTAGGGAATATTTTCCGTGGGCCAACCAGCGGCTGAAGCGAGGCCATATTGCCTCTTTTCTGGAGATGGCTCCGGGGACGCTGAGTAAATTATGAAAGCTGTTTTTCTTAACCTGCGTCAATTTTTTTCGACAGAGTAAAATGCGGAATTGTGAAAGGTACGGCTAGTCTTAGGCCGGGCGCACTGAAGCGTCACGCAAGCGACCCGCTACCTAGTATGTCCAAGTACATCCGTCATGCCCTGTATCTGATTGGCAGATCGCAAACGCATTACAACAGGGTTGCTAATCTATTGAAAGGATACGATGGTCTTTCTTAGCCCCTCCCTTGCACTTACTGGTAAATCTTTACCCAAAGCTTCTTTTATCTTTTGGTTAGAAACCACGTAATCCTCTGTCAGCTTTTGTAAACGTTCTGTGTTTAATGGTAATTTAACCTTGTCGCCCATTTTAGCTAGGGTAGCTAGAACTTTTCTAGGAATAGTCCAAAACCTTGGCTTTAAACCCAATGCTACAGCTATTTCTGTAACCAACTCATTGGTCGACAAACTTTCGTCATCCGCCAGCTGGTAAACTCCTGAAGGAATTTCCCCCGCCAATAATTCTTTGATCACAAAACATAAATTCTCTACACTTAGGAAAGAACGCTTATTTTCAAACGCTGCCAAAGGATATGGAATTCCCCTTTTCACAAACTGGTATAATAAATTCAAATTCCCTTTATTCCCCGGCCCATGGATCATGCATGGCCGCAGGATATAACAAGATTTCCCTTCTGGTAAGGGCTGCGCTTTGATATATTCCTCCGCCATTAATTTTGATTTGCCGTAATGGGTTTGGGGGTTTGGTAGATCCTCCTCCGTCAATATACCATCAACCGAATCAGCAGCAGCCTTTACAGAACTGATAAAGATAAATTTCTTTGCATCAGATTCCAGAAAAGCATCATAAAGCTGTCTAGCTAATTCGAAGTTGGCTTCATAATAATCTTTGGGTTCTGAAACTTTTTTTAGGTCATGGGCTTTGCCTGATAGATGAAGGATGGCATCTGAATCCTCAAGAACTATTTTTTGGCCTGCCCGGTACCTTACGGAAAGTTTTTGAATATCAAAATCTTTCAGATAAGCGGTTAGGTTTTGACCGGCGAAGCCGGTGGAGCCGGTTATGGTGATATTCATAAATTAATAAAGCTCAAATACTTTTGACTCAATTTCTTTCCAGATTATTTCTTGTTTAAAATTACCTCGGACGAAATCTACTCCATTTTGACCGTGTTTAACGGCGAAGGAAGTATTTTTCAAATAAAAGCTAATTTTTTCAGCGATATCATGCGGATCTATTTCGCAAAATATGCCAGTTTCATTTTCAATTATTGAATCCACACAACCAGTTGCTGTAGTGGTAATAATTGGCAACCCCATAGAAGAAGCCTCTAACACAACCGTAGGAAAACCTTCCCTGTAAGAAGGAAGAATGAAAATGTCCATTAATCCATAATAAGGCAAGACATCCGCAATTAGTCCTGTATAAATAATGGAGTCCTCATTTTCAATAAACTGTTTTAGTTCTTCTCTAATAGAATCCCGCTTTTCGAACGGTCCCACTAATAGTAGCTTTACATTAGAGAATTTTTGCTGAACAATTTTCCAGGCCAATATCAATTCACTTATCCCTTTATCGGTTACTAATCTGCCTACAAATCCTACAACCCTATCATCTAAATTTATTCTATGCTTTTCTTTTAAGTCAGTTAGCGTTTTCAGGTTCAAACTTTCCCTTGAAAATTTTTTATTATCGATTCCATTACAAGTCCCCTTATTCAAGAGCACATTTTTATTAGGATGATTAAGATTTTCTGATAAACTTTTTGCGATAACAGATTTACTAACACATACTACTTTTGTAGCTAAGCCTCCGGTCAATCTCTCTATATTTTTTAGAATCACTCGCTTTAAACCTTTTGAGGTTTCATACATCAATCCATGCCTGAAATAGATTCTTTTTTTTACGCCTGCTAAACGAGCGGCTATCATTGCTATCATTGCTCCTTTAGGAGTATGTCCTATAACAATGTCGATTTGCTCCTCAATAATTTTGTTTCTTAAAAAAGAAATGGCTTTTATATCCTCCAGAGGATTAATTTCCCTTAAAATATTTATCGAAAGAGGTTCAAATCCTTTTTCTCTTCCATAATCCGTAAAGTGTTTTGAAGGGGTACATGCCACATAGGTTTTTAGCCCTAAAGAGTGGAAGTTATCAAATTGATCGCCAATATAATAAGGCAAAACAAATGAAATATTTACAACATGTAGAATTCTTTTTGACATTTTACTATTTTGAAAGATTTTAATTCTTTTTATACGCTCTATGAATATAATTTGACCCGACCCTTTAGACATCCCACTTAATTTATTAACATTTTGTCTTCCATATATCCAGGCATCCCAACTTCCTCTTCCTAAACTGGAGATAAATAATATCAGATAATATCAACAGTCTGGCATAAATGTATTTTCCTAACAAATGATGTTTTCTGTCTAAAAAGAATGCTTTTCATGAAACCATATTAAAATCAGAATATTAGTGGGTGTGAGACTCTTTTCCACTTTAAATAATTATAAGACTATTAAACGCATAAATACATGCTGTAAATTCATCACATTTGACGATCTGTGTATTATTCTAATCAATTTTCATGACCTATCTTAATTTTGTAGTAGAGGGAAATTTGATTTTCTACTACAAGATTTATATCATACTTGGAAGCCTTATGTCTGCCTTTACTAACATAATACAGATAATCTTCACTATTGGAAGTGATTTTTAGAATTTTGTCAGCAAGGTCAGTATCGTTCCCTTTTTCAAAAAGCATACCTCCATCTCCTACCACTTGAGCTAGTCCAGGTACGTCTGAAACGATGGTGGGTATTCCACAGGCCATACTCTCTATCGCTACCAAGCCAAACCCTTCCCAATGGGAACTTAAAACAGCTACGTCACACATCTTAATTACCGAGTAAACATCAGTCCTTAATCCTAAAAAAAATATACGTTTTTCAAGACTTAAGGAGAATACAAGCTGTTTGCACTCTTCCAGGTTTTCTCCCTCTCCTATTAACAATAGCTTATAATTAGCAGGCAATTTCAATAAGGAACGGATTAGTGTGTGTTGATCTTTTTGAATTCTAAAACTGGCAGTCATTATCATTAACTTATCACTAGAAAGAAAGCCAAAATTATTTCTTAAATAAGGTATTGCTTTGTTTATTTCGTTCAAATTTACTCCATTTTGAATAGTTACTAACTTTTGATTAGGGACATTCAGTTTACTTACTAATGCATAATGCACTGCATCCGAAATACAGATTATTCGGGTATAAAATGAATAAAAAAATCGTTCTAAAAATCGCAGCTTTGGATTGTTCATCCTCTTATTTTCGGTATTATGCTCTGTAAAAACAAGTTTCACTTTGGCAAAAGAAACAATCTTAGCTAAAACAACTAAATAAAGAGCAGGAAATAAATGGACATGAACTATATCATATAACTTGAGATATGGAATCAGTTTAAATACATATTTAGGACTAAACACATTCCTCCCTAAAGAATCTACCGTAACCCCACTTTGCAAAAGCATTTTTTTGAAAGGAGTCTGTTTTCCATCGAAGAGTAAAAGACTTGCAGTTATACCTTTCTTTGCATTTAGCAAAGGTAATGTTTCTACCAGAAGCTTTTCTGCCCCACCGGCTTCTAGATTTCCAATTATATGTAATACCTTTATTTCACTCATTTAAATGATTTTTCTTAAGTTAAGTTAATATTCGCTGCCTAACCTCATTAATAAACAGCAAAAAACACCTTTCAACACCTTTAAAGTTTTTTTGTATTACTAATTTTTCCGTTTTCAACTTTATCTTCTTTTCTTCATCAGATTTCCATCTAGTTTTCGCAGATGCACCACCAGTATGAATTAAATCAAAATTTGTTAAATACACAGGAGAATATCCTTTTTTTCTTGCTCTAATAAACCAGTCATGGTCTTCTCCATACATATAATAATCTTCTGAAATAAGACCTACTTTATTTATTGAACGTTTACTAAGCATTACAAAAGCCATTATTCCTGACTCGACATTTATATAATCTTTATTTCTTGAAAAAGACGGATCTTTATATAACTTAAGTGCTGACTTAATTACTCTAATAAAAGAAAGCTCATCACCAACAGTCGACTGAATTGTACCATCAAGATTATAAAGCCTAACGAAGCAAGGGTTTACTCTGTCCCATAGTTTATCTATTGTATCCCAAGTAACTTTTTTAAAACCAAAAACATCAGGATTTAACAATAAAATATTATCATACCTTGCCTTATTAATTAAAAAGTTATTTGCTTTCGCAAAACCAACATTTTCACTTGAATAAACACTTATTTTATTAATTGAGTTTTGTGAAAATTTTTCACATATTTTAATTGTTTGGTCTACGGAATTATTGTCATTAATTAGAATTTCGAATGATTCGCAATCCTGAAGACTCTCTGTCAACTCTTCTAAAAATTTCTCAAGATAATCTTGGCAATTATAAGTAACTACAAGAACTGATATTTTCATATTAAAAGTATGGATTGACTAAATTGGCATAATAGGTTTGGACATATAAAAACAATAACGAAATTAATACAATTACAATTTTTCCAACGTATCTTTCTTTAAAAATGAAAATTAAACAGGGTATTAGGAAAATTTGTACGATTTGAAATATCTCTCTAATACGATATGCAACGGCGGGCAAACTGGAAAGTAAAAAAAAGAAAAATAAAGAAATAAAATACAACTTCAATAAAAAATTAAACCCAACCTGATGTTTTGAGACTTGTCTCGAATATTTCAACAAAATTATACATGTAAAAATATCAATTAGAGAAAAAACATTGAACAAATTTATCTGATTATTAAACAATCCCGATTGGTTTGCTCCAATGTAAAATTCTGTTTTCTCTTTTATAAAACTTATTGGTAAGTAAGAAAGTAAACTTATCAAATCTATTTTTAAAATTCCGATTATTAAAGACCCTAAAATGCATAATAAATATATTGGCTTGTTAAGTGGCTTATCACTTATCCAAAATGTACTCAAAAGGATTATAGCTGAATAATGGAAGCAGCATGCGAGGGTTATGGCTAACGCGAATAGTAAAAAATTTCTCTTAAAAATAAAAGGAATAGATAATAGATATATACCTATTGCAACGCCTATCCTAATCTGGGTAAATTCATGTAGTAAAAAAAAATTAGAGAAATATACTATTAAACTAACAAACCAATACTTACTATACTTCATTATTGCAATACCTTTCAAGAAGGTTCCTAGAAATGCGTACAACACGAAGCTAGATATTATAGGAAAACCTATAAATTTAAAAAAAGAAGGAATAAAAATATAAAATGGCTCTGCGTTTCCAATTCTATCTATAAAAGTAATTGCGTTCGGAGCGTTATTAAAAACTTCAAAATAATTCTCATAATCTGTACTTGCTTTTGCGGGTCGCAATCCTGCAAATAATGACAATATTAGCAAGCAAAACATTAAAAGAATGTACTTGTCTACATTGTTCTGAAAAAAATCTTCTGCTAATAAAAAGAATAATATCAAACTGAAAATTAGATAGTATATTAGCATTTAGCTATTTATTAGTAAAGACTTCTATAAACTTACTAGCGATTACTTCCCATTTATAAACTTGGATGTTCTGATAAGCAAGTTCTATTTTCTGACCTACCTCAGTAGGATTCTCCATGATGTTTAAGACTTGTGCCACTATTTGTTCAGACGACATAGGCGCAACTAACCAACTATTTGACAGGTCTGCTGGCAGGTATGCAGTTGTAATAGTAGGGGTTTTACAAGCCATAGCTTCCATTACCGGGTAATGATGTGCATAATATTGAATTGTTCCTGGAGAGACCAATACATCTATGGAATTATAAAAATCACTTAATTCATTGTCATCTTTTGGTGTACAAAATATAATATCATCCTTAAATTTTAAGTTAATTCCATTCAAATCGGCATAGGCAATTTTAAGTTTTACCGGTATGCCTCTGCTTCGCAACTTAACGAAAGCATCGTATACAAAAATGGTCCCCTTAAATTTCTCAAACCTACCTATACATCCTATTATAAAGCTGTCACGAGCATTTTCTTTTCTTTCAGGTTTAAAAATCGCATAATCAATTCCCGGCGGAATGTAACTTACCGCTCTCATGCCGTATAAATTATAATAAATAGGACTATTCACAATTACTTTTAGCCCAAGTTTATAACTTCCAAAACAAAGAGCTCCCATTATTTTATGTTTCAAAGTAGAATAATGAAATTCATAGTCCGCTTCATTAGCTTGTATATAGTAGTTTTTTTCCGCCTTAATTTTGGCTAATTTTACGGAATAGGCTGTTAATGCTCCGTTGGCTAAAATGATATCGGCATCAATTGCCAAACGTTCAATTGCCTTTCTTAAGATAAATATTTGTTTTATTTTATTTATTTTAAGCACTTTGTGCTGCAAATTTTCTGTTACTCTTCTTCCTTGCTCATCTATCCAAAAAATTTCAGCCGTAGTTTTAAAATAAGGCGTAATCGAATTAGCAAAGGAAATAAAACAAACTTCATGATTCATTTGAATCCAATGATTTGCAAGCTTAGACAGCACTCTATTACCGCCACCTTTTCCAAAGGCAAATACTGGGATTATTATTTTCATTTTAATACCGTACGATAAATAACCGTAAATTTTTAGGTTTCTAGTGACGCGTGAATATTATTTTATTGAAAATTATTAACATCACTAGGAAATATATAAAGTAATTGAGTGCAAAAGAAATAGTGACACCAATTAATCCAAATAAATCTATAAAATAATAGCTGAACATTATGTATAAGACAGAAAATAGTATCTCAGTAATAACAAAAGCTTTAGTCATCGTTTTGGAAAGCATTAAATATGCAAGTATATAAGCAGCTATTTTGAAGAAATCCCCTATCAGTTGCCATATAAATAGGCCTTCCATTTTATTAAAATCCGGTGTGTAAAGTACCTTAATTAGGAAAAATCTTAAAAAATAAATTAGTATACAGGTTACCAATACGATTGGTATAATTATCTTATATCCTTGCAAAATTTCAGCTCTAAGCTCGGAATCTGTTTTCAAAGTTGATAACTTTGGTAAGTAATATGTTCCGAGAGCAATAGTGACGACCATCAAATAACCGTCAGAAATTTTCATTAGGCCTTGCCATATTCCTGCATCATTAATTCCTATTGATTTAATTAACAAGTTTCTTAAAATTATTTGAGATACAGGAACTGTAAGCGCAGTAACTACCGCCATTAATGTATAATGGCTAAGTTTTATAGCGATGACCTTGTCAAAGCTCTCCCTAAAAAATGGCAATGAAAACCATTCACTTTTAGTAATTAAAAAGAGCGAAACAAAAAACACTATTGACTGTACTAACACTAATGCGTATAATGCTCCCTCAATTTTATAGTAGACTACTAAAATTAAGGTAATCAGGAGACCCAGAATACTGCCGGACATATTAACGATTGTAAAGTCTCTTATTTGCCCTTTCCCGTTTAAAATTGAAATTAAAAGAGAATTTAATGAGTAAAATACAATAGTGCACCCTAATACTCTTATGATATTGACGAATAACTGATTTGTAAAAATAAGCTGGGTAAAAAAAGGAGCAAATAAGAGTAAAACACCTCCGACAGCGAGCGAGCAGCTAATCGAAATTTTAAGCGAAGTACTAAACAGTTTTTTAAGTTCTTGTTTATCTTCGGAGTATTCAGCAGTGTATTTTATAACACCGTTATTAATAGCTCCATTAGCAAATGTTAAAACAATTACTATGAAATTACTGAAGGCGCCTACCAGCGCTACACCTGCAGGCCCGGTATATACGGCGACAACTTTATTTGATAAAAAGCCAGACGCTATTCTAATGAAGGTTATAAGTCCGGAGAAAAAAGCTGTTTTAACTAATTTCAAATTAATAGCTATTTATTACCCTGATTATTGTTTCAGTTTCCTGCTCTCGTTGAACGGGACTTATGGGAATGCTTAATACTTCTTGATGAATTTTCTCTGATATGGGAAGATGCAAATTACTCATTTCGTGGTAAGCTTTCTGTTTGTGAGGGGGTATCGGATAATGAATAACCGTTTGTATGTGATGCTCGCTTAGATAAGTCTGCAACCCCTCTCTATCGGCTGTTCTGACAACAAATAGATGCCATACATGGGAACTTTTAAAAACTAATTTAGGCAATATAATTTTGTTATTTTTAATGCTGTTCAAATAGCTTTCTGAAATCTGACGCCTTTTTTGAGTATCCTTATCAAGATAAGTAAGCTTAACACCTAGCAAAGCCGCTTGCATTTCGTCCAATCGGCTGTTTACTCCTTTATATTTATTTTCATATTTAACCTGCGAGCCGTAATTTAACAAAGCTTTTATGGTCGTTGCCAATTCATCATCATTCGTAGTAATTGCTCCTGCATCGCCTAATGCACCCAGATTTTTGCCCGGATAAAAACTAAAGCCTGCCGCATCGCCTAAATTTCCTGCTCTTTTGCCATTTACATCAGTTGCACCATGCGCCTGAGCACAATCTTCAATAACTTTTAATTTATGTTTTTGGGCTAAAACATTTATGCTTTCCATATCACACAACTGCCCGTATAAATGAACCGGCAAAATGGCTACTGTTTTAGCAGTAATTTTTGCTTCAATGAATGAGGGGTCAATATTATAAGTGTTAATATCTGGCTCTACCAGAATCGGAACTAAATTATTTGCTGAAATGGCTAAAATGCTTGCAATGTAAGTATTTGCAGGAACAATAATTTCGTCTCCTTCTTTAAACAAACCCAACTCTTTGTACGCTCTGATAATTAAAATTAAAGCATCTAAGCCATTGGCTACGCCAATAGCATGTTTAGTTCCGCAATAAGAAGCAAATTCGCTTTCAAACTGTTTTAATTCATTACCCATAATGTACCAACCAGAATCTAAAACACGCTCGAACGCTTTTTTTAATTCTTTTTTGTGCTCTTGGTTGATGGTGTATAAATCTAAAAATTTAATCATTTTTTTTTACAGGCTGATATCCATTTAAACAATATTGTATTCCAGTTATTTTATCTTTTAAATCAAGATCTAATAAAATAGAGTCTTGTGTTATATAACCTTTATGCGCTGCAGGATTTCCATACCAGACTGTATAGGGAGGTATTACCTTAGTAACTACGCTTCCTGCCCCTATAAACGCCTTCTCTCCTATTTCTAAACCCGCCACAATAGTAGAATTGGCCCCAATAGAACATCCCTTTTTTAAAATTGTCTTTTTAAACTCTTTTGGATAAACTTTAGAACGGGGAATAAGGTCGTTTGTAAAAGTAACATTAGGACCAATAAATACGTTATCTTCTAGTGTTACGCCATCCCAAATTTGCACCCCGGATTTAATTGTTACGTTATCCCCAATTATCACATCATTTTCTATAAAACAATTACAATTTATATTACAGTTGTTTCCGATAACAGCATTTTTTAAAATTACTGTGAATTGCCAAACGAAGGTATTATTGCCTATTTCATCGGTTTGAACGTCCGACAGATGATGTACAGAATTGCTCATTTAATATATTTCAAATAATTTTCGTAATCTCTTATATAATCATTTTCATTATACGTATGTGAAGCTAATACCAAGCATATAGAACCAGACGAAAAATTTATTTCGGAAGCCCAAATGCCAGGAAGAATATGTAAACCAATGTATGGCCTGTTTAGCTGTACCACTCGCTTGGTTTTGCCATCATCTAAAAGCACTTCAAAACTTCCGCTTGCGGCAATTAAAAATTGATGACATTCTTTATGCGCATGGGCACCTCTTGATTCTCCGCCTGGGATATCATACAAATAAAAAATTCTCTTTATGTCAAAAGGGACTTCGATATTATTATGAACAGGTGTAATATTTCCCGCCCTGTTTTTTATGCTAGGTAGTTCAAAGACAGAACAATCGTAAGTGCTTGCCATATTTGTTATGATTTTTTTGATGAAACAAAGTTATCATATTTTCGTTCGTAATCATTTTCATCAAATCTGGTTGAGGCCATGATGAAGCCTAAGGAATTTGTGGAAAAATTTTCCATATGTCGCCATATTCCATTTGGAATATATAACCCATAATAAGACCTATTCAGCGAGAAAACTTTTTCTTCAATCCCATCGTTCAGTACTACATCAAAACTTCCGCTTAACGCTATAATTATTTCTTCATTCTCGTGATAGCTGTGTCCACCTCTAACTTCACCGCCAGGCACATCATAAATCCAATAACATCTATTAATTGAAAATGGGATGTGCTTTCCTTCTTCTATAAAAGACAGATTGCCTCTTGGGTCCAAAAATTTTGGCAGATCTATAAGTTTAACTTTTGATAATGACATTTGATTATTGTAAGATGGTGTTTTGTTTATTGTAATTCTTAACTAGCAAATAAACCAAAATCCCAAATATAATTGAACTAAGCGCATGTAATAAATACATCTGATAATTTATCCATAGGCCAAAATTCATAAAATACCATTGCATGGGAAACTGATCAAGATTGGCATCAATTACATTTGGATAGGTACTAGAAGGAAGAGTAATTTGAAGCCATATTTTAGCATAAGCCAGTGAAATTAAAAGAAATAAGCCAGGAAATATATTGGCATATTTTATTTTGGAAAAATCTATTATTTGAACTAAAATAAATATTATAAAAGGATAAAAATTGGTAATTGCCCTACTCTCCGCATTGATACTAAAAACAAGTGTAAATATCAACCCGAGCATAATCGCCAAATTTGTTTCTTTTAAATAGTTTATAAAACGGCGGAAAAAAAATATAAGTAATAAAATTGACGGTCCCCAAAATGCGATATGGCATACGATAAACTGCAGGGGAAATCGGCTGGAAAGTTTAAACACTGGATATGCATAGCCAGAAATAGCAGTGACAGTTGGTAATGTTGGGTTATATAGTTGTCTTTTTGCTAAAATGAGGATTGCAATAAAGGAAATAGCGATTAGGATTTTAATTATCATATTTTTTTCGAAATGAATCTTAAAAAAGCTTACAAATTTGAAATCCCTTAATATAACCCAATAAACTGTTACATAATAAACAACTAGTAAAAGAGAACTGATTAATATTACAAAATCGTAGTGAATCCTTTTATTTATACTACTGAGTTTTTGGAAAATATTTGCTTTAAACTGCATTTGAGCAAAAAACGATGTAATAAAATCCACGTTCGACAATACTAACGCTGCAGCTAACAAAGGCGACAACAATATTAAAATCAACAAAAACCTTTTTAATTTAACATAGCCCTCCCCCCAAAAAACGTTTTGACGCTGTCCGTATACGAAGATGATAAAGCACATTATTATTCCAGTAGGCCAAGAAAAAAACGAGACTATGGAGATTACAAATAGCAGTAAATAATTTACCCTGAGATAATAATAAATTAACAATATTGCTATTAAAAAAATAGTGCCGTCTGTTAGTGAAGGATAATAGAAGTACAAATTTAAAACCGGATAGGACACAAAAAGTGCAATGAAACTAATCCACTTGTTATGCTCGTTAAGGTTTAATAAGCTCGCAATCTTCACCCAAACAATACTAGCAATCATCAATATACCAAGGTAGTAAAATTGATAAATTGTGAGCGCTGATTCCAGTGAGAATGGAATTTTAAATAAAACCATTGTATAATGAACGAGTATTCCAGGAAATATTCTGCCTGCATGGTAAGTATCCATATTCCCTACAAGTTCTTCAAAATTAAGTGCTACCTTTCCATAGAACACACCATCCCATCCGAAACCACTAGCTATAGGTATGACTGGGATAAATAAAATTGATAGAATTCCCCAAATTAATAAGATAAGGGGAGAGTATGAAAAGTAACTAATGTTATTTTCTCTTATTTTCATTGCTTATTCATTTGATTTTTTTTGATTAAAAACAAAATTCTTATTAAGTGTAAAAGCGAGTAGGGCCATTGGTAAAATAAGAATTGCAGCACTTAGGTAGACATTCATACTATATGATTTCAATATTTTTATTCCTATTACATTAAAAAAATAAACAATACCATAAACAAACACAAATTTAAAGATCAGATAGAAACTTTTATTGCCAAAAACAAGTGAGCCAATAGTCTTAAAGTTAAATATCACACCGCAAATTGTACTAATTAACAATGCAATTTCATAAACTAAGCCCGTATACAACAATATTGCGAAAATCCCGTAGCCAAAAATAGTATTAAGCCCGCTTACCAAAAAAAACCTGATAAGTGAATGATTTAAAGTTTTTTTTAAGAAATTATTCAACCTGGTTGTCAAAGTTAATACGTGTTTTCTCAATTACTAATGGCCTTTTTTTGACCTGTGTTAGAATAGACCCAATATATTCGCCTATTACGCCTAAAAAAAACAGCTGTACTCCTCCAAAAAAGAAAATACCAATTACCAATGGCGCAATACCCAGTTGAAAGTTATCCCAATCTATTAATTTATAAACGAAATATCCGAAAGCAACAATTATACTCATAAAGGAAGTAGTGAAACCAATAAAACTTGCTAGTCTCAACGGCAGTTTGGAGTGATTAACAAATCCAAGCATTGCCATATCATATAAAGTATAAAAGTTGTTTTTAGTTACACCTTTTTCCCGTTTAGGTTGGGTATAAGGAACTTCAAAACGATCAAATCCGAGCTCGGCAATTAGTCCTCTAAAGTAGGGGTAGGGTTCATCCATGCTACGCAATACATCTATAAATTTTTTGTCATATAATCCGAAGCCGGTAAAATTCTTGATTTGGTCCGTTTCTGATATTTTCGCAATAATATTATAAAAAACCTTTCGTAAAAAGAACATTATTCTATTCTCTTTGCTTTTATTTTTTACTCCTGTTACTATTTTATATCCTAATTCCCAATTTCTTATAAAATCAACAATCAATTCAGGAGGATCTTGAAGATCAGAAACGATTAAGATAACTGCGTCGCCTTGCGATTGAAGTAAGCCATAATATGGTGATCTTATATGCCCAAAATTCCTTGCATTTATAATTATCTTAACTTGTCGATCTTTACTAGCAATCTCACGTAAAATGGAAACTGTATTGTCTTTTGAAGCATTATCAATAAAAACATGTTCATAGATATATCCAGATAGGTTATTCATCACTGCCTTTACCTGCATATAAAGATTTTCTACATTTTCTTCTTCATTATAACAGGGGGTGACAATACTAATTAGTTTCATTTGATTTTATTTTCGTTTTAAATATTGATATTTATGTTAAATAATTTGAGATTACCTGCTGAATATAATCATAATGGCTCTCATTTAGCCCGGGCCAAACCCCTAACCAAAACGATTGATTCATTATAATATCAGTGTTCTTTAAATCTCCAATACCACGGTGTTGAATATTTGCATATGCTGGTTGCCTTAAAAGATTACCACCAAACAATAGCCTTGTGCCTATTTTGTTTTCTTCCAGGTGCTGGACCAACATGTGCCTATCTGCAGCATCTCCTTCTCTTAAAGTCAATAAAAATCCAAACCAGGATGGCTCTGAATTTGGAGTTGGTTCCGGTAAAATAAAAACATCTTCAAACTCTTTCATTCGTGTATACAGCGCTTCATAATTCTCTCTTCTACGTTGTACAAAATGATCAATCTTCTTTATTTGTGATACACCAAACGCAGCTTGCATATCTGTTACTTTTAAATTGAAACCGATATGAGAATAAGTGTATTTATGATCATATCCATAGGGTAATGATCCTAATTGCTGTCCAAAACGACAGCCGCAGGTGTTGTCTTTCCCGGGTTCGCAATAGCAATCGCGTCCCCAATCTCTAAAGCTTTCAGCTAACTTTGCAAGTTCAGGATTATTAATTAATACCGCTCCGCCTTCTCCCATTGTGATATGATGTGCGGGATAAAAAGAAAATGTAGATATATCACCAAAAGTTCCGGTTTTCTGTCCTCTATAAGTTGCTCCTAAAGAATCACAATCGTCTTCTACCACCCAAAGGTTGTATTTTTTTGCTACACGCATCACTTCATCCAGATCAAAAGGATTACCCAGAGAGTGTGCTATCATAATTGCCTTTGTTTTAGGAGAAACTGCTTTTTCGATATCTTCCGACAATACATTATGGGTTGCAATATCCACATCCACAAAAACAGGGATGGCTCCAAATTGTATGAGTGGATTTATAGTTGTTGGAAACCCTGCAGCAACAGTAATTACCTCATCCCCCGGTTTGATCGCTCTATCACCTAATTTAGGGGATGTTAATGCATAAAATGCTACTAAATTTGCGGAAGAGCCTGAATTTACCAATAATGCCTTTGACGCACCAAAATATTTAGCAAATTCATGTTCGAATTGGTTAGCAAAACGACCTGCAGTTAACCAACCATCTAAAGCAGCATCGACACCAAATAAAATATCTTCTTCATCAAGCACCTTACCTGTCACCGGGATATAATTGTCACCAGGAATTATAATTTGTGAAGTTTTTCTTTTTGCAATTTCCCTTAATGAATTTTCAAGAGTAGTGTCTGTTATGTTTTGTAACATATACAAATGTTTATGATATATAAATTAATGAATTATGTGCTTTCCATACCAATCGGCTCCGCAAAAGGCTCCATTTCTGTAATCGGCTTGCCAAATGCAATTTTGGGGTATGTATTTGTGTGAGGATCAATCATTACCTGTAGTAATTGTGGCTTAGTTATATTTTCGTCCGACCAAAGCCATGAAACCCCTTCATCTATTTCTTCAGGCTTTTCAATTGTTTTAGCATCAATACCATAGGCAATAGCTATTTTTGTAAAATCCGGTGCGCTGTATCCCCAATAGGTAGATTGATACCGGGACTGGAAGTAACTATCCTGAAACTGCCGTATCATGCCTAATGTATTATTGTTAAGGATAATAATTTTTATCTGGAGCTTGTTTCTTATTATTGTTTGCAATTCTTGTATATTTATTTGCATACAGCCATCGCCAACCAGGACGACAACAGGTTGGTTATCCAACGCGACACAAGCACCTATTGCTGCCGGAAGAGAAAATCCCATTGCCCCCATGCCTCCTGAGGTGAGAAACTGCTGACCTCTATACAACTCCAGGGATTGAGCTGCCCACATTTGATGGCTACCCACGTCTGCCAAATAGACCTTAGCTTTTTTCCCGGAAGAAGAAAGTGAATGCATAAATTTATTTGGATTGATTCCTTCTGGTGTTAACTCATTTATATCGGGCCAAAGTGTTTTCAGTTCATTGATACGATTAAGCCAATTATTTCGTACAGGAAAGCTGAAGCTTATTGCGTTTTCTGAAAAACTTGTGAAGAAACTGGATAAATTTGCAACTACAGGTATACACCCGGTAATACGATTATTAATCTCCCCATCTTCACAATCAACGTGATAAATTTTCCTGTTTTCTATAAACTTGGTATCCGCTCCGGTTTGCCTGATATCTAATCTGCTACCCAAAACAATAAGCAAATCGCACTCTCCGAACGCTATGTTTGCCCATCTATTACCATAACTTCCAATAAACCCCACACGTAATGGGTCATCATAAGGAACGGTATCTAAACCCAATAATGTAGTTATTACAGGTATGTTTACCTTGCTTATAAAATTCTCAAAGTTCTCCTGAGATTTTCCTGCTTTTATCCCCCGGCCTGCCAGTATTAAAGGCCTTTTTGCATTACGAATGTCCCCTATTAATGAAGAAATTGTTTTGTTGTCAACCTGGCTGGCGCTTTTCTTAAGTTCAATAGTATTTTTTATTTCTATTTGCGAGCGCTGTATATCCATTGGAATATCAATAAGTACAGGCCCAGGCCTCCCTTCACACGCGAAATGGAAAGCCTTCTCAAAGACTTCTTCCAGATCATTAGCATCATTAACTAAGAAACAGGCTTTTGTTATTGGCTTTGCCATTGACACGATATCGGTCTCCTGAAAACCCAATTGCCTGATGTCGCGATTGCCTTTTTGCTCATGCGTATTTACCTGGCCAGTGATAAATACTGCAGGTGTAGAATCAAAAAAGCAGCTTCCTATCCCTGTAAGCAGATTAGTAGCGCCAGGCCCACTTGTGGCCAGTGCAATACCAGGTAAGCCAGTAATTCTAGCATAGCCTTCCGCCGCAAAAGCAGCTCCCTGCTCATGATGCATGGTAATAATATTTATATCAGTGGTCTGATAAAGAGAATCCAAAATATGCGTAATCATTCCGCCAGACAGCTCAAAAACACTTTGAATACCTTTTCTTTTTAAGAAATCAGCTATAAAATCTGATGCTTTCATTTGCTAGTTTTTCAGGTAATAATTTATGGTGTTTTGCAAAGCTACATTAAAATCCGTGAAAGTGATCGGCCCTATTTGGCTCTCCAACTTAGAAATATCGCCTTGTATATGCATAGATTGATTATCTCGATAAGGAATTGCACCAAAATTCAGTTTAAACTCTGGATTTATTTTCTGTTTTATAGTATTCATCAATGTTCGGAGATCTTGAATCTTATTTGATGAAATATTATAAATACCAGAGTCAATTTTTTGTTGAACTATTTTAGTTACAATATGAGCGAAATCATTAATGTATAAATAAGCGTACTGTTGTTCTCCTAAAGTAAAATCCATCTCTGTCGTTTTATGTATGCTCTTTATCAAGGAAGGGATTAGCCAGTTTTCATTTTCATTTTCGCCAAATAAGGAAAAAACTCTCAGCCATACCCAATTCACATTATTTAAAAAACAGAAAGTCTTTAGAATTTCCAAAGACGCCAATTTAACACTCCCATAAGCACTAGTAGGGTTAGTTGGATGAAGCTCGTCTACCTTGCGGTCAATAAAACCATATTCAGCTTGTGAACCTAAAAAAACAAATTGTTTTAAATTAATCTGGTTAGAAATCTCTATTAAATCCGTCAGGAAATTTATGTTCTTTACCTGCAGGGACCAATTATCTCTGTCTTTCGCTTCTACTCCAATCCAAGCACAATGAATAATAGATGTTGGTGATAAATTCACTAATTCTTGCTTCCACTTATCTTCCAGATCTAAATTCACCCATTTTACCTTTTCCGAATAACTAATACATCGGGAGATATTTGAATTTTCCCTTTTTAAACCAATTACTTCAATGCCATTTTGAATTAAAAATTTAGCAATGTTCGAGCCTATAAAACCTGAAATGCCGGTAATTAAAACTTTAAGCATGTAAATAAGATTTTATTTGATCTTCTGTATAAGAATCTATATTTTTTGGAGCCGAGAAAAATTCTTTATACCAATTAATTGTCATTTCTACAGCAGCTTCAGCATTCAACTTAGGCAACCATTTCAGTTCTTTTATTGCTTTACTTATATCTAATTTCAAGAGGCCCGCCTCATGGGGTTGGCCTTCAACATTTGCAATTTTAAAGCTGCCAGCTCCCCAGGATTTCATAGCTAACTTTAACATTTCTGAGACAGCGAGAGCATCCGTAAAATAAGGTCCAAAATTGTATGCCTGACTGAATTTTATTGGTTCAAATTCTAATTTTGCGCCTAAAAGTAAATATGCAACAACAGGCTCAAGTACATGTTGCCATGGACGAACAGATTTAGGGTTTCTAATGATTATTTCTTGTTCTTTGGATAAGCCTTTCGCTATGTCTGGTATTAAGCGGTCTTTAGACCAATCGCCACCTCCGATTACGTTTCCTGCTCTACCAATAGCAATTCCTTTTTTATGAAAATCATGTTTCACTATATTAAAAAAGGAATTTTTATAAGAATCAATCACCAGTTCTGTACAAGCTTTACTAGCGCTATAGGGATCATATCCCCCTAAACGATCATTTTCCCGGTAAGGATATTCCCACTCATTATTATGATAAACCTTATCGGTAGTAATCAATATAACCGAACATTTCTTTTCTAAAATTCTTACAGCATCCAATAAGTTTGCTGTTCCAATGGCATTTACTTCAAACGTTTCTGAAGGAATTTCATAGGATAATCTTACTAAGGGCTGGGCAGCTAAATGAAATATAAAATCTGGCTGGAAATGTAGAACAGCATTTTTTAGAGTTTCTTTATCTCTTAAATCTGCAATTATAGATTCACAAATCTGATCTCCATTAATTAAGTAATAAAGATCATCTTTTGTAGTGGGTTCTAATGCATAACCCTTAACTTCTGCCCCTAACAAATTCAAAGTTTTAAGCAGCCACGCACCTTTAAAGCCGGTATGCCCGGTAAGGAAAACTTTTTTACCCTTATAGGTTTCTTTAAGATAGTTTAACATAAGTTACCAAATTTTCCATTTAGCTTCTCCACTACTCCAGAGTTGCTCCAATTCAATTCTGTCTCTTAAAGCATCCATAGGCTTCCAAAAGCCGGAATGTTTATATGCCCCTAATTGACCGTCTTCGGCAATTTCAATCAGAGGTTTCTTTTCCCATTGGACATCATCCATGTCTCCATCGAGATAATCAAATATCCCTGGTTCCAGTACAAAGAAACCTCCATTGATCCACATGCCATCACCCTGAGGTTTCTCTACAAAATGCTGGACTATACCCTCCTGATCCATTTCAATATTTCCAAATCTCCCTGGTGTTTGGATACCTGTTAAAGTGGCTAATTTACCATGACCTTTATGAAACTCTACTAATTGCTTGATATTAACATCTCCAACTCCATCTCCATACGTTAACATAAAAGTTTCATTATTCAAATACTTTTGAATTCTTTTAATTCTACCAGCGGTATTTGTATTTAAGCCTGTATCTACTAAAGTTACCTTAAAAGACTCGGAGTTTGAAAAATGTACATCGACTTTATTTCTTTCTAATTCTATCGTTACATCCGAATTATATAAATAATAATTTAAAAAATATTCTTTTATAGATTGAGCCTTATAGCCTAAGCATAAAACAAAATCATTATAGCCATAGGTTTCATATATCTTCATGATATGCCACAAAATGGGCTTCCCACCTATTTCTACCATTGGTTTGGGGCGGGCCTCTGTTTCTTCCATTAACCTGGTACCTAAGCCCCCTGCCAGGTTTACTACTTTCATAAGTATAAATTATTGTTTAGCACTCTATATAAACATTACCATCTGCCGGATGGCTACAACATAATAAGTATTCGTCTTTTTCCAAATCCGTTCGCTCTTCTCTCAATCCTATCATTTTTAAAGCCCCCTCTTTTAACTTTCCTTTACAAGTACTACAATTCCCGGTTTGGCAGGAATAAGGCAGTTCTATATTGGCATCCAAAGCGGTCTCTAAAATGCTTTTACCTTTAACTACCTCCAACACATTTTCTTTTCCCTGGAAAACCAAGGTGACATTCTGGGTCTCTATCTCTTCGAAATCCTTTGGGTCCTTGACCAATTCAAAATCTTCGGTGAAGATTTGGTCGTTTGGAATACTGTAAGTTCTGAGGATATTCTTCACCGACTCCTTAAGCCCAACCGGGCCACAGATAAAGTGAAGGCTTTCCTTCAAATCTTCCTGACGGAGTACGTCCATGACTTTAGCAGGATCTATTCTTCCCTGTATTACATCAGGAATAGACTCATCTACACTTATACGGGTATAGAAATGCCAGGATTTGAATTTTGTTTGGTAGTGGAGACAAAGTTTTTTGATGGTATCATAAAATATCGTACTCTCTTTGGCTTTATTTCCGTAGATGAGCTTTACAAAAGCCCCTTCATGCACAGCTAAAATATGTTTCGCTATGGAAATTAGTGGAGTAATTCCACTACCTGCGCCCCATAAGAAAACATTCTTAATTTCACCCTGTGGTAAAACAAAATCACCCATAGGCGGCATAGCCTCTATCATATCGCCTACTTTTACCACATCATTAATATGATTGGAGACTATACCGCCTGGAACACGCTTTACGGTGACCTCCAGGTTGGTATCCACTCCCGGAGCAGAAGAAAATGAGTAGGGTCTAATGTATCTTCTTCCATTGATCCTAAAGATCAGAGTTAAATACTGACCTGCGAGATACTTGATTTTTTTTAAACCCGGTTGCTTGAAACATAGGGTTACCGTATCTTCTGTTTCCTTCTTAATATCAATTACTTTGAGGGTATAGGTTTGCATATTTAAGACAAAAGGCCACTAAAGATTTTCTTTACTAATAAAAACAAAACTGTTAAGAACCCAAAGATGATCCCTCCTAAAATAATTCCTTTAGCCTTACCCAATTTTTCCATTTTTAAAGGGAAAATCGGCTCATCAATCACCTGGATCAAAGGACGCTCTTTTCTAAGTGTAATTTTTGAGAGTTCTAAGTTCTTCACCAATTCCTGATAGATTGCTCCGCTTGCCTGTACATCTACCTGCTTTCTTTGCGATCCTACCCTTAAGCTTTGGAATGCAGGATTAGAATTTGGGTTCGCATCTATGGCCGCTGCCACTCCCCCAATACTGGAGTTTAAAACGCGTCTTACACTATCCGTTTGCTGTTGCAAAATTTCAACATTCTCTATAGATTTCTTCGTCTTTGTATTGATGTAAAATTGATTTACTTTAGCAACGATATTATTTCCAAATGATTTCGCAAAAAGTTCATCCTCTGATTTTACCTCTACATTGATAATAGACAATTTCTTATCTGGTTTGCTTACTTTAAGAACACCTTTATTAATGTTTTCAATGATATTTCCCATTACAGAATCTCTGTTTCTGTCGTATCCCACCGTTGATGTGAATCTTAAGGCAGCTAAAGCAGGTTTTTTTGCCCAGCTTTCTCTTAATTTATTAAACTCTATATAACGGTCAATTAATAGTTGCTGCTTACCTTCAAAAGTATCCTGGCTTAATAAGGTCTCCTTGATCATCTTGCGGGATTTATATAATTCAAGAATATTATCTCCTTTAAAGATGCCTCCTCCTCCACTACCCAAATCTACACCCATCATAGAAGCTAAGCCTGCATACTGGCTTAAACCACCGCCGCCTTCACCTTCCTCCAGTACAAAAGTAGTGGTAGCGGTATAAACTGGCTTCTGAGTGAATGCATAAGCCAGCCCTAAAGCTCCACCAATTAACCCTGCAATTAAAATAATGAGCCATTTACTTAACAGGTAGCGGTACCATTCCCCTAATTTCAGGATGAGCTCTTTTAAGGAAATTTCATCATCAGGCTCATTTGCCGGGGGAGAATAGGCTTCGCCTACTTTGGTGGTATGAGCGGAATCAGTTCCGGTTGGGGATGATGGATTTATATGTTGTTGTTCTGCCATAAGCATTCTGTTTTAGTAAAAAGGTTGCTTCGTTTCTCTCCAGTCCGTTAGCCAGGCAAGGGAGAATGCCTATTTGATCATATTCATTACTCCTAATAAAATAGCACCTACAGAAGCCATTCCGGATACTAGACCAATGGTTTCTGCTGCAGTCATTTTACGTTTTTCTTCCGCTTTGGGCACAAAGATTTCGGCACCGGTAGTCACTAATGGATAATTGTTAAAAAACAGGAATCTTTTAGTACTTTTTACAGCCCCATTGGCGTAGATAATATAAGAACGTTTTCTTAGCGCCTTTTGAGAAAAACCACCTGCATTGTTAATGTACTGCTTGAATCCTTTGGATTTGGAATACACTACGGTATTTGGAGACAACACTTCTCCGCTTACCTTCACCGTCTGCAATTGTTTAGGCACCGAGATGATATCTCCTTCTTCAAGGAATAAATCCTGCCTTTTGCCGGGTTTATCTAAAATTTGTTCCAAATCTATTCCAACAAAGTTATTTCTTGCAACCTTATTTTCAAGATCTACCGCTGTAGAATCCTTCGCTTCTTTTTGTACTTTTTTGAATTGTAATAGCTTTAAATCTTCTTTCTCCTGATCCAAAACTGTTTCCATCGATCCTTCTCTTTTTAAGGAAGCTCCTTTTTCATAGGCTAACTGGGTTAATCCTCCTGCCCTTCTCACTAAATCAGAGATCCGCTCGTCTTTACGGGTAATGCTATAGGTCCCAGGATATAATACTTCTCCCTCTATACGAACCAGTTTCTGAGTTTCGTAGCCCGGTGCTCCGCGTACGATCACCTGGTCGAAAGGCTGCAGGATAAATTTTGCAGCCTCAATACTCAAATCCCGGTTGACATCTATCTGGAAAACTTCGGCTGTTTTTGCAGATGAGGAGATGGCTGCACTATCGGGATTGTTCACCCGTCGGGAAATTTCTATTCTTTGCGGGGTCGCTGATTCTTTGAAGCCACCTGCCTGCTGTATCAGATCTTCCAGACTCATGTTCTCGGCAAATGCAAATGCACCCGGTCTTTGCACTTCTCCATCAATGTTTACCTGGTAAGCTTCTCTCAACTCAAATATAGAGGAGATACTGATGACGTCTTCTCTTTTAAGACTGATGTCGGGCACAGTGCCGGCTACTACTTTACCCAGATCAAAAGAAAGCAATTCGGTGTTATTATCAACAGTTAATCGGGTAATATAAGCCCTGCTTTTAAATGCATCTTCTTTAAGTCCTTCCGCTTTTTCTATCAACTGCTTCACCGTTAAGCCTGGTGTCAGTTCATATTCTCCCGGCCTGAACACGGCCCCCTGTATAGAAACCCTGTTCTCAAAACGGTCGAGTATCTCGTTCACAAAATATTTATCTCCGCTTTGCGGCTGGTGACTGGCAAATGCATCAGATACGATATCAGCTACGCGGCGCTCTGTAGCAGTATTCTGCAAGACCTTTACACGAGCCTGGTATGCTCTTTCTGTAAAGCCGCCTGCAAATCCCAGCAAGTCATTTAAATCTTCCCCACTCTTCATCTCAAAAATGGCAGGCCTTTTAACTTCACCCACAATCTCTACTCTTTTTTCATAAGTAGGGATACGGATGATGTCCTGATCCTG
>JAZQRF010000216.1:0-12342 GCA_045629485.1 Pelobium sp. | reverse complement strand
GGAATATTATATCCAGAGAGTTACTAGAATTAGTCCCGAAATTAGTTTGTTTACTCAAGATAATATCAATATGCCATCTTTTCAGGGATGGGGAAAAGGATGTTTTTGCAGATGGTGTAACCAAAAGTTTCAGCAATGGCTAACAGATAACAAATCTTTAAATTTAGTTCAGCATGCTGCAATTAGTAATATAAATTCTTTTGAAATACTACAGTATGTAAACGGAGTTAAAAAGCAGATACAAAATCAGGGAGAGCAGTATGTACTTCGTGATCCAGTGTTGAAATCTTACCTGCTATTCCAATATATAACTCAGGCAGAGCTTTGGAAAGATGCTGTTAATAAAATTAAATCTGCAGCTAATCATCCAATAGCTGTAATGGGAAATCAGTATGGCAATAATGGAGAAAAGCCGTTTTCTGTAGCGTTATCGCAAATAGGTGATGTAGTCTGTACCGAAAGTAATATAGGAACCGATGCGGTATTCGCTCAGTTTGATCGTATTAAGGCGTTAATGTTAGTGAAACTCGGCTATGCTTCAGGAGAATTCAAAAGACCGGTTTGGTTGCAATATTCAGCACTTTTTCATTCTCCAGTAGCTGCTAAAAGCCGACTTCGATTTATTTCTGCTCAATCACTTGCTAACAATGGTACTCCTTTTACATGGGCAACAGCGGCCGGGGCAAGTGGATGGTTCTTTGATACAGAAGCAGAAATATGTCGGTTTATGCAACGTCATCGTCATCTGTTTTCCAGGAGTGACGGATATGCAAATGTAGGATTAGTGTATTCGCTACCTACTCAGATTTGGAAGAGGAGTGCCGCATTTGAACTTAGCCCGGAAAAATACCAAAAATGGTTCTACTCATTTGCCAATACATTAGAAGAAATGCATGTTAGCTATGAGGTGAATTGCTGGTGGCACCCTTTATTAGGAAGCGATCAGGTATCAATGGAAAGATTGATGCGTTACAAGGTGGTAATCTTACCTGGAGTTGATTGCTTCACCAAAGAGCAATTGACAGCGCTAGAAAAATTTAAAGAACGCGGAGGCCACATCATTACATTAGCCCTTTCGCAAACGTATGATGAGAACGTAGAACCTATGTCAACTACTCTTTTAGCTAATGCAAAGAACGTTACAACTATTTCACCTTTATTGTTAAACGACTATAATCGCTTTTATAAAGCGTTTCAATCAATGTTTCCTAAGCTGTTATCAGCTAATATTATTCATACCGATGCTCCTAAAGATGTGTGGTCAAGTTTACAATGGGACGAAAGCAGGAAAGTTTTATCTCTGCATTTGGTAAATGGGAACATCAATGAAAATTCCGACACTTTTAATACCGTAAAAGGAAGTAAGTGGCGGATATCAATTCCGGAGGATTTTCAGGTAAATACAGCAAGAGTAATTCGTTTGGAAGTGCCTGATGAAGATAGTGTTAATATACCTATTCAGCCCAGGAATGGCAAGGTTACTCTCACTATTCCTGTAATAGAAGGATATACGATTGTTAGTTTTTTTGCTGGTACTGCGCTTCAAGAGATAGCAGAAAAGAGTAGAGCAAGGCGCTCTGAATTGATGAACACTATAAAAATATCATTAAACTAATGTTAAGAGCGACAGATAATCCCTTGTTACTGGGAATAGATTTTGGGACTGGAGGTTGTAAGATTACGGTTATTGATATTAAAGGCTTTGTGTTAGCGGAAGCTTCACAAGATTACAAGACCTATCACCCAAAACCTCGATACTGTGAGCAAAATCCAGATGACTGGTTTTCGGCATTGTTGACATGTATTTCCCAAATAAAAAGTAAAGTGAACCTGCATAGTATTGTCGGGTTAAGCGTAGATGCATCTACACATAATGCTGTACTCTTGGATAAGGATATGAATGTGATTCGGCCAACCATTATGTGGTTAGACCAACGAAGCACTAACGAAGTTTTATTACTTGAGCAACAGTATGGAGATAAAATCTTTGAAATAGGTTATCAAAAAGTAACACCAACTTGGACTTTGCCGCAATTACTATGGATAAAAAATAACGAGAAGGATAATTTCAAAAAGATTGATAAGATAATGTTTATCAAAGATTATGTGCGTTACCAATTGACAGGCACATGGCAAACAGATTTTATTGATGCTCAGGGCACACTTTTATTTGATATGAAGAAGTATAGTTGGTCTCAGGAATTATGCGATTTAATTGAATTGCCAATTCAAACTCTGCCACCAATTTGTAAACCAACAGATATTACAGGTGTAATCACACCAGAGGCAGCTCATCTTACTGGACTTTTAGAAGGAATTCCGGTTGTGTGTGGAACCACAGATGTAACCGCAGAGGACTATGGTGCAGGAGCTATAGAGCCAGGTCAATGTATTATTAAACTCGCTACAGCTGGTAATCTTAATGTAATGATGGCGAAGCCTATGCCTAGTGCCAAAACTTTAACCTATTCACACATAATTCCTGATTTGTGGTATACAGCAGTTGCAACAAATACCGCTGCTTCCAGTATGCGTTGGTTTAAAGATACATTTTGTGAAGCAGAACTTGCAAAAGCAGATCGCGAGGGAAGATCAGTTTATCAGTTGTTAGAGGATGAAGCTAAAGAAATTCCTGTAGGAGCCGAAGGTCTATTATTTCATCCTTATCTAATGGGCGAACGGGCACCTTATTGGGATGCAAACTTACGAGCTAGTTTTATTGGAGTAACAATGGCACACAGAAAGGGACATTTTATAAGAGCAGTTATGGAGGGAGTGGCATTCTCTTTAAAAGACTGCCTTAACCTTGCCGAGAGGATGAGTTTAAATATAACCGAGTTTATCCTAATCGGTGGTGGATCAAAAAGCGATTTATGGTCACAAGTTGTTTGCGATGTCCTTGGCAAAAAGGTAATAACGCCTAAAATTACTGATGCGTCTTTTGGTACAGCTTTAATAGCCGGCGTAGGAATTGGCATTTTTCACAATCTTACCAACGCTATTAACAAATGTGTAAAAAATGGAAATGAGTTTATCCCAAATCCAGAACACCACGCTTATTATCAAAAACAGTTTAAATATTACGGTGAAATAAGAGATAAATTACGGAACCTATACTTAGAAATGAATAAATAATTTAAAAATGAAAATAGCAACAACGTCTTACATGTTTGATATGCTCCTGTTTGAATTGCGGGACATAGTGGGAAAAGAATACGTCTCTGTTCGTGATTCGGATAAAGAGGTCTATTCAATCGATTATTTTTGGATTCCAGAAATGTGTCACGATCGCCAGGATCGCAGTAACATCACTCGTCCGATGGCCGATTTTATCGTTCATCCAGCCGATGCCGAAGAAGTTTCAAAGATTCTTCAAATAGCCAATAATTATAAAATACCAGTTACAGCCTGGGGCGGAGGAAGTGGATCGCAGGGAGGAGCTCTGCCTGTATTTGGAGGAATTATTTTAGATACTAAGCGTATGGACAAAATCTATAAAATAGACGAACAATCTATGACTGTAGAAGTTGGTACAGGTATTATCCATCAAACTCTTGAATGGGAGCTGGAACAAAGAGGACTTTCTACGATGCATGACCCTGCTTCAGCCCGATGTGCTACTGTAGGTGGTTTTATAGCTCATCGTGGAACCGGAGTGCTATCAACAAAGTATGGAAAGATAGAAGATATGATTGTTAATATGGAAATTGTGCAGCCTACAGGCGAAATTATACGCACATTACCTGTTCCTAAAACAGCCTGTGGTCCCGATTTAAATCAGCTTTTTATTGGCGCAGAAGGTACATTAGGAATTGTTACCAAAGTAACGTTAACTATACACAAGTTGCCTGAAACAAGAGCATTTCGGGCATTTATATTCAAAGATCTTGAAACCGGATTACGCGTAGGACAACGTTTAATGTCAGAAAACTTACAGCCTTCAGTTATCCGCTTATATAGCGAAAACGAAACCAAAGAGGTAATTAAAAGGGTATTAGGCATAGAGAAGACCGGAGCTTATATGGTCTACGGTTTTGATGGGAAACAAGAAATGGTTGATTTGCAAATGAAGTATGCAAAAGCTATTGCCGATGCCGAAGAAGGTGAAGATCTTGGGACAGAATTAGGAGCTCAATGGTGGGAAAACCGATATAAGTTTTTCTTCCCTCCTTATATGTACAGATTACCTCAGTGTTTTGGTACACTAGATACCGTTGCTTCTTACAGCGATATCCAGAATGTATATAACGCTATGAAGGATGTAGTAGAAAAACAATATCCTATGGCTCGTTTTATCGGTCACTTCTCTCACTGGTTTCCCTGGGGAGCGATGTTATATGGTCGATTTATAATCGATAATCCACCTGAAGATCCACATGAGGCTATTTATCTCCATAACCGTATCTGGAATGATGCTCTTCGTGCAGCCATGGCCGCTGGTGGTGTATTAAATGAACATCATGGTATAGGTTTGAAGTTAAGTAGGTTAACTCCAGAATTATATGGCCCTGCATTCCAATTGTTGAAAAATATAAAAAAGGTCCTTGATCCGAATGGTATCATGAACCCTGGTAAATTAGGTTTTGGTATAGGATAATACGGTAATTAAAAGAAGAAAAGATGAACATTACAGCAAATGAACTCAATACTATAACAGCCTGTAGGTATTGCCCGATGTGCAGACAGTCCTGTCCTTCAGAATTTATAAATTATAAAGAATCAGATACTCCCAGAGGGCGAGCTATCCTGCTTAGCAATGTTTATAAAGCAGGTAAACCCTTTGAAGCTTCTACTATTGAATCTATTTATAATTGTTTTTCTTGTGGAGCATGTAAAAGTTGGTGCGCAGGTCAGGAAATAGGCGGATATGATATTCCAGAACTTATAAAGTTTGCCAGAAAGGATATTGTAGAGCAAGGTCTTGCTCCAAAGATTGTGCAGGATATCCGCAATTCTTTGGTAGCCCATGATAATACTACGGGATTAGAGAAAAGTCGGTCGTTTACAGCTAATGAATCTGAAAAGCAAGCAGAAGTATTGTATGTATTAGGAGAAGGTGTGAATTATCAGTATCATGAAATTGCTACAGCATTTACTAATATTTTACAAACATCAGAAGTAAATTATACGGTATTGCCAGGTGAGCCTACCAGTGGAAAAGAGTTGGATTTATTAGGTTACGAGCAAGATGCAAAAGATAAAGCAATGATTATGGCTGAGAGAATTAAGGCAACTGGCTGTACCAAAGTGGTAGTTTCTGATCCTTTGGTTTACGACGCTTTCAAGAATGATTACAGCAGATGGGGAATACAGTTCAGTATTGAGGTGCTTCATGTTTCCGAGTATTTATCGCGTTTAATTCAGGCGGGTAAGCTATCACTCCAATCTGTGCCACTGCGTGTCACCCTTGCGGATTCTGAGTTTCTTGGACGTTCCAATAATGTATATGACGCTCCCCGAGTTGTAATCCAATCTTGCCCTGAAGTGAATTATACAGAAATGCAATGGCACCATGAGTACATGCAATCAGCAGGAGAAGCTGCATTCACGTTTGACGGTAAAACCTTTGAAAGAGGAAAAGATTTGGGAGAAAAAATCAGTGTTAAAGCAGAAGCGGTAGGAGCAGAGGTTATTGTAGTCCTGTCAACTGCTGCAAAAGAGTACATCTCCGCAACTACATCTATTAAGGTGGTAGATATCGCAGAATTTGTATTTGAGAATATGGATAGGGGAAATGTTTAAAAGGTGATTTAAAATGGGAAAGCTATGGAACTGAGAAAAAAATATAAAGCTACTTTAGGCAGGCAACGGATTGTTTCGGTAGGTGAGGGAGATTTGAAAAAGTCAGCTTTTGATTTGATAAAGCTTGCTGCCGGCGAAAGCTATAAGTCAAATACAGAAAATTTTGAATCTGCATTTGTCATTCTTTCGGGTTCCTGTCATATTACCGGTACCGATTTTTCATTCACAGATCTAGGTAGTAGAAAAGATGTTTTTTCCGGAAAACCAACAACTGTTTATTTGTCTGTTCAAACAGAATATGAGTTAACGGCTAAAACCGATGTAGAGCTAGCTGTATGCTCAGCAGAATCTACAGTAAAGTATGAACCAATTTTGATTAAGCCAGAGGATGTTAAGGAAATAATATTGGGCGCAGGCACCTGGGAACGGAAAGCACATTTTGTTATAGATCAGAACGTAAAAGTTCAACACCTGTTTTTAGGAGAAACCTTGTTACTGCCAGGCAGATGGGCATTTCCTCCCCATCGTCATGATAAAGACGATATGCCGTATGAAGTTGATATGGAAGAGATTTATCACTTTAGGCTACAGCCAGAGAGTGGTATGGGTATGCAATTAAGTTATACTGATGATAGATCTCGGGATGAAGCTTTTCTTATACGAAATGGGGATACAGTATCGATTCCAGACGGATATCATCCCATAGCCTCATCCCCTGTAGATTCATTATACATGTTATGGTTTATGGCCGGAGAGAATCGTTTATTTCTTGCCAGACCTGAAGAGCAATACCGTTGGACTGCTCAATATAATCCATTTCTTCAATCCAGATAAGTAAACATAAAATAGCTAATGAAAAATAATTTGTCCCGCAGAAAATTTATCAAGATGTCTTCCATTGGCGCCATATGTACAGCTCCCTCACTAGTTTGGGGCATGCCTGCTTATGTCAAAAATCTTGGAAAGCCAAATTCAGTATATAACGGTGTTCAGATTGGATTAATTACTTATTCTTTACGTCATCTAACAAACAATGCAGAGCAGTTACTTAAGTACTGCTTAGACTGCAGTATTAGTGGTGTAGAGCTCATGGGCGATCCGGCAGAAGCTTTTGCCGGAGCCCCTGAAGCACCATCAGCACCCAAATGGGGACCGGGAGCTGATGCAGAAGCCTGGAAAGCTTATGCGAAAAAATTAGCTCCATGGAGAGCTCAGGCAGATATGAAACGTTTTGAACAGTTAAAAGACATGTTTTATAAAGCTGGTGTTAATATATATGCTTATAAACCTAGTGCTTTAGGAATTAATAACACAGATGCTGAAATACATTATGCATGCAAAGCAGCTCTTGCTTTAGGAGCAAATCATGTTACGGTAGAGTATCCGGATAATTTAGAACAAACCAAAAGGCTAGCCTCTATAGCTTCTAAATACAAGATATATATTGCCTATCATGGGCATCTACAACAAACTTTTACCATGTGGGATGCTGCAATTGCTCAATCCAAATATAATGCTGTCAATTTTGATTTAGGACATTATGTTGCTGCCGGGCATCATGCTGAAGAATTCATTCGGCAAAAGCACACGCTTATTAAAAGCATGCATATAAAAGATCGTAAAAATAAACTTAATGGAGGAGGTAATATGTCTTGGGGAGAAGGAGATACACGTATTGAAGGAATATTACAAACTATGTCCAGGTCAAAATATAAGTTTCCGGCAACAATAGAGCTTGAATATAAAATTCCTGAGGGCTCAAACGAAATTAAAGAAATAATAAAATGTGTAGAGTTTTCCAAAAGGGCATTAAGGGCATAATAATTAAAATTAGGTGGTTAAAATTGATTTAAATAGAGTAGTAAAAGGAAAACTTGCCCTTTTAGTGTTTGTTATTTCCAGTATAAGTTTCTTGTCTGGTACCGTCTGTTCAAAAACGAAGGATATAGAGATTGTAAATAAGTATATAAAAAAAGATACTATTAAGGTCCTTGCTATTGGAAATAGTTTTTCACAAGATGCGCTTGAATTTCATCTTAATGGTCTTGCTAAAGCGGCGAATGTTCCTGTAATAATAGGTAATCTATCTATTGGAGGAGCTTCTCTGGCCTTGCACTGGGAAAATGCAAGTAATGAAAAGGCAGTATATGCTTATAGAAAAATAGACGCGGAGGGGAAAAAGCTGTCTCGACTTAATGTTGCTATAGCCGAAGCATTATCAGATCAAAATTGGGACTATATAAGTTTTCAGCAGGTTAGTCAAAATGCCGGAATGCTAGAAACACTTGAAGGACCATTACCACTGCTATGCGATTCTGTTAGAAAGAAACTGCCTGGAAAAAAGACAAAATTTATCTTTCATCAAACATGGGCTTATGCAAAAAATGCTAGTCACGGAGGCTTTAAGAATTATGATCGTGATCAGCTAAAAATGTATCAAGCTATTGTGGATGTATCAAAAAGGATCAAAGATTTAGCACCAATAGACATTGTTATTCCAACTGGTACAGCTATTCAAAATGGAAGGACAAGTGTAATTGGGGATAATTTCTGTAGAGATGGATTTCACTTAGATGTAAATATTGGTAGATACACAGCTGCAGCCGCTTGGTTTGAAATGCTTTCTGGAAAAAGCGTAATAGGGAGTACATTTAAACCTCAGGCTTTGTCAGCATATGAAGCAGAAATAGCACAGCAAGCAGCACATGCTGCTGCAGCAAACCCATATAAGGTTACAGAATTAATAAATTATAAAGAAAACAGAGAGCTTAAATAATGATATTTACACCAGTACACCATCAATAAACCATTTTCTTTACCATGTTAGTATAAGATTAAATAACCTTTTAACCAATAAAACATGATTAAAATTTTTACTAAAACAATTATCGTGTGCCTGTTATGCTTTTTTGCTTTAACAGCTTCAGCACAGAATGTAATTTATGTGGATGGTTCGAGAACGACTGGGTCAAATAACGGAACCTCTTGGATGAATGCATACACAAATCTACAAACAGCAATAGACGCTGCCAACGGTTCAAAACCAATATGGGTTGCTAAAGGCGTTTATAATCCGAACAAGCAGTTAGGGTCATCTACGGACAGAAGAGATAGGACTTTTATCCTTAAAGAAGGGGTTAAGGTTTATGGTGGTTTTGCAGGTTCAGAGCAAGAAGACTTTAATTTAACAACCCGCAATTTTCTTATTAATGAAACTATTCTAAGTGGTGATTTTACAGGAGAATCAGGTGATCAAGGAGACAATGTTGAGGTAGTGGACGGAACAATAACGGCAATCACCAATAACTCAACGAATGCCTACCATGTTGTAGTTTCCTTTAATAATAGTCCAGCTACAGTTTTAGACGGTTTTACCGTGATGGGGGGAAATGCTAATGGAACTAATAGCATTACCCCTTTATCCGGACATTCTATTTCAAGAGCAGCCGGAGGAGGTATTTATTGAGAAAAAGTAGTCTTACGCTTAATAATTTGGTAGTAAAAGGCAATCACGCAACCGCAACTAATTCTGGGTCTGGAATTTATGTTTCAGAAGGACATGAAATCCTAGCGTCTAATCCAGCTACTTCCAGTATTTTAACCATAAGTAATACAAGTATTTTAAATAATCTAGCAACTGGTAGCGGAGGAGGAATTCATATTGTAGGTACAACTAATTATACTTCAAGGGTGGCTTTAACTGACGTAGCTTTGAATGGAAATAGGGCTACCGTAGGTGGTGGAATGCGGTTGAATGAAAGTATAATTGCAGCCCTCCAGAATGTAGTTTTTAATAAAAATGTTGGAACCAATGGAGGTGCTTTGTATGTAAACAATAACACTACATTAAATATAACAAATTCTACTTTTGGGAACAATGAAGGAACCAATGGAGGAGCATTATACGCTTTAACGGATGCAACAATTACCATAGATAAGAGTTCATTTTTAAATAATAAAATCACTACCACTGGTGGTGGTGGAGCCCTGTATGGAGGAGCCTCTTCAACTCTGAATATTACAAATACAATATTTTCTGGTAATCAAGCGACTAATGGTAATGGCGGAGCGCTATATTTAGTTGCGGCTGCATCTGTAGACGCAAATAATGTGAAATTCTTTCGAAATCTGGGAAATGTTGGCGGAGCTATAAATACGAGTGCTACCAGTGCAAATAATAGAATAAATAATGCAGTTTTTTTTAAAAACGAAAGTATAACAGTTGGAGGGGCTATCGCATTTTTAACGGCTGCTAGACTCAGCTTTATTGGAAATACCTTTTATGGAAATGAAGCAGGGACTAATGGAGGTGCATTAAGACTTGGAGGATCAGATGTTGATGTAAAGGTTTATAATAGTATACTTTATGGAAATAGTGGTGGTACAACCGAAGACATATCTATTACAGCAGGAGTATTAGATTTGAAATACGCCATTACACAAAAATATGGAACCGATGGTACTAACGGAGTACAAGTAGGTGTTAATCCTCAATTTTTAAATGTTACTGATGTGGATAATGCAGGTTTTCTTCGTTTAAGTCCTTCCATAAATAATCCAGCTATCGATGCGGGAAATAATGATTTTGTTCCGTTAGGGGTTGCCCTCGACCTTGCGGGTAATAACCGTATTTTTTTATCGGGACTTGGAAATGAAGCAACAGTTGACCTTGGGGCTTATGAGAATATATCAACTCCTTTACCGGTAAAACTCAATAATTTTTCTGCAGATTTAATAAATAATAATATTCATGTTTCTTGGCTCACTTTGTCCGAATCGGATAACAGTCATTTTGAACTGGAAAGAAGTATTGATGGCGTTACATTTACGAGGATAACTACAGTGCCTTCAAAAGGGGATGGTGCGAGATATAATTATATAGATGTTTCTGCAGTTAGGGGTGTAAACTATTATCGTCTAATCCAGATAGATTATAACGGAAGTAGAAGTGTTTACGACCCTATATCTATTGATTTTTCCTTCAATCCAGATGCAAATGTAAGCGTATATCCTAACCCAGTAACAAATGGTAAAATCACAGCCAATTTTGGTGAAGGTAAATTTAAAACTTTGGAACTTATAGATTTCAAGGGTCAAAAACGACAACAAATTAATATCAATCCAGATGAGAGGGAGAAAGTAGTGGACCTTTCCATGTGTCCCAGCGGTGTATATTTTTTAATCCTTCAAGGGAAATCTACAATAACGAAAAAAGTAATATTAGCGGTTGAATAATTAAGAGTAAGAACTATAAGCATGTATGTTCTCATAATTTACTCTTCTAATAGAAAAATATGTTTTTAAAATAAAGATATTTCACTTGACACTACTATAATGAATGATCAGTTTAGATATGTGTTAGGTGAAGATGTAAGTGGATCACATATTACAGCAGCAGTTGTAGAAATGCAGAATAGGAAGTTATATTAAAAGAAACCCTCGTACGTGAACATTTGGATAATATAACAGTTCCGTATGAGGGTTTGTCAGAACTAATTTTTACAAATTGTTATTGACTTTAAAGTAGCTTAGGCGAGAGATTGGTAGTCCACATACGGACTTTTGATAGAATTTGGCCAATAGGGTTGGTTGCCCAAGGTTGACAAGCAAAAGTGAGGATGAGATACGAATGTGTGTCAAATTCTTATAACAAGCACAAGCAGGAATAGGTTTTATGTATGAATCTTTCCAAAGATCCCCCTTTTCAAAATTTGCCAGATCGTGGTTTGCTTGGGCAAATATTGTTTTTGGTGAGCTTTTATGGAATGTATATCAGGAAATTCCTAACTTCTTTCCTAATAAAAAGTAAATATAGATTATGATAATATATTTTGCAGGCTTAATAAAATTCACTTAACTACAATGTGTGAAAGGTCTTTTTGGTTAATCATAAATATTGAAGATATTGCCAGAATCTACAATCTAACAAACGTAGGCAATTATCATTTGAATCTTTTCTCTTTTAGAGAAGTAAAAAACACCTTTCTCATGGATTACGAAAAGTATTAAGGAAGCTATTTAGGGTTTAGTTTGTAAATAATGGTGTATTATAATTTACACATCCTCCCTCTTCACCAGCAGCACCATTTCATTTTCTAACTTCAGGTAACCAAATTCATAACAAAAAGTATAAACGTTTCCGTTTTGTGTGTGATACATATGCGTATGATAAGTTGTATTGTATCCAGCTTCCAGCAGTTTCTTAAATTCTATTTTAGTTTTACTGTTTGGATTTAGTCTTTCCATAATTTTTCTATTCCGGGCCAGAATTTGGTTGATGGTTTTTACAAGCGTATTGCTTTCCGCTTTTAAGCGGTTATTAAAATTGCTGCGGCATTGGTCATCACAGAATTTCTTATCGGCCCTTCCCTTTAGAAGGGTTCCGCAATCTAAACAGGTTCGATCCATAACTTGTTGGTTTTGAGTTGTAAACTTAATTATTATTCGGGTATATCCGATTATATACGGATATAAATGTTTATCATCCGGCTAAATTTTTCGGTTAGTCACACTTTTGTGTCGTCGGTTGATGAAGATGTCAGCTGGTCGTTAATGAAGTATTTACAATTTAATTTTAAGATCATGAGTAATTTAAGAAAC
>JAZQRF010000215.1:0-2919 GCA_045629485.1 Pelobium sp. | reverse complement strand
GCCATTTAAATCTACAGATTTATTACCGCTAAAGGAATAGCGTGCCTGGAATAAGCCTTTCATTGTTATTTTGGCCTTTGTAGAATCAGTTTTTACTGGTTCCTGGCTATATACGGTGGCAATGCAGCAGTTGAAAACGAGCAAGAGCCTTAAAATTTTAAACATGAAAGAAAGTACGTTTGGGGATGAAGGATATTCCTCAGCCTCTGTTATACAAAGTTATGCTTATAGCCTTCGTCAAGGATATTTCGAAACATGAAAAAATATGATGTTGATCACTATTATTAGTTAATCATATTTCTGAAAGATAAAATCAGACGAGGTTTTGTAATAAAAAGGGCATCAATTTTATTTGCTTATTCCTATCTTCAACCAGACGCGGAAGTGGCACAAGCGCTCTATGCTGAAGTAAAAGACAGGCTAATAAAAGGACGAAGTGTTGCCGATTATAGAATTCAGGCTGCTTATGCGTTATTTATTCAAGAGAAGCCTGATTTAGCAGCTCAATTTATAGAAAAAGCAAAAAAGGTGGCAGACATTTACCTGGTCAAAAGTTTTATTCCCTTGGAAAAGGAACTTTTATCAAGTCTAGAGGAAATTCTGGAAGAAGAAAAGTCTATAATATCCCTGACTTAAAAAAACCTTTTCAGCTATAGACTAATCAATTAAGTTGTTTTACATTTAAACGGTAGGCCCTAAGGCCAGCAATGGTTTAGGTCTTTTGAATAAATACCCCTATTTAAATTATTATTATAAATGTCGTAACGTATAGCCTTAAAAAATTGTCTAAACAGCATGATGATTAAAAGATTTACCTTAACGATCTGCTGTGTGTTTGGCTTACTGAGCTCCACACAAGCGCAGGATAAAAACCAGGCAGCGCACCTTGAACCAAGGTATCAGCCAAAACCCTACGTTCCCGAATCGCCTGAACTCTACCAGACAATTGTAGCCTTAGACAGCATTTACTTCCAGACTTACAATACCTGCGATCTGGAGAAGATGGCTTCCATGACCGACGAAGATTTAGAGTTCTATCACGATCGCGGTGGATTATCCACCTCTAAGACAGAATACCTCGCTTCTATTAAGCAAAACATCTGTGGTAAGGTCCACAGAGTCTTAACTAAAGGCAGTATTGAGGTCTACCCTATTCAAGGTTATGGTGCGGTAGAGATTGGGTATCATAGTTTTAAAAATTTAGTAGAGAAAGGCCAAAGCGAACCTTCGAAATTTATTGTGATCTGGAAACTTAAGGACGGAAACTGGAAGATGAGCAGGGTCGTTAGCTTACACTAGTTAAGCCGGCCTGAGCTTGCGCTACTTGATGAAATCTGCAGGAGATATTTTCCTTGATAGCTTTAATGAGGTTGACATGATCAGGATTGAGATTCTGCTTTAATTGATGTAATTTATCTACCAATAACCTACTGAAATAGAGGGATATGGTTATTGTAGGAAAAATTCTTTATTTTTATATTAACACTTAATATCCATCCATGCATATAGAAACACGTAAATTACGTTTGATAGAAGAAATGCTCAAAGTAAAGAATGAAGCTACTTTATCTGCTGTGCAGAACCTATTAAAGAGAACAAATAATAAAACGGTTAAGAAAACACCGAGCTTAAAAGATTTTTCTGGAATCTGGTCTAAGGAAGAGGCTGAAGAAATGGAACATATTATTGCAGCGTCTTGTGAAACAATTCATCCAGATGACTGGAAATAATCTATTAGATACCAATATTGTTATTGAGTTATTTAAAGGCAATCCCATTATTACAGCTTTTCTTGAAACTTTTAAAGAGGAAATAAATATCCCTTTTGCTGTATGGGGATAACTTTATTTGGGTGCTTACAGATCAGCCAATCCAAAAAAGCACATTAAAGAAATCAACTCTTTTCTGGAAAGATGTAATGTTCTTATTGCTGATCAGGAGACGGCAAATCATTATGCTCTAATTAAAACAGCATTGTTGCATAAAAGGTAAGCCAATACCGGAAATGACATATGGATAGCCGCTATAGCTAAGCAATTTAATTTAAAATTACACACAAAGGATAAGCACTTTATAGAAATTTTATTAATGTGAAGTGTTTTTTGTCCATCAACTTAAGTCCTTTCGGCTCTCCTGTGGAGACAATAAACTTCAACCGAATAAAGAAAAAGTGCGGTTTGGCAACGTTGGCCTAATGGCTACAGGATAAGATTGTCAATGGTGGGGGGAGAAGGATTCGAACCTTCGAAGTCTCGCGACAACAGAGTTACAGTCTGTCCCATTTGGCCACTCTGGTATCCCCCCGGTATTGATATCTTGTAAAGCAAAGTTTAAGAAAACTTGACTTTTAATGTTTTTAAACTAAAGCCTTCCAATTGGAGCTGAAAGGCTTTTTACGGAGTGGAGAATAGCGGAGTCGAACCGCTGACCTCTTGCCTGCCAGGCAAGCGCTCTAGCCAGCTGAGCTAATCCCCCGTAGTGGGGCAAAAGTAATTAAAAGTTTCACTCCTGCAAATTTTATGTTGAAATAAATGATTTGAGTGCATTAAAGGTACAATACGTACCATTTTGCAACTTTTAATGAGTGCTATTTGAAAATGTCGGATCAAAGTTTTAATGGAGTAGATGTTTTATTTTAAGAAAATGCTCGAATCAAGGATCACGGAGGTGGTGGTGATTATATTCTTCATTCTTATCAATCGGAGGTTATCAATCATAAAATGTGATTGTGTGAAGTGACGAGGCACGTATTTCAAGGATTACTTGCGTACATTTACTTCCAGCTACAACGATAACTTATACAGGTCTTGATGCCACAAGCGTTATTAAAAATCAATCGACTACCTCAGGTAATAATTGTATTATCTACCATTGCATTGTTGAGCTCTTTTTCATTAACAATAACAATGTTTGCTTATG
>JAZQRF010000214.1:0-17679 GCA_045629485.1 Pelobium sp. | reverse complement strand
GTCCCTTTTATCACCAAATTCCAGTCTCTGCTGATGATCGTTCCCTCTTTAATTACAGTCCACCTTCGCCGTTTCACACATAAGGCCACTTTTTGGCCTCGAATGGGAAAGTCCTGAATACCAATCTGAGGATAGAAACCTTTGGATTCCAGTTCATGTTTCTGGTAGCCAGTTGGTGCGATGTTCTTTTCTTCAAGGTAAATATTAAGGCCATGGGAATCTTTTTCAACCTTGGTTAATTCAAAATAATCCAGAATTCCTTCTGGCAATAAAAAACTTATTAATGTGTCGGTGGCCTGGTTCAAAATAGTAGCAGCTGGTAATCCTAATTATATACTGCAAAAGAAAGAAATTATTTAATGCCCCCCAACAATTCCGCTTGATCCCCAAAAAGCCTCTTTGGATTCTATCGGCTGTCTCGTTTAAATAAAGGGAAATGAATAAACAAAAAAGGCCTCAGATTATCTCTGAAGCCTGTTTTTGGTGGTCGCATTTGGATTCGAACCAAAGACCTACTGCTTAGAAGGCAGTTGCTCTATCCAGCTGAGCTATGCAACCATCTGATTCTTTTCGAATCGGATGCAAATATAGCCTTATCGATCATATTTCACAATATTTGAATAAAAAATATTCATTATTTATTCTTCAATGCTAGAAGCAGTTCATTTTTAATCATTTATAAAAACAAAAAAGTTACCCCTTAAAGGTAACTTTTCACTCTAATCCATCATTACACTACTTATCTTCCTCTTTTCATTCCTTCGCGAGAACCCCTTTGTTTCATCAGTTCTTTTTGTTCAGGAGTCAAAGACTTCATGAACTTCTCTCTAGCACTTTTTGCTTCTTCTCTGTTTTTCTCCGAAAGGGCTTTTTGTTCAGCAGAAAAAGTGGCTTCTAACGCCTTTCTTCTCTCCATTGGCGACAAATTCTTATTTGCCAAAATTTCTTTTTGTGCAGGCGTAAAAGTCGCTTCCAGGGCTGCTCTACTTGCTTTTAAACTTTCCTCACTGGCTTGCCTCAACGACTTTTGTTCGTCGCTTAAGTTTAATGCAACTCCCGCTTTGTCTCCTTTTGCCCTTGCTGGCTTTTCCTGAGCCATTGATACTGAAGTAACTATTACCAAAGCCATAGTTGATAATGCTAAATTTCTGATTAACTTTTTCATATCTTTTTATTTAACCTGTGTATGGTTTTTAAGAACAGAAATCAACTCCAAGGTTTAAACAACAAATAGAATTTAACAAAAATTAACGTTTCCAGCTTAAATAGCTAATTAACTAAACCGTCTAATATATTGGCATAAAATTAGAGCTAATTAAACATCTTAAAAACAATAGTTTATGAAAAACAACATCTTAAAAACAGTTTTTGCCATAGCTTTGATATGTTCTACCGCTATGGGATGCAGCTCTACAAAAGAAGGTACAAGTACTTCCGATTCTACAATTAATAGTACTGATTCTACCATAAATAGTCCTGATTCGGCGGGTATGAGCGGCACCAGTGTCCCGGATACAGTAGTAAGGGATTCTATGTAAGTACAGTAAGAGGGGGGAGTTTCCCTCTTACTCTTTTAAAGCCACCGCTGCTGAAAGATTCTTTTTAAGCTGAGGCAGGCGCCTTTCTGAAAACGATTTCACCTCAGCATCAGATGAAGTAGATGCTTTTTCATATAAAGCAATAGATTCCTTTTGATTATTTAAAACCTGATTAATGTACTGGTTCTCGAAAGCCTCCCCTTTCATATCTAGTAAATTCTCAGGGCTTTCACTGTTTTCACCTAATTTAATATTTCTTTCTTTGGCTATCCTTTCTAATTCTTTATTTGCCAAAGTATAATCATTAATGACAAGTTTAGCCAAATCTTTCACTTTGCCATCGGCCGCATTCTCAAGTGCTAAATTACCCATTACAATTGATTGTAAACCCTCCTGGTAAGCATAAGGTATAAATTTATGAACCGTAATACTTCCAGACTCCCAATCTACAGGATTTATTTCAACCTGTTCCGGAGTGCTTAATTTATCCTTAAGTATTTTATCCTGATTAAGTTCTGTAATAGCAGCTGTACCTTGCATGTCTTTTGAGCCCAATCCTACAGAACCTTGAGGATGATTTTGACCTACGGGAGGTGGTATAGATCGGTTTATTCCACTTGTATTGAATCCTACCCCTAAGGTATCTCTAACAGAATTACTATTGATATTTGTCCGGTTTGTGGAACATGACTGAAATAAACAGGTAAACATCATTAAAAATGGAAGAAGTGGAAGATTTTTCATAACGCTGGTATTTGAGTTAATACAATGCCAAAATTCTGCCAAAGAATTGTAAACGAATACTGTACTGACTATAATGTTTGATCTTTGAAACAGTATGCCTTTCGGGATATTGGAATAGGCAAAAATTAAATAAACTTTTATTTGCCTAAACGGATTGCTTTTGTACTTTTGCAGCGGAGAGCTGGCAGAGTGGTCGATTGCGGCAGTCTTGAAAACTGTTGACTGTAACAGGTCCGGGGGTTCGAATCCCTCGCTCTCCGCTTTCAAACCATTAAAAAAAACGAAGCCTGCGGTGAATCAACCGCAGGCTTCGTTTTTTTAATGAAATACCTTTACTTATAATAATCCCAGCATCACAACCTCGTATTTTCACACATTATGGAATTCCCGAAAGGAAAAGTGTTTTTTTTTAAGAAGGAATAGCCCAAATTTATAAAAGTAAAATTAGCAGCCAAAGGCGAAAGAATCCGACAGGAAATAAAATACAGACAGCCAGGATATTTTATAATAAGCAACATATAAAATGCGGGCCACGCTATTTATTGAGTGAATAATTTTAGCTTTGTGCTTTATTAGTACATATGAAGTTAGCAGATCAATTAGTAGAAAGAAGCGGAAATACCTGTGAATTGTGTGGAGACACGTCGGGCCTAAAATTGTATGAGGTAAAACCTGATTCGATGAGCACCCCGGAGAATACTTTACTTGCCTGCGAAAAATGTACGGCGCAAATTAATAAAACGGAAGAATTAGATGCCACTCATTGGACTTGCTTAAGCACTTCTATGTGGAGCGAAGTACCGGCAGTACAGGTTATTGCCTGGAGAATGCTGAACCGATTAAAGAATGAAAGCTGGGCTGCTGACAACCTGGATATCCTTTATTTAGAGGACACTACCCTGGAGTGGGCCAAAGAAAGCGGAGACCATAATGCGTCCTCAGCAGAAGAAGTGCATAAAGACAGTAACGGTTTGATCTTAAAAGAAGGTGATACGGTAGTTTTAACCCGATCTCTGGATGTGAAGGGCAGCCAGCTGAATGCGAAAATGGGCACTGTGGTGAAAAACATCAGATTGGTAGAAGGCAATACCGAGCAGGTGGAAGGTAAAATTGACGGACAGGTTATTGTAATCTTAACCAAATACCTTAGAAAGCAGGGAAGTTAGCAAATCTATTCATGGAAATACAGAAAATATTTGGCTTGCTGGTGCCCCTGGTATTGGTTTGCTTTGGCCTATTGCTAAGGAAAACAAAAAATGAAAAATATGAATTTGCTACAAAGCATTGGCGCTGGTTGGTAGCATTAGGCACACTTTCTTTTTTATTAAAGCTGTTTGCCTTACTGGCATCTTAAATCAGCAGGCTTTCTATGCGGTGCGCCTGTACCATGTTTCTGTGCGAAGACCAGGAAAAAACAGTAAAATTTCCATCCTGCGACGCCACTAATGCAAGGCAATCCTGTTGGTCGTAAACGAATTGAGCAGCAGAAAGATGGCGGGTGCCACCTAATTGCCCGGGATACACGATCTTTTCTGTACCGCCAACAATGGGCTCTATAAAGGCAATTCTTTTGATCTGCTGGTTGCCATCTGATCGGGTAATTTTAGCCCCAAATGCCAATAATTCATAATCTTCGTTGATGATGGTTGCCCCGTCAATAGCAGATAAACCGGCGATATTATCCACTTCCTTACGCAGAGTGCTCAGCCAAAGGCTTTCACTGATCCCATTTCCATCCTGCTTCACCAAATCAGCCAGGGCTTTAAAAGGGGGAATTACCGCATACTGCATGGGATGTACAATAGAATCTTCCCAGTTACTTCCGTTATTAGGAACAATTAGCAAACAGCCACCATGGCCATGCGCCCTCATAGACACCGCCATCTGGATGAGTACATTAACGGCATCATTTCTTAACGAAGCAGAGCTATAGCCCAGAAGGGAATTGAGAATTTGCGGGCTATCCGGGATCGCCGCACTATCCTCATTAATGATCTTCACCTCTTCCCCTTTGATGAGGGCAACATTGGTGAATTTACCAAAACCATAAATGCGGCGGTGTTTAATCACCAGCAAACCCGGTTCGGGCACATCCAAAACAAAACAATAGTTAGGGATATTAATGGTCGTCCCCCAGATATAGAGCTCGTCATTTTCCATCCACAGCCCTAAATGTATACCTGCTCTCTCCACTCCCGGCGCAAGTTTGGTAAGCGTTATGGGGTTTAGGGCCAGTTTTTTATTAAACAACAGCGGGTTCCCTGCCTGTTCGGGAGATAGAAAAGCAAGCGAAATTCTGGGAGAATGCCCCTCCTCCCTTCTTAAGCTGGCCCAAAAAGCAACATCAATAATGGTTTCGATCACCTTGCCGGAAGGACCAGTTGCCAGGTCGGTTTCCTGATTCAATTCGGCCTGGTGAATATGGTATAAAAAGTGGCTTTCCAATTCCGGAGCGGCTATTTTTGCCGCCTGATAGGTAGACTGGTAAAGCATAATTCGTCTTTTTAGTTAAAATATTTTTTAATGATGGCTAACAGCTCTTCGGAAATATGAGCATTTGTTGCCACAATATCGCAATTTTCCAATGCATTATCGCCCCCGCTAAAGTCATAAATTTTCCCTCCGGCCTGTTTTACAATAAACATGCCCGCTGCAATATCCCAGGGCTTTAAATTGTATTCAAAATAGCCATCAAACCTGCCACAGGCGGTGTATACCAAATCTACAGAAGCAGCACCTATCCTTCTTAATCCATGACAATTCTGAATCAGGTCACCAAAAAGCTGTAAATAGGCATCCTTTTTTGTAAAATCATAATAGGGAAAGCCGGTAGCAAGTAAGCTATCTCCTACGGTTTTATTGGCCGACACATTAATTTCCACCCCATTCAAATAGGCTTTGCTCCCTTTCCAGGCATAAAAGCATTCCTCTTTTCCAATTTCGTACACCACACCTAACACCAGCTCCTCATTTTCTTTTAAAGCGATGCTTACTGCAAAAGCAGGGATGCCATGAATAAAATTAGTGGTTCCGTCCAGTGGGTCTATGATCCAATTAAAAGTTTCTGCCTGTAAATGCTCCTTATTCTCCTCCGCTATAAAACCAGCTCCCGGAATAATCGCTTCTAAAGAACTGATGATCATTTCTTCGGCAGTCTTATCTACATAAGAAACCATATCGTTCTTACCCTTGTATTCTATTTTTGAGGAATTAAACAGTTGCGCTTCTGCTTTAATAAAAGCTCCGGCCTCTTTGGCAATGCCCATTACCTGCTGGCAAATAGCTTCGTAATTCATATTAACTTTTCTTAAATGTAAAACCTTTATGTATAAAATAGCTGGCAAATCCCAGGCTTAAAGCGGAGCTGATCCTGGATAAGGTGGGCCATAATCCACAGTACTCTACAAAAAACCTCAACAAACCATAATTTGCAAAGAAGCCTATAATTGCCACCATGGCAAACCTGGTAAACTGCTGTCGGCTTTTTAAGGTAGAATCGTTAAATACGGCATATTTTGTCACCATAAAATTAGTAACTACCCCAACGGTGTAGGAGATAAACAGTGAAAATTCGTGTGGACGAATGGTCTGGTGATTGATAACGACTGGCGTATGGCCAATCACATAATTAATGATGATATAGTATACCAGTACATCCACTACAGCAGCAATTCCAGCCGAAAGGAAAAACCTCACCAATTTGTTTTGAAAAAATCTCACTGCGAAAGATGCATAAGTGGTAGAAAAAGAAGACATTAACTTACCGCCTTTCTGTCCTGATGATGTGATATTGACCAAATAGAATCCGCTGTTCTCATTATTAAAGTTGTTTTCTAAATTCTGCCGGAGTTGATTTATATATGATATGCAGTTTGACCGTGAGCTTTTATAAAGCACTGCCTGATATTGCTTAACATTAAATTGGTGAATATTAACAAGTGTTAAACCTTACCTTTCTCTAATGGGCCAAAACTTCAGTCACTTCGGTCGCACTCATTTCTCCTTCCGGCAACAAATCCTCCAGCCTTATTGTTTTAATTTCATTCACTAAAAGTGGATCGTATTTTACCTTCACCTTTACATAGTTGCGGGTAAAACCATGCATAAATCCTTCTTTTAAATCTCCCTCAAACAATACCTCAGCTATTTTACCCACTTCCTTTTCATAAAACGCTCTTCTTTTTTTATCAGAAAGAATATGAAGCATTTTGCTTCGCTCGGCTCTTTCAGCCGGAGACACTACGCCTTCCATTTCATTGGCCGGTGTGTTTTCCCTTTCAGAATAGGTAAACACATGCAGGTAAGAGATATCAAGATTGTTCAGGAATTCGTAAGTGTCTAAAAAGTCTTCCCTGGTTTCCCCGGGGAAACCAACAATCACATCCACCCCTATGCAGCAGTTGGGCATCATACTTTTAATGGCAGCTACTCTTTCTACATATAATTCGCGACGGTAGCGCCTTTTCATTAACCCCAATATTTTGTTTGAACCGGATTGTAAGGGAATATGAAAATGAGGTACAAATTTTTGTGACTGTGCTACAAATTCGATGATTTCTGTACTTAACAAATTGGGCTCTATGGAAGAAATCCTGATCCGGTTAATTCCGTCTACCTCGTTTAATGCTTTTACCAAATCGAAGAATTTATCCTCTCTTTTGCCATTTCTAATACCAAAATCACCAATATTAACGCCTGTCAGTACGATTTCTTTAATACCCGATGCCGCAATTTCTTCGGCTTGTTTCACTACACTGGCAATGGTATCACTGCGGCTTTCTCCCCGGGCAAGCGGAATGGTACAAAATGTACAGGAATAATCACAGCCGTCCTGAACTTTTAGGAATGTACGCGTACGGTCTCCAAAGGAATAAGAAGCAACAAACTCATTAACTTCTGCTATCGGTTGATTGAATATTTGTGTTTTTTCATTTTTGGTGAGGTCGGCAATGTGCTCTACGAGCTGAAACTTTTCTGCTGCACCCAAAACTACATCTACTCCTTCTATATTGGCGATCTCCTGAGGTTTAAGCTGTGCATAACAACCTACAATGGCGATGTAGGCATTTGGTGAATATTTAAGCGCTTCTTTAACGATTTTACGGCACTTTTTATCTGCATTCTCTGTCACAGAACAGGTATTGATGACATACACATCTGCTTGTTGCGTAAATTCTACGATCTCGAAACCAGCAGTCATAAACTGGCGACCAATCGTAGAGGTTTCGGAGTAGTTTAGCTTACAACCGAGAGTATAAAAAGCGACTTTTTTATTCGTTACCATTGGCTGGCAAAGATAATAAATTTAAGGAATGGGTTTTAATGGTTTGCTTTAAACCTTTGGAAGGGATGAATTATGATATGAGCATGATGATTGAGCTCACCCTATTCTTCTCCCCACCTATAAGAATCATTTTCTAATCCTACAAGATCTATCACTCGATTTACTACTGTGAGTGCTACTTCTTCTATAGTTTTAGGTTTGTTATAAAAAGAAGGAACAGCCGGGCAAATTATTCCGCCTGCTTCTGTTATTGTCTTCATATTATTAATATGAATAAGGCTCAAAGGGGTATCTCTTGCAACAAGTATTAACTTTCTTCTTTCTTTAAGAATCACATCTGCAGCTCTTGATACCAGGTCGTTAGATATACCACTGGCAATCCTGCCCATCGTACCCATAGAGCATGGAATAATAATCATCGTGTCGAACTTTGCGGAGCCTGAAGCAAAAGGTGCCATAAAATCGCTCTTCTCATAAAACTGGAAAGGAATATTCAAATAATCCTCGTTCTCTAGTTCGAATTTCCAAACATCTTTTGCATTGTCAGACATGATTACAGCAACTTCATCGATTTGCTGTTTTAACAAGACAAGTTGTTCTAAAAGCAATTTTGCATAAATAGATCCGCTGGCTCCAGTAACAGCAATTACAATTTTTTTATTCATCATTTAAGAAACAACAATAAACCTCCTTAAAGGTTGTAATAAAAAAGGGCCGAATACAAGTATTCGACCCTACATCTACCTATGAAAAACATGCCCTTTGGGAGGGCATTACAAATATAAAAACATTTTAACATTAAACAATTATTTTATAAAACTTTAACACATTTTTGAATATAAGAATGCACTATATATCAACAAGAAAAGAATAATCTTTTTAAGAAAAAAACAATCTAAAAAAATTACAAGTTTCAACTTGTATACATATATTTTTATCCCTCGTATATAGTTGCCCAATGTCAAAACAAACTTCTTCAGAAAAACTTATCCATAATTGAAAAATCGTACAGTCAATCATCAAATAATTAATTTAATCGATGGCAAATAGCTAAATATTAGCTTTCTTTGAAAGAAAAAACATGAACTTTCATACAAGAAAATGGATTAAACCTGAAGATTTGAATCCGAACGGAACTTTATTTGGAGGGAGCCTGTTAAAATGGATTGACGAGGAAGCTGCAATTTATACTATCTGTCAGTTAGACAATAATCGGATTGTCACTAAATACATGTCTGAGATTAACTTTGTAAGTTCTGCCCGATTGGGCGACGTTATAGAATTGGGAATAAAGGCCACTCATTTTGGTACTACTTCTATAACGCTTTATTGTGAAGTTAGAAACAAAATTACCCGGCACAGAATACTTACGATAGATAAAATTGTATTTGTTAACATGGGCGATGACGGGAAACCAGAGCCACACGGAAAAACAAAAATTGTTTATTCTTCGGAAAAATTTAAAGGTGATGATGTCTAACTTTATAAGTTTACACAATGATCTATGCTGTTTGATAACGAAATTGAGAACCTAATTAAGTTCTTAGATAAAGATTCAGAGAAATTCCCTGGTGTATTTATCATTCATAATCTGGAAGATTTTCGGGTGATATACATGTCTAAAAGAGGTCTTACCGAACTTAAAATATCCCTGGAAGAGGTGCGGGCTTTAACAGCGGAAGAGTACCATGACCGCTATTTTAATCCTGAAGACGCGAAAGACTACATTCCTAAGTTGAAAGAGTTTCTATACGAGAACACTAAAGAAAGCATTACTTTTTTTCAGCAGGTAAGAACCTCAGAGAATTCTGATTGGGTGTGGCACATTACCAGTATGCGTATTTTAACCAGAGATGAGCAGAATCTTCCTCTTACTATGTTTACCATATCTTTCCCCGTAGATCCAAATAAAAGCTTTACTTCTAAGATCAACCGGCTCTTGGAGGAAAACAAGTTTCTAAAGGAGAACATGCATAATTTCATGAAGCTTACCAGGAGAGAAATAGACTTGTTAAAACTATTTGCTAAGGGAAAAACAACTCCCGAAATTGGTGAACTTCTATTCTTATCTACGCATACCATAGAAACACACCGTAAAAACATCAGGAAAAAGCTGAATGCAAATTCAAATTATGATTTATTCAAATATGCATCAGCTTTTGATTTGATCTAGTGCTGTTATTTATAACATCAATTAGAACGCCCTATTTCAATAATTCTATCATCCGAACCATTGCTGGTAGCAAAATACACTTTACCATTAGGAGCAACACAAACTGCTCTTTTTCTACCAAATTCATTAGTAAAATATTCATCTGTGGAAGCAATGGCATTACCTGCATCATCCAGTTTAAGCCTGATAATTTTAGAACCTTTTAATACTGCCAGAATTAGAGAGTTTTTCCATTGAGGAATGAGGCCGTGGTTATAGTAGGTTAACCCAGATGGTGCAATAGTAGGTGTCCATGTTTTTAGTGGTTCCCTCACATTATTATCGATACAGAAATTATTTTCTCCCGACTCATCGCAATAACCATTTACATTGGGCCAACCGTAGTTCCTTCCTTTTTCAATCATGTTAATTTCATCATCCTTATCAGGCCCGTGTTCAGAAGCATAAATTTTAGAGTTTGCGTACACCAATCCCTGTGGATTTCGGTGCCCATAAGACCAAACCGGGCTATTATTAAAAGGATTATCGGCAGGGATACTGCCATCCAGGTTAATTCTCAAGATTTTTCCCGATAAAGAATTAAGATTCTGCGCATTATTCGCATTTTCGGCATCTCCTGTACTGATAAACAATTTATTATCGGGACTGATCATCAGCCGACTGCCGTTATGATTATTATTGGCAGGAATCTGATCCAGCAATACCTGTTCAGCAGTAAGACTGTTATTGGAATAGGTAAACCTCACTACTTTCTCGGTATAAACACCTGAACGGCTGTAATTATACACCACATAAACATAAGGCTGTGCAGGAAATTGAGGATGAATTGCCATTCCTAATAAGCCGCCCTCTCCTCTTGCTACTAACCCATTAATGTTTAATAATAAGGTTTTTTCCCCACTTTGAATATTTATCCGGCTAATCTTACCCCCTCTTTCGGTAAACCAGAGCTGATCATCAGGAGTATAAACCATTTCCCAAACATGGCTTAAACCACTGGCAATAACTTTCGAACTTATTTCTGCGTCCCCTAAGTCTTCTCCGGAAGAATTAGACTTTTTACAGGACATGAGACCTATACCTAAAGCAAACAACAATAATGTTAATATTTTCATAGCTAGTGTTTTAAGTAGATAACAGGATAAAACAAAAAAAGTTTAAACTGTTGAAAATGCTATGAAAATTTCGATTAACTATTTGAGGTAAACATAGGTAATACCATCTCCGCCCCTGTCTACATGCTCATCTTCCATTCTTTCCACTTCTTTGTACTTTTTCAGATAGTTGCGTATCAGTTTTCTTAAAATACCATCACCTTTTCCATGAATGATTTTAAAAGATCCCATGCTAAACATCACCGCTTTGTCAAGGTATTTCTCCACTTCATATAAGGCATCTTCTCCCCTTTTACCACGTAAATCTATCTCGCTTACAAAGTCAGCTGCAGATTGTGTATGCGTACTGGTTCCAAATCTTTTGATGTCTTTGGGAACTTCCTTATTGGAAATTTTTAAAGCTCTGTTCTTTTTAACTACCGACCTTAATTCGCCAAAAGCCACAATCAAGTTATCTTTGTTGGTCTCTAATACCTGGGCTATGTTGCCAGAATCTACTAATTTAATCCAGTCGCCTTCCTTAATCTCAGTAGCATCTTTAACAGGCTTTGGTTTCTCTGTTTTAACTTCATTTTTCTTCAGTTCGGTAGAAAGGTTGGCTCTTAACTCCTGCGTTTTAACCTTATCTGCCTTAGACTCTTTAATCTCAGATATGGTATTTTCCACCAATTTATTGGCACTCCTGATAATTTGCTGAGCCTCTAGTTTGGCTTCTTTTAATAAAGTTTTTTTATGCTCTTCGTAATAGGCTTTCAGTTTCTCGTTTTCTTCTAATAAGGCTTTCGCTTTACGCTGATGTTTTTCTGCCTCGATTTTCTTTTCTAATACTTCCTTTTTGTCACGCTCCAGGTCTACCAATAAAGTATCCACTTTTCTTTGCTGTACACTAATTTTGCTTTTTGCCAGATCTATCAATTGTTGCGAGAGGCCTATCTTTTGGGCAATCTCAAAAGCGTAAGAGCTGCCAGGCTTGCCCATTTCGAGCATATATAAGGGTTGTAGATTAACGTTATCAAATATCATGGATGCATTTTGCAAACCTTCGGTATGGTTAGCAAAAACTTTTAGGTTGGAATAATGCGTGGTGATAACGCCAAAAGACTTTTTCCTGTTGATGAGTTCCAGTACAGCTTCGGCTATAGGGCCACCAAACTGCGGATCGGTACCGGTACCAAATTCATCAATCAAAATCATGGTTTTGCCGTTTGCGTTCTCTGTAAAATATTTCATTTTAGAAAGATGCGCACTATAGGTACTTAAGTCGCTTTCTATAGATTGATCGTCACCAATATCGGCGAAAAGCTGTTTGAAGATCCCAAATTCAGATTCGGGTGCTACAGGAACCAGTAAACCTGCCTGTACCATAATTTGCAATAGCCCAACAGTTTTCATAGCAACTGACTTTCCTCCGGCATTTGGACCGGAAACCAGCAGGATTCTTACTTTTTCATCCAGGAACATGTTTAAAGGCACCACCGGCTTACCGGCTGCCCTGTTTCCGATAACTAATAAGGGATGTCTTGCGTTGATGAGCTTTAAGCTCTGATTTTGTAATAAGACTGGCATTTCCCCTTCTATCTCTATAGCAAACAATGCTTTAGCCCTCACAAAGTCTAGCTTAGTAAGGAAATTGTGGTAAGAATAGATATTGGGTACGTAAGGTCTGATCTTATCGGTTAATTCTAACAAAATCCTGATGATTTCCCTTCGTTTTTCAAATTCTAAATCACGCACAAGGTTGTTAAGGTTAAACACCTCTTCCGGTTCTATATAAACTGTTTGCCCGGATGCAGATTCATCATGTACAAATCCTTTTAATTTCCTTTTATTTTCTGCAAGAATAGGAATACAGATTCTGCCGTCTCTTACCGTTAAACTACCATCAGCAACCCAATTATTGTTCTGGGCGTTTTTATAAATCTGATCTATCTTTTTTCTTGCTTCTTGCTCTGCTTTGGCTATAGCATCTAAAATATACGCCAGCTCTCTTGATGCATTGTTTTTAATCTTTCCTTTAACATCAATAATCGCTTCAATACTTTTGATGATGTCTTTTTCTATGGGTAAATGTTCGAATAATGCTTCCAGGTTTGGATAAAGCCCATTGCGCTCTTCGAAATACCTCAGTACAGCAAAAACAGTAAGCAGAGAATTATAGATTTGGAAAAATTCCTCTTCGGTTAAAAAGGTTCCTTCTATTTTAGCTTTATCAGCCAATCTTTTGATATCAAAAAAACTCTGAATAGGCAAAGGTTGATCATTCTCCAGTATATTTTTGAATTCGTAGGTCTGCTTTAAAAATTTATTGATCTGGTCATAGTTTGTCATGAACTGGATTTTGTCCACCATGCCCTGTCCCATCTCACTTATGCACAAAGATTTGATTCCCGCTCTTATTTCATCAAATCCCAGTTTTTCTAAACTATTTTTTGGATATACCATTTAATTTCCTCTTCTAAAAATCTATCCCAATTGCTAACAGTTTCGCTGTATTTAAGCTGTCTGTTTTCATTAAATTCACATCTAAAGGCTTAACCTTTACAACTGTTGTTTTCACTGTATCTTTTACAGGCTCTTTTTTCTTTAGCAGCGCAGCCTTGGTAGAAAGATTACGTAAAGAATCTGGTTGCTTTGCCTTAAGAGAATCGGCTTTATTGTTCGTGGTCAATAAAGAATCTTTCTTAGACAAAGCTTTTTTCCTGAACTTCAAACTATCAGGAATAATTCTTTTTGTCCGGTAAATTTTAGCCACCTCAGGCTTATTAATTTTTTCCAGGCTGTCTAATACTCCCTGATAGATTTTCGCAAACCTTTCACTGTCTTTACTATAATAGTCCAGGCTTTGTGAGAAAGCAGCAGAATCGGTATGATACTTGTCGAATATATAATTGTATTTACTTTTTGCGAAAATCAGCATCGAATCGCTATTGTATACATAATCTATAGAAGCATCAGCTAAATGCATATCAATTAACACATTAACGATATCTTTCTTACCGATTAAATTCTCCGGCGCATCCTTTGAGGTACAGGAGGCAAAAAAAATAAGCCCGCAAAATAGAGCCAGAAGATTTTTCATTTGTATTTTTACCATTTCAACCGCTAAAATTAAGCATTAATGAGCATTACAGATAATATAATAAAGCTAAAAAAAGAGATAGAAAGTGTAAATGTTAAATTAATCGCAGTTTCCAAGACAAAATCTAATGAAGAAATTTTAGAAGCTTACCAAGCAGGACAAAGAATATTTGGCGAAAACCAGGTTCAGGAATTAGTAGAAAAGCAGGAGGCACTACCAAAAGACATAGAATGGCATCTTATCGGGCATTTGCAAAGCAACAAGGTAAAATACATAGCTCCTTTTATTAATTTGATACATTCTGTAGATAGTTTGAAATTATTACAGGAAATTAATAAGCAAGCCCTTAAAAATAACCGGGTAATTGATTGCTTATTGCAAGTTTACATTGCTGATGAAGATACCAAATTCGGACTTGAGTTTGATGAAGTGATTGAATTATTAAGATCTGATGAATTTTCTGAACTTAAAAACATCAGGATTGTGGGTTTAATGGGAATTGCAACCAATACAGAAAATCCTAAATTAATTAAAGAAGAATTCTACGAGCTAAAAACATTATTTGATGGTATAAAACTGAGCTATTTTAGAAAAGATGATTCTTTTAAAGAGTTATCTATAGGCATGTCTTCTGATTATCAAATCGCTATAGAACAGGGGTCTACCATGGTAAGGATTGGCAGTGATATTTTCGGAAAACGAACCATCAAGCATTTTAAGAACGAAGAATAATTGTATTCATGACAATAAGACCTGCAGAAGAAAAAGACTGTGAAAGAATAATGGAACTGATTCATGAACTGGCAGTTTATGAGAAAGCACCAGAAGAGGTTACCGTTAGCCTGGAAGAATTTAAAAATGCTGGTTTTGGTGTTAACCCGGTATGGAAGGCCTTTGTTGCTGAAAATGATGGAAATATTGATGGATTTGCACTGTATTATATACGTTACTCCACCTGGAAAGGTGCCCGATTATACCTGGAAGATTTTATCGTTACAGAAAATAAGAGAGGTTTGGGTATTGGAAAGCAATTATTTGAACGCGTGATTACTGAATGCCGGGAGAAAAACTACCAGGGAATGGTTTGGCAGGTGTTGGATTGGAACCAGCCCGCATTAAATTTTTACAATAAGTACCATGCAACAACAGAGGCTGGCTGGCTAAACGCCGCACTATCTGCACAGCAAATAAAAGAGCTTACGTCATGATAAAATTAACCAAAACAACAAAACACTATGTTTTATTATTGGCTTGCTTATGTAGCTTATCGGCCTGCATTCAAAACAAAACAAAGACTGATGAAAAATCTTCCGATTCATTAAAGGTAGCTACAGATACAGTGGCCTACACAATGAAATCTTTTTTCAAAACTTCTAATGAATGTAAAACTGATACCTGCGCTGCCTATGTTGCTGCTAAATATCCGGTTTTTGATAATGCAAAACTGAATGATTTTGTATTGAAAATCACTACTCCTGCTCCGTTTAAAGAAGAACCGGCAAAGAGTATGGCTGCAGCAGCTGATAGCTTCCTTAATGAATATATTAATTACAGAAAAGAGTTTCCCGATGGTCCTGCTGGTTATGAATGGGATCAAACCTTAACAGTAACTTACCAGGATAAGGATATCATTTGTTTTAAACATTTAAATTATGCTTATACCGGCGGTGCCCATGGAATGGAAACCATTTTATTTCACAACTTATTCCAGTCGGATTATAAACAAATAACTCTAAAAGATATTTTAAATAAAGGATATGAAACCCCGCTCACGAAGATTGGAGAAGAAATATTCAGAAAAAATGAGGGATTAAAACCAACAGATAAGTTAGACACCTACTTTTTCGAGAATCAAAAATTCGTATTAAACAACAATTTTCTGATTACCCCGGAGGGCCTCTTATTCCTATATAATCCATATGAAATAAAAGCCTACGCTTACGGAAAAACAGAATTATTAATTCCCTATTCAGCTATGAAGCATTTGATTGCTGCTGAAGGAGTTTTAGCAAAATATAAATAGATGCAGGTATATAAATTTGGAGGCGCTTCCGTAAAAGATGCAGATGGAATTAAAAATCTGGCCAGAATATTAAAGTTAAGTACTCAAAAAAACATTTTAGTAGTGATATCAGCAATGGGAAAAACCACCAATGCGCTCGAAGAAATCACTTTAAACTATTTCAAACAGGACGAAAAATTTCATCAGCTTTTTGAGGAGGTAAAGAACTATCATTTTAACATCATCCACGATCTGTTCGGAGAGAAAGTACCGGCAACGATATGGAACGATATTAACAATGCTTTTGTAGAGATAGAATGGATGATTGAAGATGATCCACACGATGAGTACGATTATATCTACGACCAAATTGTATCTATTGGAGAATTGATTTCTACCAAAATTGTATCGCATTATTTAAACCAGAATGGTGTTTTAAATAAATGGATTGATGCAAGATCGTATATTCAAACGGATAACAGTTATAGAGAAGCAAATGTGAACTGGGACAAAACCTGTGAACTGATTGCTAAAGATCTACCTCAGGTTTTACAGGATAAGCTCATCATCACACAGGGGTTTATAGGAAACACTTCTGAAAACTTTACCACAACTTTAGGCCGTGAAGGATCGGATTACAGCGCTGCAATATTTGCGAATTGTATTGATGCAGAAAGCCTGACGGTTTGGAAAGATGTTCCAGGAATACTGAATGCAGATCCGAAACTATTTCCCGATACCCACAAATTCGATGAGCTTTCTTATGCCGAAGCAATAGAAATGACATTCTACGGTGCAACAGTTATCCACCCGAAAACCATTAAGCCTTTACAAAACAAGCACATCCCATTGTTTGTAAAACCATTTATGAATCCTGAAGAAGCGGGTACTATCATTAAATCGGGCGATATAGCTATTAAAATACCGGTTATCATCATTAAAAAAAACCAGCTTTTATTGAGTTTAAACACCAAAGATTTCTCTTTTATTACCGAAGAACACCTGTTTAATATTTTTAAAATATTTTCAGAAAAGGGTATCAAGATGAATATGATGCAGGTGTCGGCATTAAGTTTTTCGGTATGCTTCGATCATGATGAGGCCAAGTTTAACCAGCTAAAGGAGATTATAGAACAACAGTTCATTTTCAGATACAATACCAACTTAAGTCTCACTACCATTAGGCATGCGAACGAAGAACACATTAAGAAATATATTGCAGCAGACAGGATTGTTTTAGAGCAAAGAAGCCGTACTACCGCTCAATTTGTGCTTCAAAACTAAGTTTACAAGAATGAATGAGGCTATTTTAAAAGAAGAGGTTCAGCGCTATATTGAAGAAAATATAGATACAGATATCAACAGGCTAATTCTTAAAAAATCGCCTTTTAAAGACGTAAGTTCTAAAGAGCTGGCAGAACAGATCCAGTCTAAAAAATCTGTTCAGAAAAAATTGCCCACCTGGTACCAAACCCGAGGGATCATATTCCCGCCAAAGTTAAATGCTGAGCAGGCCTCGTCTGAGCAAACGGCTGCTTATAAGATGCAGCTTGCCCTGGATGGAGATCTCGTGGATTTGACAGGAGGCTTTGGAGTGGATGATTTTTATTTTGCTAAAAAGGCGGCTCATGTTACACACTGTGAGTTAAATAAGGAACTCTCCTCTGTAGCAGCACATAATGCTAAGGTTCTACAAGCCCACAACATTACTTTTTATGCAGGAGATGGCAAAGATTACCTCCGT
>JAZQRF010000213.1:0-6496 GCA_045629485.1 Pelobium sp. | reverse complement strand
GTTACTGTTCAGCAAGCTGGTTTTTGGACCGTACAAATTGTTTATTCTTCTTATGTAACTGTTGATGGAATTACCATAAATAATAATGTTGGCGGGCATGGACCAAGTACAGATGGTGTGGACATTGATTCCTCCACATGGCTTTTGGTAAAAAATAGCGATATCGATTGCAACCATGATAACTTTTGCCTCAAAGCCGGCAGAGATTGGGACGGCTTAAGAGTAAACCGGCCGACAGAATATGTGGTAATTAAGGATTGTATAGCCCGTAAAGGCGCAGGTTTACTGACTTTAGGCAGCGAGACATCAGGAAGTATACGCCATGTCTATGCCAGCAATATTAAAGGAATGGCTACGAGTAACTGTTTAAATATTAAATCGGCTTTTACAAGAGGAGGTACTGTTGAAGATATTTACCTTGAAAATGTAACTATGGATAGTGTAGGTACTGTTCTGCAAGTCAATATGAACTGGAACCCAACCTATAGTTACTCTGAGTTACCAAAGGGATATGATCCTGAAAAAATACCCGAGCATTGGAAGAAACTGTTAATGAAAGTGGAGCCTGTAAGTAAAGGGACACCAACTTTTAGAAATATATACCTGTCAAATATCAACATTAAAGGAGCCCGAAGAGCCATAAATGTGATGGGGATGCCTGAATCATTTGTAGAAAATATTCACTTAAATAATGTTTCTATTGAAGCAGTTACGGCAGGCTCTATTAAATACAGTAAAAACTGGATGCTTAATAATTTTATATTGAAGACTAAAGACAAGACTAAAGTGGAAATTAGTAATTCAGAAGGTGTAGAAATCCCTTAAGGGAAGTTGGATTAATTTTGTAAGTTAGTTGTTGCCGATTCAACATAAGCCTTTTTTATATTTTAGATGAGTTTTAAAGCCCTTTTTGCCAGGTGTTTTATTTTTAGCTGTTTTTATTTTTTAATTACTCCTGCTTTTACAGAAGAAAAATTAAAAAGTAAATTCAGGCATTATTCTACAGAAGACGGTTTGTCTCATGATGGAGTATTATGCATGACCAGGGATAAAGAGGGCTTCATGTGGTTTGGGACATGGGATGGAATTAATCGGTTTGATGGAAACAATTTTGTGACTTACAAGGCAAAACCAGGAGATAACTCAAGCCTTAAAAATAATAAAATCAGGAATATAGTTGAAGATAAATTCGGCTATTTGTGGATAAAAACTTATGATAACAGGGTTTATAGATTTGATAAAAGCACAGAGAATTTTTCGGCAATAACCAAAACTATCAATGGCGAAAATCTAAGCAATATCTCTATTGATCGAATAATTCATACCCGACTCGGAGATGTTTGGCTAATTACAGAGGACCAGGGCTTAATAAGTGCAGGATATAATAATGGGGAGACCAACCCTGTTATCCAAATATTTAATTACGGAAAGCAGGGAGAGTTTTATTTACCCTCCAATCTGGTGAATTTTGTTTTTGAAGATTCCCAAAATCATATTTGGGTGTTAACAGAGAAAGGGCTGGTCTCCTTTTTTAAGAAAAAGGATAATTATCAGCAGCATCTTAATTTTAGATCTGGTTCTAAAGTGTTCTTGCCGGGAAGCAATTTTACCTGTGCGGACGGCGCAAAAGAAAAAATTTATTTTGGAACATCAGATGGTAAGATCATTATTTATGATATCCAACAGAGAGTATTTAAAATAAAAACTTTGGAAGGCAGACCGAATATTAACGCTGTTAAAGTAGCGAAATCCGGCCTGATTTATATTACTACAATAGATAAAGGTCTGGTCATTTTAAATCCAAAAACATTAGGACTGGAATATATGAATGCTAGCAACGCTTTGTTTTCTATTTATGAAGATAAACCTGGAAATATATGGCTGGAACCAGCGTATAATGGGATCATAAAATATAATCCTTTAGATAAAACCTTTAAGAACTACTATCAAAAGAAGGAGAAAAATATACCTGAAAGTATGCAGATCAAAGGCTCTCAGGATAAAAGATTTACTGTTTTTGAGGATATACATGGGGTATTATGGGCAAGTTTAAAGGGCGGGGGCTTTGGTTATTATAATAAAACCGCTGATCAAATCTCGTACCTATACAATGAGCCCGGGGCGGCAAATCAACAACTCTCCAATGAAGTGGTGAGTGCTTATTCTGATCCAACTGGGGTGCTATGGCTGAGTACCCGATTTGGAGGCATTCACAAATTTATATTTCCGGCTAATAATTTTCTTCACCAGCAATTAGTGCCCGATTCCAAAAACAGGTATGATAATGAAGTTAGGGCACTTTATGAAGATAGCCAGCAAAGGATATGGATGTCGACCAAAATAGGGCAATTATATGTTTTTAAAGGTCGAAAGCGAATTTCGGATAAAGAATTACTTATCAATATCACGAGCGATAAAATTGGTAGTGTATACACCATAAGAGAAACAAAAGATGGTGAAATTTGGTTAGGGACAAAAGGGCAGGGCTTGGTAGTTTTAACCCCTCAAGATAAAAAGCGTACGAAATATGTCGCCAACAGGTACCTGGAAAGTGTGAATGATAAAAATAGTATAAGTAGCAACATGATTTATTCTATTTTAGAAGATAAAAAGGGACGTACGTGGATAGGGACTTTTGGAGGTGGGCTTAATGAAGCTGTTAAAACTAAAAGTAGACTTCAGTTTAAACACAGCAATAATTTTTACAAAAACTACCCTATTAAAACCTGTAATGTTATCAGGCATATACAGGAGGGCCATAATGGCATTATTTGGGTTGGTACTACGGATGGCTTGTTGAGGTTTGAACCGATGGAGGGTGCCCGTACAAAATTTCATAGGTCTCAGAAAATTCCCGGAGTTGAGAAAAGTTTAGGAAATAATGATGTTCAGTTTATTCATATGGATAAATTGAAGCATATGTGGTTAGGTACCTTTGGTGGTGGGCTTAATAAGGTTATAGGTCAGCCCGGCTTAAATGACAAACTCACATTTAGTGTTTATACAAAAGAGCAAGGCCTGCCAAATGATATTGTGTTAAACATTATTGATGATGATAATGGAAATTTATGGATGGCCACTGAAAATGGTCTGTCTAAATTTAATTTAAAGCAAAACACATTCAGAAATTTCGATTCTTTTGAAGGATTGCCCAAGTCTGGTTTTTCTGAAGCAGCATCTTTTAAATCTGCATCAGGAGCATTGTATTTTGGTTGTATCAATGGCTATGTATCTTTTTTTCCTTCGAAAGTTACCTCAAAAAAATTCAAAGCAAATTTGGCATTAACCAATCTTCAGTTATACAATAATGATGTTATTGTTGGCGAAGCAGAATCGCCCCTCACTAATTCATTAAATTATACCAAAGAATTAAAATTGGCTTACGACCAGAATGTGATGAATATAGATTATTCGGTTCTGGATTACAGAACGAGTCATAATTTTTCTTATGCCTATATGCTGGAAGGCTACGATAAAGATTGGCACTATGTAAAAAATCAAAAGAAGGCTAGCTATACCAGGTTGCCACATGGTAAATATATATTTAAAGTTAAAAGCTTAAATCAGGATCTTTTCCAAAATATCCCTGAGAAAAGTATTGCTATCACCATTTTACCTCCACCATGGTTAACAACCTGGGCCTTCATCATTTACCTGATCATTGCAATAGTGGTTTTTTTAATTGCGAGAAATATCATTATTACTATGATTAAATTGAGAAATAAGGTGGAGGTTGAGCATAAACTTACGGAGCTTAAGCTGCAATTTTTCACCAATATCTCTCATGAGTTAAGAACCCCTTTAACGCTTATTGTAAATCCATTAAGGCAAATTGCTTTGGCCGAAAATTTATCGGTAAAAGGAAGGGAGTACATCATGGTGGTGAATAAAAATGCTAATCGTATGGTTAGGTTTATCAACCAGTTACTGGATTTTAGGAAAATACAGAGTGGTAAAATCCAGCTTAAGGTTACAGAAATAGAAATTGTAGGATTCGTTAAAGATATGGCAGCTTATTTTAATGAGCTTGCAGAAGAGAAAAATATCAAATTTCAGATTCATGCAGATGTAGAAGAGCATTTTACATGGTTAGATGAGGAGAAAATGGATATAGTAATTTATAACTTGTTATCAAACGCGTTTAAATTTACTCCTGCCGGAAAAAGTATCATCATAGAAATAAATTGTGAGAGCGATGCGGATAATTTCACTATCAAAATTACAGACCAGGGAATAGGGGTGCCCGAGAATAAGCTAGCTGAAATATTTGAACTCTACTATGAAGGCGAAAACCACGATCATTCCCAGAAAGGAACTGGTATTGGTTTAGCCTTGTCTAAAGAAATTGTACAAAGTCATAAAGGGAAAATAACTGCAGGCAATAACGCGGAAGGAATGTATTTTCTCCTGACCCTTAAAAAAGGGAATGACCATTTTTTGCTTACTGATTTGGTTAAAGAGAAAATCACAGAAAAGCATAATTTTTCTTATGATTTAGATGATACCGCAGGCGTGGTTACTACTAATGAGCGAATAAGTGCTCCAGGTAATCTAATCAATAAATCAACTGTTTTATTAGTAGAGGATAACAGAGATCTTAGAGGTTTTCTAGCGGATCAGCTCAATGATATTTATCAGGTGCTTCAGGCCGCAGACGGTGAACAAGGCTTAGCAGTCGCAAAAGCTAAATTGCCCGATCTGATTATAAGTGATGTAATGATGCCTAATATGGATGGCATTGCCATGCTGGAGAGCTTAAAGAATGATTTAACAACCAGCCATATCCCTGTGATTTTGTTAACAGCCAAATCTTCAGTAGAGAATCAGATCAATGGATTGAAATATGGGGCAGATTTTTATATCACCAAGCCATTTCATATAGATCATATTCTGGCATCTATGGAAAATCTTATCAAACAGCGTAAAAATTTATACAATGCTTATTCCGGAGGCAAGAAAACTATAAAACTGGAGCCTGGAGAGATCGTTATTACCTCAAAAGATGAGAAATTTTTAAAAGAGATTATTATTATAGTGGAAGAAAGTATGGCCAATCCGCAATTTAATATAGACTCGGTAGCGGCAGCTATTGGAATGGGAAGAACAACTTTCTATAAAAAATTGAAAGGATTAACCAATATGTCACCAGTAGAGTTTGTACGGGATATGCGCTTAAAACGTGGAAAGCAATTAATGGATGCTGGTGAAAACACGATATCGGAAATTGCTTATATGGTTGGCTTTAGTAGCTCGGGATATTTTAGTACCTGTTTCAAAGAGGAATATAAGATTTCTCCTTCCGATTATCTAAAAAAATAGGGCGTAAGGGTGTTTTGGGCGTAAAACCAAATATTAAACACATTCCGTCAATTTTTTAAACAATTATTTTCGGTCTGCAGGTATGTTTGTTATTCAATTATGAATCAACAGCCCCTGTTGATATTATTTGGTTCGACGGATCAGTCGCAAACTAGGCTGATCCGTTTTTAAATGTTTGCGCATGCAACCGGTTGTTGTGCGGACTAATAAAATAAATAGGGGGAAGATTATTATAAACCAATTAAAAATTAACATTTATGAATCTAAAAGTTCTACTCTTAAAGTATGCTCTTTTCCTTGGATTTACAACTTGCTTTGTCGCTCATTCGTATTCTCTTCAAGCTCAAACCCTTGCTTTCCCCGGAGCAGATGGTTTTGGAAGATTTACCAGTGGTGCAAGAGGAGCCCCTAATCCATCCGTTTATATTGTTAAAAATCTAAATGATAGTGGGGTCGGTTCTTTTAGAGATGCTGTAAGCCAGCCTGGGCGTTTTATCGTTTTTGCTGTTGGAGGTATAGTAAGGCTTTCTTCAGACATTGTAATACCAGCAAATACAACTATTGCCGGACAAACAGCCCCGGGAGACGGGATTGTTTTTTTTGGAAAAAGGGTAACTTTTTCCGGTGCAAATAATACCATTGCCCGCTATTTACGCATCAGGCTGGGAGCTACTGATAATTCAGGAAAGGATGCTTCGGGTATTGCAAATGGAGCAAACATGATTTTTGATCATTTGTCTGTAACATGGGGTATGGACGAAGTTTTTTCTATTAACTGGGATAACAAAGGCAATAATCCTGACAACATAACTATTCAGAATTCTATACTCGGGCAAGGCTTACACCGGGCTAACCATTCTGCCGGTGGGTTAATTCAGCCAGGACAAGGTGGTAAAATTAGCTTAATCAGGAATTTATACACCAGTAATAAAACCCGTAACCCTAAAGTAAAAGGTATAAACGAGTTCGTTAATAACGTCGTTTATAATTGGGGAAATTTTGGGAATCCTAATGGGCATACCGAGTCTGGAGATGCCTATATTATGGGAGGAGACTCTGCCGGAGAATCATTTGTAAATATCATCAGCAACTATTTTATGAGTGGTCCCAGCACTAAAGATAACCTGATAACTCCATTTAACAGGGGAAATGAAAATTTCAATTTATATGCCTCTGG
>JAZQRF010000212.1:0-5751 GCA_045629485.1 Pelobium sp. | reverse complement strand
ATTGCTTAGCCTTATTAATTTGTTCAGGTTGATTTGGAGGTGTGTCTTAATTTGAGTCTCACTAGTAAGTTGCAATAAATGCTGTTGCATTATTCTTTCCAACCTCTTCACCTCGTTCTTCAACATTGGATCTGCTTCTTTTTTCGACTCCAAATTCATATTTCCGACAGCGAGCTGATCGACTATCGTTTCTAATAGTTCAAATTCGTAATTAATCATAGATGTAGATTGATGCTTATTATTAAATCATCCCAGTAAATTACTATTAATCAGGAATTATTAAATACCAACCAAATTCACTGATAAAAGATTACGATTACAAGTTCAAAACCTTACAAACGGCAAGAGGGAGATCTGACTCTATAATATCAGGTTTTTTCTCTATCTCCTCCTTATAAAGCCTTTCCCTTTCTACTTCATCTTCAATCTTATCATGCGTAGAGGCAACAGAGATCATACACCTAACACCATTCTGCCTTAATTTTCTAATAATTTCTTGATTGTTTTCATTAATTGTTTTCCCAACATAAGCTATCATATTCCTCCAAGGAACACCTGAGATTTCTATATCTTCTAATTCTTTCGCCGTTCTTGCAAAAACAGAAAGCATTATATTTGGAAAGCGATCATAGTAATATCTTGCTTGTGCTCCGGTATGAACTGTTAGCATTACGTTTTTTTCTGCATTATGCTTTTCAATAAGATCGGCTATCATACAAAGCGGAACATCTTTTTTATCGAGATTAATAATCGTTTTTCCTTTGCTCCAAATAATTACTTCTTCTAAAGTTGGAATTTTATATGATGTCACATTTCCTTTAGAATCCTTTAGTTTAACATCTTTAAGATCTTGCAGTGTATAATCAACAAGTTTACCAGAAGCGCTTGTGGTCCTGTCTAACGTAGCATCATGCAAAAGAACAATAATACTATCTTTGGTCAATCTAGGATCTATTTCAAAAAAAGCAGGCATTATTTCTAAAACGCCTGCAAGTCCCTCCAAACTATTTTCGGGAAAATCTATCCCGCCTCGATGTCCACTAATGATAATATCTCCGTCCTTTTCATATCTAAAAAAAGCATATAATTCTTCTGAATTTTTAAAATTCAAATAGTTAGATTTATTTTTTTGAGCATGCGCACTATATGATGATATACCGCAAATTATGATTAAAACGAAACTCTGGCTTCTAAATAAAAAAAACAATAAAATCTTAAAAATCCTCATTTTATGCCTTTATAAAAGGTCCTTTCCTACAAATAATAATCAACTTCAACTGATTATACAAAGCTATTCAATAAACTAAATACTGCTATTCAATTTATGCAATGTCATTTCCCCCTGTTCATCAAAACTTATTAATGAAACCGTGGAGTTTTGCATAGCTATCTTCCTATAATTTCTTAACGGCATACCCAATTTATAGGCTAAATACATCCTGTTTACCCCGTTATGAGCTACTACCATGATATTGGAGCCTTCAGAATATTTGGAACAGATCTCCTTAAAAAAATCATCTACTCTCTCCACTACTTCCTTTCCGCTTTCTCCTATACCACCTGCTATACTTGCATATGGATCTGTATCCCATTTCTCCCAACATTCGGGATCTTCTTCAATGAATTGTTCGCGTGTTTTGGCCTCCCATCTACCGAAATCAACTTCAATAATTCTATCATCAATAAGTACCCCTTCTCGACCACTCGCTATTTGAGCAGTTAGCTGTGCTCTTTGTAACGAAGAAGAATAGACCGCAGCAAATTGCACATCTTTCAGCTGTTCATGAACCAATTTTGCCTGGGTATAACCTTTATCCGTTAATCCAATATTAGTTCTTCCACAATAGCGATTCCCATCAGCGTTATAAAGGGTTTCTCCGTGTCTCAATATATATACATTAATCATCTTTAGTAGTTTTAAATTCATCAATATACCTCTTTGATTTCAGGAGGGATAGGAACTGTGAAAAATTTTCCTGATATATTTCTGAAAGTTCGTTTTCCGGGTAAACCTCTCGCTCTATTTGAGTCATATTTTTAACTGCTTCTGGTAAATCTTTATAGAATGTTTGCGATGCACTTAATATCGCAGCTCCAAATGCACCAGTAACATGTTTCATTTTATAAATAGGTATATTTAAGACATTACTCCTGATCTTTACCCATGCATTACTATTACTTGCACCCCCAGCTGTAAAAACAGCTTTTACTTTCTCCTTAGAAAGCTCTTCTATTAATTGATAAGCATATTTTTCAATATAAGCTACTCCCTCCATATTCGCAAGATACCGTTCTTCGTACCCTAAGCCTTTTCGCTCGAAGCCTTCTGCATGAGGTGCGATAAAAGGGAATCTTTCTCCTTTTTGTATTAATGGATAGGATAGGTTGTTTCCCGGGAGATGACTTTCTGCATAAGCATTAAGAGAAGATAGATCATTTCCGAACTCATTTGTTACCCAATCAGCACCAGTATTACTCGCCCCCCCTGGCATCCAATAACCTAAGGGATGTCTATGAGAATAGAGTCTACCTAATGGGTCTTTAATTTCATTCTCTGTAACCCCTTTAACTACGAGCGTAGTACCGATTGTTGTATTCCATTCTCCTGGGTTAATTGCTCCGGCAGCAACCTGAGATGCACATCCATCTGTTATACCGGCAACTACGCTAATTGTCCTTGGAAGGTTATATTTTTTTGCAAATTCTTCACTTATAACCCCTATTACTTCTCCTGAAGCAACTACCGTAGGTAACCATTTTTGCTTTATTGGTAATTTCGTATAAATATACTCCGGCCAGACATAATTCAAAATATCATAACCAGACTTAAAAGCATTAGTATAATCGGTAACACCCCAAACACCACTTATTTTTCCAGTAATAAAATCTGCTGCATGTATCCATTTATGGATTAGATTTACATTCTCAGGATAGGTTTCACTGTACCAAACCATTTTCGCCAAGCCAGTCGAAAAGCTAAAAGCTGAAAAATTTTGCTTCTCTTGTTCTGCAATAACTTTACATTTTTCTGCTTGAGATGCAGATCTTTTATCACTATACATAATAGCATTATGTAAGGGATTCCAGTTTTGATCCATTGGAATAACTGTTCCTGATGTAGAGGTAACACCTATACTTAGAATGGCATCTTTATTGAAATCACTTGGCAATTGTGCGAGGATTTTCCTTAAAGAAACATCAAAAGCTGCTTCCCAAAGCGATGTTGATTGTTCCTCTCGCATTTCTTTATTAAGAACAAACTTTTCTTCGGCAACGGCAATTAGATTTCCATTTTCATCAATTAAATTCACTCTTGCCCCCTGTGTCCCTATATCTACGCCGATAAAAAAAGATTTTAGCATAACAACTTATTTTCTGTAAAAACTTCTTTTAAATCGTTTCTTAATGTTTTCCATTTTTTATAAACATTATTCATTTCTAATATATTTTCTGGTAAAACAACGGTAATATCAGTATCCTTTTTTATGATTATATTTAAAGCTTCGGCACAAATAATTGCTCCGCCAGAAACCGAAGCATGCATATATTGGTTTCTAAAAAGAATCTTTTTATTAATTAACGCAGCAATATATTTTGACAGTATCAGACTTTGAAAACCTCCCCCACATGCCCAAACATAATCCTTTTGATATCTATTTAGCTTATTTAAAGCTTCGTAGTTTTCTTTGACTGAGCAGGCCATATCCACTAAAGCTGATTTCACAAAGGAAGATCTTGTTAAATCGTGAGACACTGGTGTATTAAAAAAGAAGCCTCCTTTGTATAATTGCAAATCTTCACCAGTTATTAAGGAACCTAAGGATGCAACACAATCATTTTTAGGATTATTTAGCAATTCCTGTTCTATAATATCATATGCCTCGTTAGGATAAAAAACTTCTTTCAAACGTTGAAGGTTTAATCCTGTTACTCCTGCGTTTGCTTCAAGTACATATTCCCCACTATTAACATGTCTTCCTGTCCAGGTTTTCTCATTGCTATCTATAATATATTCATCAATAATCATAGTTACCGGAGTAGTTGTACCAGAAACTATCACAATATCACCTAGTTCAGGTCTGGTGCTTTTCATGGCAAGTTGCGTATCAGCACCACCAACATATACAGGAACATCCTTATTTAGATCTAATTGTTCTCTTATTTCTTCTAAGACTGTACCTTGTAGAGATCCGGAATTCTGAAGAGCAGGCAGGTAATTTTTAGATATGCCAAACAAACCGCATAATTCTTCACTCCATTCTTTCCTTTTAATATCGTACAATTGTGTTTCAGAAGCTTGAGAATGTTCATAGCCCGGAATACCCGTTAGTTTAAATTGAGCCCAATCACTAATACTCATAAACAAGTTAGCCTTTTCAAAAATATCCGGCCTTTTGTTTTTAACACCTATAAACTTCATTGCAGAAAATAGCGATCCAGGGTAACGTCCTGTTAATTGATATATTTTAGAATGATCAGTAATTAAATGTTCAAATTCCCGACCTCGATGATCATGATTAGGTAAGCCAATTAATGATCTTCCCACCTTATCTATAATCACAATTCCTTCTCTTTGACTTGACGCTGTAATAGCTAAAACATTAGTTGTCCCAAAATTCTGTAACACTTTTTTTGACAACCTCATAATCTGCCCCCATAATATCTCAGGATCAAAAAACAAAGCATCTTCATAGTGGTTATCCTTCTTATAAACCACATTATCTCTCTCAATAGCTAAAACTTCACCATGTAGATTTGTTACTGCTACACGGACATTTCCTGTCCCTATATCAATAATTAGAAAAATCTGTTCTTTAGACATATCTTAATTTGGAATATTTAAAACAAGTTTTCTTTCCTTCTCCCACTGAATCAATTGAGCATTTAAAATCTCTACGTGATGATCTTCAACTTCAAAAGTTGCTCCAGCAGTGTGAGGTGTAGCTAATACTTTAGGAGACTCTATTAGTTTGTAATCTATTTCATCCGGTGGTTCATGATCAAAGACATCCAGAATAGCCCCTCTAATCCTATTATTTTCCAAAGCATCCAACAAATCCTCTCGCTTTACAACGGAAGCTCTTGCAGTGTTAACGAAGATCGAGTCAGATTTCATCTTTGATATTAGAGTTTTATCAATCATTCCTATCGTATTCTTATTAACAGGTAGATGTATAGAAACAATATCAGAAGTTTCAAAAATTTCATCTAAAGAACTTTTAATATATGCCGAATCATATATTTGCAAAAATGGATCGTAAAACTTAATAGTTACAGGAAAATCCTTAATTAATTTTGCTATACGTTGCCCCACAGCTCCAAAACCAACCATCCCCACTGTTCTTCCAGCTAACTCATTTCCTTTAAATTCTAAATAAGATGTATGAGCCCCTTCTTCCCAGTTTTTTCCAGTCAACCACTGCCAACTAGGAATAGTCTTTCTTAATACATTTATAACATTTGCAACAAACATTTCTGCAACAGCCTGTGCATTTCTAGCAGGTGTATAAAAAACGGGGATTCCATATATTGCTGCTGTCTCTAAGGATACATTTGAGGGTGTTCCTCTACAAACGCCTATAAATTGTATATTGGGATTTGATTGAATTACATTCGCTGTAACGTGATCATGTTCTGTAATCAATGCATCCGCTCCAGTAGATTTCAGCAAACTTATGAGCTCACTCTCGTTATAAGCTCGACCATGTTCTTTCCATTCTTTATAAAGAACTTCACCAAAAACATTCTTCA
>JAZQRF010000211.1:0-5789 GCA_045629485.1 Pelobium sp. | reverse complement strand
CTATAATTTTTAACTTCTGTATTGATGGATACCCTGGCTGCTTTTTCAGAGATGTTTTCATCATTCCAGATATGTACTCCAAATGGTTCTACTTTAGCATCATTTGTAATAATGAGCTGTACCGGCCTGAAAATCCCCATGGGCTGCGAACCTTCGGAGAAACCCCTTTCGGGAGAGCACCCCCCGTCTACCCAGGGTAGGTCCCTGATTTCTTCCGGGTGATCGGCCCTTACGGCTAAAATATTTTCCCGATTATTCTTAAAAATCGCATCGGTTACGTCTAAAGTAAAAGTAGTTCTTCCGCCTGCATGGTAGCCAACGTTTTTACCGTTTAGCCAAACCGTTGCATAAGATCCTACGCCTTCGAAGAATAAGAAAAAGCGTTTTTGTTTATTTTTTTCAGACACTTTAAAGGATTTCCTGTACCATGCGTAACCATGGCGGTTGCCATGCAGTAAACGGCGATAGCCTTCATACTTATCCCAGTTATGGGGAACAGTTACTTTTTCCCAACTTTTATCCGGATAAGTGCTTTGCTCAAATCCGGTATGTTTGTCTTTGTTACTATCATGGACAATACTTCTCCATCCCTCATTTAGGGAGATGGTTTTACGGACATCCTTGGCTAAAAGACTACCAGAAAATCCTAAAAAAAGCACAAAAAGTAAAAGCCCCCTGTTGAAAGTGTATTTCTTCATAGCATCAATCTTTATATTCTTCTCCGGCTTCTATAATGTTTTGTTTAATGCTGCATCAAAATAATAGATCTTCCCTTTTTCTGTCGGGAAAGATTTCTCAACTCCTTTATATTTAATCTTTAAGGTTTCGCCTGCTAAAGAACTTACCTTCAACTTATCCAGCTGATTATCTTTCCAGCTAAAATCCAGTTCGAAAGCTCCTCTGGCTTTTATTCCTTTTACTTCACCTGTATGAAAATCCTGAGGCAAGGCAGGCAATAGTTCTATAAATGAGGTATGGCTTTGCATTAACATCTCGGCAATACCCGCAGCACCGCCAAAGTTTCCGTCTATCTGGAAAGGAGGATGTGCATCAAACAGGTTCACATAAGAACCGCCGCCTTTATCTGCCTTTCGCAACAACATTTTGATCATATTGAGCGTGTGTTCGCCATCTTTAAACCTCGACCAAAAGTTAATTTTCCAGGCTAAACTCCAGCCTGTACCTTCGTCTCCTCTAAAAATAAGCGACTGGCGGGCAGCTTTCATTAAAGTCTCGTTCTGTTCCCAATTGATCTCATTACCTGGATGTACGCCCCATAAATGAGAAACATGGCGGTGCTTGTTTTCAGGATCGTCTATATCTTCAAGCCATTCCTGTAGTTGCCCATATTTCCCTATCTGGTTAGGAGCAATACGTTTTGCTTTGGCAGCAATTGTGGTTCTTAATTCATTATCAGTATTTAAAATTTCACTTGCGCTGATAAAAGCATGAAATAATGCTCGTATGAGTTGATGGTCCATCGTCGGACTAGCCACTAAGCCTCCATTTTCCGGTGAGTTGGAAGGCGTACTGATGAGCCAACCGGTCTTTTCATCCTTTACTAAAAAATCGTTATAAAACAGGGCGGCATCTTTAAGAATGGTATAATTTTCTTTTAAGAAACCAACATCCATCGTATACAAATAATGCTCCCATAAATGAGTGCTTAACCAGGCAGAACCCATTGGCCAGATACCATGGTTAGAATTGTTTATTGGCGCAGTTCCTCGCCAAATGTCAGTGTTATGATGTAAAACCCAGCCTGGGGCGTTGTAGTATTCTTTGGCAGTTTCTTTCCCACGCTCTGCCAGCTCCCTTACCATTTGAAATAAAGGCTGATGCATTTCAGAAAGGTTTAATACTTCTGCGGGCCAGTAATTCATTTCTGCATTGATATTGGTAGTGTATTTACTTCCCCACGAAGGAGCTAATAAATGATTCCAAATCCCCTGCAGATTCGCCGGTTGTGTGTTTTTTCTCGAACTTGAAATTAACAGATACCTGCCATATTGTACATACAGAGCAGCAAAAGCCGGATCGACATGCTTTGGAAACTTTTCAATACGCTGGTCTGTTGGCAAATCATCGTACTTCGCAGCGCCTAAATTAATAGCAAATCTGTTGTATAGAGATTGGTAATCTGCCAGGTGTGCTGCTTTTATAGCCTCATAGGTTAAAGAATTGTTATTATTTATGGTTTCCCTGCATTTGGCTGCCGGATCTCCGGAAACATCCTGGTAATTCACAAAATTAGTGGCCGCAGTTAAGAAAAGTGTCGCTTCATCAGCATTCTTCACTTCTATAGCGTTGTTTTTGATGCTTAATTTACCATTCTTTGTTTTGATGGTCAGAAAGCTTTCTCCAAATAGCGCCCCATGTTTAACCTTCACTTTTAAAGCGATGGTATTTTTATCAATAGTTGTCAATTGATAGTCGCTATGCGGGCTGGTTAAACTGGCTTTAAAAGTAACTTGTCCTTTTTTATCTGCCTTCAGATCAATAGCTAACAGATTATGCGGAGCACTTACAAAATAATTCCGGCTAAAGTTCACATCGTTTATACGATAGGTAGTGCTTGCCGTTGCTGTTTTTAAATCCAGTTCACGTTTGTAGTTGGAAGCTTCTGCGGTATGAGGAAAATCCAGGAGCAAATCTCCAAAAGGCTGGTAGCTGGCCTGGTAAACTTCCGGAGCTGGCGGCTCGTTATCCTGAACGTAATATTTCCAGTTTCCATTGAGGGAAATTCCTTCTTTTACTGTTTTACCTTCAGGAAATACACCAATATGTTGGGTAGTGTCTTTATAGCCGCTAATTCCACCTTTATCTATAAAATTAAGCACCTGAACGGCAACCACGTTTTTCCCGGCTTTTAAAACCGCAGCGGGAATAACATATCTTCTCTTTGGCCCATCACCTTCTAAATGGCCAACCAGTTTTCCATTTATAAATGTATAGTCGTTATTTCTAACACGGTTCAAATCTAAAACCAGATCTTTACCCAACCATTCTTTAGGGAGGTTAAAAGAAGTTCTAAACCAAAATGCCCCATCCAAGCCTTCAAACCCGAGAGTTTCCAACCCTTCATAAGTAGGCACATAAATGCTTTCCCATTTACTGTCATTAAACTGGTAGGCGGACGGCCCTTTTTTATCTTCCCTTAAAACAGCCACTTTATCAAGCCAGGCCTGTTTATTACCGGCTTCGCTTTTGAGGCCCATAAACTCGGCCTGTGCTAACTGTTCTGCTTCTTGTTGCTTGCCTTCTGCAAGGAGCTTTCTGATTCGGGGCAGGTATTTGTAGGCCCCGGATTTGTTATAGTTTCTAGGACTTCCCGTCCATAAAGTTTCTTCGTTAAATTGTATCCTGTCTTGCTTTACCCCTCCAAAAACCATGGCTCCTATTTTTCCATTTCCCAATGGCAAAGCATCCGTCCATTCTACTGCAGGTTGGGTATACCACAGTTTTTCCTGTTGTTGTGCATCAACAAAAACAGGCAATATTCCGGTTAATACAACAGCAATAGCAACTTTATAGAACTTCATATATTTATTTCCTTACTATATTCCCTTCAGTGATAACTTCTGATAAAGTGTTTTGAGCTGCATCCATCGCTGTCTTTACATTTATTAAGTTATTGTTTTGGAGTACTATGCTTTTATTACCATTTCCGTTAACTTTTAGAAATACATCTGTACCTGTTACCGGAAAAGAATTATGAATATAAGCCTGATTAACATTGCTTAGATCTACTATGGAAATACCAGGTTGTGGCACTAGATTTTTCACTCCGTTAACCTGTAAATTACTTACATTTTCTGCAGTAACAACAGCACTCAGTTTAGAATTCACCTGTACATTAGTGAAAGTAATATCTTTTGCATTTCTAATCATAAAACCATTATTGGCAGTCATATTTACATTGGTAAAGCTGATATTTTCAAGAGGTAATTCCTCTAAGCCATTTAAAAAACCTGCCCTGTTTGTTGACGCCGTAATATCACTGATATGAATATTTCTGAAAATTGGGGTTCTTTCTGAAACAGGTTCAACCGATGTTTTGGCATATTGCATATCCATAACAATTGCCTGGTCTCTGATATTACGCATGATCACATTGCTCACCCTGATATCTTCCACTACTCCGCCTCTGCCTCTTGCAGATTTCAAACGAATTCCTCTGTCAGTTCCGTCGAATATGCAGTTAGTGATTGCGATATTTTTCACTCCGCCAGACATCTCACTTCCAATAACTACTCCGCCATGTCCTCTTAACATCGTACAATTGGTAATCACGTAGTTTTCTGCAGGGATGTTTACTTTCCTTCCGGATCTGTCTTTTCCCGATTTAATGGTAATACAATCGTCACCCACGCTGATATAGCAATTGGCAATTCTCACATTTCTGCAAGACTCGGGATTGATACCATCTGTATTTGGTGAAGGCGGATTGATAAGCGTGATACCATCTACAGTGATATTTTCGCAATATTGCGGATTAATGGTCCAAAACGGAGAGTTCTGAATCTTGATATCTTTGATCTGGATATTTTTGCTGTTTAAGAACTGGATAAATGGCGGACGAAGAAAACCTCTTTCTATCCATCCGGGAAGATCCGGAGCCAGAACATTTGGATTTAATCTTTTAAACTCTTTTTGCCACTTGGAATCTTCGGTTAGTTTTTTCACTTCTACTTCAGAAAAACGCCACCAGTTTTTTCCATGTCCATCAATCAAACCACGACCAATAATTGCAATATTCTCTACATTATTGGCGTAAATTAAAGGAGAGAAATTGGTTACTTCAGTACCTTCCCACCTCGACTCTACCATCGGTAAATAATGATCGAAATTATCACTAAAATGCAACTCTGCACCAGCATCAATAAACAAAGTGATATTACTTTTTAAGTGAATCGGGCCTGTTAAATATTTTCCGGCAGGAAAATACACAGTTCCACCGCCTACTTTAGCTGCAGCATCAATAGCTTTTCTGATAGCATCAGTCGCTAATTTAGAGCTGTCGTTTTTAGCACCATATTTTATCACACTAAAATATTGCTGTGCCTGCCCGGCAGTACACACGAATAGTAAACAAATGGCAAGAAGTAATTTAATCTTAGATAACATGAGGCTTAATTTCTTTTAAAACTTATAATTTAACTGTCATTGGTTTTAATTTAGCCGATTTAGCAACCTGAACTCCGTTTGCAAAAACCCTAAACCCTTTCCCTTTTCCGTAATGTTTTCCTGTTTTATCCCAAACCACTTTTATTGTTTTACCATGGTAAGAGATATTGTCTAAAGTAAAGTAATCCCACTTCCCTTTGGGGATCAATGGATGAAATGAAATTTCATTGTTCAGGCTTGGCTTTAAGCCGATGAGATCCTGAATCACATGATCCATATAGGTAGAATGATTATAGAATTTACTTCTCGGATGGTCTCCTTTTAACCATTCGCCGTTTGTCTCATCCTGATACTCACCAATGTACGGCTTGCCATACATTTGCTGCGACCAGGCATATTTGTGCAATTCGTCATAAAAAACCTGAGCATTTACATTTGCCGTATGCTTATAGTTAGTTAATAAATTAGCCAAACCTCTCAAAGTTTGTGTGGTAGCAAAAGGCCAGATCGCACCATCCCACTCGCAGCCATGGCCAGAGCCACGTGTTCTAAAAGTGGGCTCTCTTCTTTCTGCTGTAGTTAATCCCCATTTAGCCTTAAAACCGGCAGTATCCAGTAATTGGTTCCATGCCTGGGCATATTCTTTTTTATCATCCGGAAGG
>JAZQRF010000210.1:0-2675 GCA_045629485.1 Pelobium sp. | reverse complement strand
GATGAGGAAATAGAACAGCTTAAAGCACTGGGCATCCTGGTCGACTGTGATGAGGAAGGTTACCTTTTACAGATTTTCACCAAGCCTGTTGAAGACCGGCCAACATTATTTTTCGAAATTATACAACGTAAAGGTGCTCAATCCTTTGGAGCAGGAAACTTTAAAGCCTTATTTGAATCGCTGGAAAGAGAGCAGGAATTAAGGGGCAATTTGTAGAAGATATTATCATTAATGCCTTAGAAGCCGTAACCTGTAAAGGTTGCGGCTTGTTTTTCTTATTTCATTTCAAGATGTGTAACGGTTAATACGAATTCATGAATTAGGCCAAAACGAAATCATAAAAAGTCCGTTCCTAACATTCCAAGGAAACGACTGTTATTTAATCTTAAATGAGACGCGTATTTGATAAGTAATTTGATCTGTAATATTTGAAGGGCAATCTATCATTGTAGCTACTTGCTGAAAGTACAACCATTTCAATTTGTACTCTGGTGAATTATAATGGATGCTACCGAAAGTGAGTGGATTATACTTCTTATAGCTCTGCGATTTATTATATTGCTTCTCTAAATTTTGATGGAGACATCTTGGTTCTTTTTAGGAAAAAATTATAAAAGTTTGCTGGTTCTTCAAAACCAAGGCTATAACCAATTTCAGAAATGTTCCATTGGGAGTGTTTGAGTAAATATTTAGCCTCTGTAATTAACCTTTCTGCAATATGGTGTGTTGTAGTTTTCCCTGTGGTTTTCTTTACTGCCCTATTTAAATGATTTACATGAATCGACAAGGCTTCTGCAAAATCTTTAGCAGATCTAAATTTAAACCGATCAGCGCGAGTTTCAATTGGGAATTGTCTTTCAAGTAATTCATTAAATACTGAAGTTATACGTGCATTAGCGTCTGAATGGTGATACAATAATTCAGAAGGATCCATTTTCATTGCAAAATGAAGTATTTCTGTCAAATAAGAACGCAGGAGATCATATTTAAGGTAGTAATCTGATTTTACTTCTCTGATCATTTTTTTAAAAATAAGGCTTACCTCAGAATCCTGTTCTGCGCTTAAACTATAACTTGGTTTACTGTTAAGTGCATACATTGGGAAAGCATTTATATTTCCACGTAGCCCTTCTGAAAAAAACGCTTCTTTAAAAATGCAGAAAAAACCAGTCTCATCAGAAAGTGCCTCCCATGTATATGGAATATTAGGGCTGAAAAACATTAAAGTAGATCCTGACATCTCTATACTTTTGTCTGCATAATGGCAAAGGTTAGTGCCTCTTATCAAGCTAATCTTGTAAAAATTCCTTTTGCTATAAACGGCAGGGGGATCAGTAGGAAATCCATTTTCTTTCAAAGAAAACACATTAAAATGTGAACTGTTAAACGTTGATTGTTCTGAAACAGTTATATCTCGATTTTTGTAAAATTCTTTGAGGTCTTCACTTCTTTGCATAAAATATCTTTAACTATCCAACATAAATTCTCAACCGTACCATAGATTTTACAATCATACGAATTTGCAAATATTAAGTACTCATTTTGAAGTCTATATTTCTTATTTGCTAATATGTGTTTGAATTTACCTAACGCCGATTTTCATCGGTCGATACCTTTGTTTTCATAAACTTTAATATATTAAATATGAAAAACAACATTGTAACTAATGAACTGGACGGAAAAGTAGCAGTTATTACTGGCGCAGCTAGCGGTATAGGCAGGGCAACAGCAGCACTTCTTTATGCACGTGGTGTTAGTGTTGTAGCCGAAGATTATAATCCCGCTGTAGAAGATATGGCCCAAGAGTTTCCTGGAATGATAACACTTGTTGGAGATGTTACCGACAAAGATACTGCTAAAATAGCTGTTGAACTTGCGATTAAACAGTTTGGAAAGCTAGATATTTTAGTAAACAATGCAGGTCGTATCATCAATAAATTATTAGTAGATACTACATTGGAAGACTGGAACTTGATGTTAGCAACAAATGTTACGGGAGCATTTCTGCATTCTAAAGAAGCTCTGAAGGCAATGATTCCGAATAAAAGTGGTTCTATTATAAATATTGGTTCGTATGCATGTTATTTCACTTTTCCAACAATATCGGCTTACAGCGCATCAAAAGGCGCATTGGCGCAACTAACAAGAACAGCCGCTGTAGAGAGTATAGAACATGGAATTCGAGTAAATGCCATTGGTGTAGGTGATGTAGTAACAAATATTATTAATGAGCACCAAGTAAACGGCCGTGATTTTTTAGCAGAGCATGGGAAGCTGGCGCCAATTAAAAGGGCAGCTGAGCCAGAAGAAATTGCTGAGGTTGTATGTTTCCTTGCATCTGAAAGAGCAAGTTTTATCGTAGGATCGATTTTGATGGCTGATGGCGGAATCAGTGCTATTATACAATAACTTAATTGTGGTAGAAATGAAAGTAACTATAACTGTCCTGCTTTAACGGCAATGAAAAGTAACCAGACAAAAGAACTTTGTGTAAATGTAAAGCTTGTCCATTAAATAGAGTTTACATAAAAAGTTTGTCAATTGTTAAAAAAGCTATACACATAGAACTAAGTGTATGACAACTAAAAAATTAGACACAGAAAAACGCGTTCGCAAAGCTGTAGCACATTTTTACGATGAGCGTTTGATTAAAGAAATCGTGCAGGCTGTTGAAG
>JAZQRF010000209.1:0-21459 GCA_045629485.1 Pelobium sp. | reverse complement strand
TTATTCAACCATGAAAAACCGTCTAGATAAAATAGCAATTCAAATTAGTGGAAAGAGTTTAAGATTGGCAATCGCTTTCTTAGCTTTCATCCTGTGCGCTCCCACATCCCAGTCAAGTGCGCAAACCAAAAAGCCAAACGTAGTTTTAATTCTTATTGATGATATGGGTTATAAAGATGCTGGTTTCACCGGGTCTGATTTTTATGAAACACCCAATATAGATGCCCTTGCAAAACAGGGAATGATTTTTAATAACGCTTATGCTGGTGCAGGAAACTGTGCACCAAGCCGAGCTTGCTTGATTTCCGGAGAATACACACCCCGACATGGTATTTACGCTGTATATAATACGGAGAGAGGCCCTATAAATCAAATGAGAACCATACCAATTCCAAACACAAGCAAATTAAGACCGGATGTTTATACGGTCGCAGAAGCAATGCAGGATGCAGGCTATAAAACTGCAATATTTGGTAAATGGCATTTAGGTAGCGAAAAAAGCAACACAATGCCTGCGGACCAGGGTTTTGACGTAGATAGCTCTTACAGCGTTCCTTCGAAAGAAGATATGGCGAGAACCAATGATCCAAAAGGAATTTACAGGATAACAAACGGTGCTTGCGAGTTTATAGAGAACAATAAGGATAAACCATTTTTTGTATACGTTTCTCATCACGCAACACATATGCCCATTCAAGCTAGAGAAGAGATGGTGGAAAAGTTTAAGGAGAAGGCAGATGGCAAATTTCAAAACAACAAAAAATATGCGTCAATGAATGCTCAAATGGATGATGGCGTAGGGATTTTGTTGAAAAAAATCAAAGATTTAGGTTTAGATAGCAATACGCTGGTAATATTTACTGCAGATAATGGCGGTCTTCCACAATCACCACAAAAACCACTTAGAGGTTTCAAAGGCATGTATTACGAAGGTGGAATTAAAGAACCTTTCATTGCCCGTTGGCCAGGTGTTATTAAACCCGGTTCGCAGAATAACGTACCAATCATCAACCTTGACCTTTACCCAACATTTATTGATGTTGCCGGAAGACAAAACAAGGCAGGAAACATTTTAGACGGGGAAAGTCTGGTGAAGCTTTTTAAAGGCGGTAGTGATTTAGAACGTAAGTCTATTTTCTGGCATTTTCCAGGTTATTTAGATGGTCCAGATCCCGGTTCAAGAGATGATATATTTAGATCGAGACCGGTAACTACCATTAGAAAGGGAGACTGGAAATTAATGCTTTACCATGAAGAATGGGCTTTAGATGGCGGGTTAAAAAAGGTTGATAACAACAAGGCAGTTGAGCTATTTAATTTAAAAACCGATGTGAGCGAGCAAAAGAATATGGCAAATATCAATAAGCCTAAGAGAGATGAGTTGCTTGCTGAGTTATTAGAATGGATAAAAAAAACCGATGCGAAACTGGCACTTGAATCCAACCCTCATTATGGGAAAGCACAAGTAAAAAATAAGCCTATCAAACCGAAAGGCGATGATGTTGACGAATAAATAATATTAGAAACTTAGTCTATGAGATTTTTACTTGTGTGTTTCTTCTGTTTAGGACTGTTCACTTTTTCCACCAAGGGACAGTCTAAAGCCAAACTTAAAGAAACAAGGCAATTGCTCAATTTTGATAAGGATTGGAAATTCATTCTTAATCCGGATGAATCCCAAATAAAATCAAAGCCCGAAAGCTTGAATTGGCGAAACATCAATCTTCCACACGATTGGAGCATTGAAGGTAGTTACAATGAAACCAACGGCGACTGGCAGTCTGGATATCTTCCGGCCGGTATTGGTTATTATCAAAAGAAGTTTAACATTCCCGATGAGTTATTAAACAAAGAGGTTTCTATAGTTTTTGACGGTGTTTATCTGAATAGTGAAGTTTGGATTAACGGCCACTTCTTAGGCAAAAGACCCAATGGTTACATCGGTTTTACGTATAACCTAAACAAATATATAAGAAAGGGAAACAATGTTATTATAGTGAAAGTCGACCATTCTAAACCTTTGACTGGACGTTGGTACACCGGTTCTGGAATTTACAGGCATGTATGGCTAAAAGTAACAAACGATGTTTATGTTAATGATAGAGATTTGCAACTACAATCCGATGTAGACGCAAAAAATGCAAAAGTTAGTATCAATCTAAATGTTATAAACAAGCAAGCTATAACCACTCCTGCAACATTAAAAATAGATATTCTTGATCTCGGCGGGAAACTGGTTAAATCCACTTCGAAGAATATCAATTTAAAATCGGGGCAAAATTCGCAAGAACATGTCTTCGATATTGCATCGCCAAAGTTGTGGTCAATAGAATCTCCATATTTATACCAGGTCAAATTCTCGGTCTCTACAAAAGGAAAGGTTGTGGATGAGTATTCGGTAAATTTCGGCATCCGTAAAATAGAGTTTAGTGGCGAGTGGGGTTTTAAACTAAACGGGAAAAACACAAAAATAAAAGGCGTTTGTCTTCACCAGGACGCTGGATTATTTGGTGTTGCCGTCCCAGATGAAGTGCTACTTGGCCGGTTGAAGCAACTGAAATTGATGGGAACCAATGCCATTAGAACATCGCATCATCCTTTTGCACCTGAGTTTTTTAGCATGTGTGATAGTCTTGGAATTATGGTGATGGATGAAGCATTCGACGGGTGGGAAGTTGCAAAAGCAGCAGATGATTATGGTAATTATTTTGATGAGTGGTGGGAACAGGATTTAACAGATTTAGTTTTGAGAGATAGAAACCATCCGTCGGTGATTATGTGGTCTATAGGGAATGAGGTAAGAAAGCCGACGGTAGAAACGCAAACGAAACTCATCGATTTGATTCATCAGCTTGACCCGGGAAGACCAGTAACTCAAGGTGGAGTGGATCCAACAAGAGGGATGAAAGGTGACGAAGCCATTACTAATCTAGATGTAAAAGGCTTTAATGGTGATGGTGAGGAAAAAGGTGTTTATGAAAAATACCACGCTAAGTTTCCTAATGTACCGATGCTTGGAACGGAAGTTCCTCACACTTACCAAACCAGAGGTGTTTATAGAACTAAAACCAATTGGAGGCGAAGAGATTTTCCTGCACCATGGGAGATTAACTCGAAACAAGCAGGTAAAATGGGCGGCTTGGCAGAAAAAGTTTTTCCAATAGAAGACCTAAGCAAAGAAGAAGTATTTCCAGAAGAACAAACGACTCAATACTATAAGGATTTTAAATTCATTGACATCCCTAATTTTCAACCATGGTCTGGTAATCTATTTTATCAATCATCTTATGACAATGCAACGGTACGGTCAAGTGCGAGAAAAGCATGGCAACGCACTTTAGATCTACCATTTGTAATGGGACAATTTAGGTGGACCGCTTTTGATTATTTGGGAGAAACAAACCAATGGCCATCTCGATTGGCAAACTTCGGAGTAATTGATATTTGCGGCTTTCCTAAAGATCATTATTACTTATACCAAAGCTTGTGGACAGCTGAACCCATGGTTCACATGCTTCCTCATTGGACGCATCCAGGGAAAGAAGGGATTGTTATACCAATGGTAGTTTATACCAATTGTGAAGAAGTGAACTTACAACTGAACGGTAAAGATTTAGGCACAAAACCATACTTGGGCGAACAACTGGTCTGGGACACTCCGTACCAGCCCGGTGAGTTGGTGGTAACGGGCTTTAGAGGTGGTAAACTAGTAGCCAAAGAAATGTTGAAAACTGCCGGAAAACCGGAAAAAATCCGAATTAGCACCACAGAAAAAAGCATGACTGCAGATGGGAAAGATATTTTGCTTTGCGAGGTAACCATTACAGACGAACATGGTATTCCTGTTCCACAAGCTTCTCCACTTTTATCATTTAAAATTAGCGGAAAAGGTATAATTAAAGGAACGGATAATGGCGATCCTTTGGATTTAACAGATTACACTTCTTCCAAAAGAAGAGCTTTTAAGAGTAAATGCTTGGTAGTGATCCAATCTACAGAAGAACCGGGAAATATTATTTTGGAAGCTAGTGCCGAAGGTTTAGCAAGTACAAGTTTGAAAATTGAAGTAAAATAATTTTAGAAAAAAATAATAAAAGACAACCATGATAGGTAAAGCAATAATTGCAAGCATAGCCGTTTTATCGGTCCTTATTTTTGAATGCGAGGCTCAAGAAGTAACTAAGCAAAGGGTAAAACCACCAAGAGAAAATACTGCTGAACAGATGAAAAGTCCATATATGATTTTTATCTCCGCAGACGGTTTCAGGTATGACTATGCAGAAAAATACAAAGCAACAAATTTGTTAAAGCATGCAAATACTGGGGTTAAGGCAACGTCTATGATTCCTGTTTTTCCTTCCTCAACAGGTCCAAATCACTACTCATTGGTAACAGGTTTGTACCCAGTACATAATGGCATTGTAGGCAACTCATTTTATGACCCCGTTCTTAAAAAGCTAAAGAATGGTGATGGTAGCTGGTTAACGCATGACCCAATTTGGCTAAGTGCAGAAAAACAAGGGATGATAACGGCAAGCCTTGGTTTTATAGGCTCCAAACAAAAGATTAACGGGATGCAAAATAGTTATTACTATGATTATGGAAAACCAAGAATTGGAATGACGGAGCGTGTGGAAATAATAAAAAAATGGCTTTCACTTCCAGAGAAAGTTCGTCCACATTTTATTGCCGTTTACAATAACGAAACTGACCATGCCGGTCATAGCTTTGGGCCCGATGCTAAAGAGACTGAGGAAGCTGTTGCAGATATAGACTCTTTTATTGCCCAGCTACAGGTTGCTATTCAAGAAACTGGTTTACCCGTAAATGTAGTTTTCGTGTCTGATCATGGCATGACGAGTATTGAGCAAAACAATCCTATAAAAATCTCACCTAGCATCGATACTAGTAAGTATGTAGTTGTAGATCATAGGGCGCTATTAAGCATTTATGCAAAAGAAAGGGAGGATATTATGCCCTTGTATAACAAGCTGAAAGCTAAAGAAAATCCAAATTATACAGTCTATTTGCGAAAAGATTTACCTAAAGAATTGAATTTTGATATGAAAGAAGATAAATATAATCGTATCGGAGATATTATTCTTATGGCGAAATGGCCTAATCTTTTTTCTAAAAGTCCAAAAGGCTCTCATGGATTTAATCCTTACGAAATTAAAGATATGCATGCGACATTTTACGCTTGGGGACCTTTATTTAAAAGTAGATTAACGATTGACTCTTTCCCAATTGTAGAGGTTTATGATATGGTTATGAAAGCGCTTAATCTAAAACCCGAAGCTAACGATGGTACTGGTGCACTTGCAAAGCAAGTGTTGAAATAAATTTATTATTCTAAGCGACAAAACTTCTATAAACTGATAGGAATTTAATAGTTGTAATCAAAGAATTTGGTGTTCTTTATTATATCTAAACACAATTAAAGCCAACCAAATCAAGGAAAAACAATGACCAAAGTTAAGCAAAGTTTTGTCGGATTAATTCTTCTAGTAATTATATTCAGCAGCTGTTCGAAGAAAAAAGAACCAATTAGTCCCATCAGTCCCAGTCCAATTGTAACACCAATAGTTCCCTCAGCTAATAGTGGTTTTAAAGTTTTTATAAACGATGGATTAATAAAGAATGCTGCGGATCCATTTGTTTTTAAAGATGATGATGGCACTTATTATCTTTATCATACAGGTAAAAACTTTAAAGTGCATTCCTCAAAAGATCTTATCAATTGGGTCGCTCTTGGATCTTCAATGCCTACAAGTAATTACAAATGGGCAGTACAAAATTTCTGGGCTCCAGAACTTGTGAAAGTTAATGGAGAATACTATCTACATTATACTGGAGAAGCGGCAGATGGCGTTAAAAGAATAGGCATAGCCAAATCTAGTAGCCCTTCAGGTCCTTTTGTTGATGTGTTTGATAAAGGTTTTTATGGAACACCCCCTAAATCAGTAATTGATTCGCACATTTTTGTTGATGACGATGGGAAAGTTTATATGTATTATTCCAATGCAATGTCTTCTAACCAAGTTGGTAACCAAAATTACAGCGAAATTTGGGTTATTGAATTAAAGCCTGATTTGTCGGGAACACTGGGGTTAGCCAAAAAATTAATTCAGCCAGAACAAGGTTGGGAATACAGCAATAAAGAAGGGAATTATTGGAACGAAGGTGCTGTTCTTATAAAAAATGCGGGGACTTATTATTTGATGTACTCAGCCAATTGCTATTGTAATAGTAATTATGCTGTTGGCTATGCCACCTCAAAAAGTCCTTTAGGACCATTTGTGAAATATGGAAAAAATCCCGTTCTCAGTAATGAAAGCGTAACTAATTTAGTATCGGGGCCTGGTCATCATACAATTACTACATCGCCAGACAATAAAGAGCTACTCATTATATATCATTCGCATATGGATTTATCATTAAAAGGCGGCGAACGAATGATGAATATTGACAAAATTGGGTTTCGTGAAGATGGAACAGTGTATGTTAATGGACCTACCAAAGAAAAGCAGTTGTATCCATCATCAGATCAACAAGGTTTTGAGTTGCTTGGTAAAAAAGCGATCGTAAGTTCACAGCAAACAAACCTTAGTTATCCAATTAAAGCCTTAACGGATGGGGAGTTTAGCATGTACCGTCGTTTTGAAGAGTATGAGTGGGTAGCAAATATTAATAAAGCAACTGTTTTATTTAATTGGGAATCTAAACAGGAAATCAAAGAGATTTGGCTATACAATTCTGTGGTTTCTACCAGATATACTGAAACAGCAAAAATAATATTAGACAATGGGACAATAATGGAAACTGTCAGTTTAAATAAAACTCCAGGTAAAGCAACCATTATAGTTTTTCCACAAAATGTTAGTGTAAAGTCTTTCCAATTAGTATTGGAAGGGAATTTGTCAAATCAAGCATTAGGGTTGTCAGAAGTTAAAGTTTTGGGTGTAAAAAATTGAGTCAATACAACACTCGTTTTATAGCGAGCAGATTAGTATTTATCTAAAATAACTGGAGAAAGTAATCAAAAAGCCCTTGTGAATCAATTTCACAAGGGCTTTTTTTAAGGTTTGAAATTAAAATATTTCAAATCTGCAATAATGAAAACTAAACTTTGATTGTTAATTTAAGTCTGCAAAAATCGGTTTTGTAAATTGGTGTTGAGGATCCTTGATGAACTGATTTGGTAAGTTCCTCTTTTCAAGATATGGCGACATAGTTGTTACGGTCACTTGATTTTTTTTAACGGAAAATTTCATTATTCTCAGATAGCCGTTGCCTCCGTTAATGTTTTCGATTGTTCCGTCAGGAGTCAAGGATTGAAAATCTGAAATATAAGTGCGTACCGGATTCATGCCATCCCGTGTCAACGAAAAGTAATTCACATCACCATTTTTGTTCGCTACATGACCGCCAAGAATCATGGCTAGATTAGGCTGAGTTTTTAATTTATCATAAATCATTTGAGCCTGAGAGCCTAATACTTGCTTTTTAATATTACCGGCGTTGTGTGTAGTAATAATTGCGATATGCTTTGGGTGTTTTTTCAAAATCTCTAAAGCCCAATTATTTCTATCTTCATCGTCTGCAATGTTACTTTCTTGGTCATCGTCAAACTCTAGGTAAATAACTATCCAATCACGGTTCCCTGCATGAAAAACATCATAATGATCGTCATAACTATCAGTTTCTCTGGTGCCCCCAAAAAAAGGTTTGTCTGCGAAGCGAGACTTATTTCCACCTTGATTCACAAACCATTTTTGAAATAATTCAGTACTGTTGCCCTCGGCTTTTCCGGCAATAGGAAACTGATCGTGATTACCAACTGCAATACCGTAAGGAATTTTTGCCTTATCTAATGGACTCATAATAGAATCACAAGCTTTAAACCGCTCTATGCTGATTTTTCGGGCTTCTTCTCCCATGCTAGCGTTACTTTCTTTAGCCATATTAATACTTTGACTTAAATCTCCAAGCTGCGTTACGTAAGCTATATTATGACGCTTTTGATTAGCTACAATCCATTCGATTTGATCACGAAACATGTTTCGATTGGCTTTACCTCGTAGATTTTGAATATAATTTTGGGTATCGGGAAGTACAATTATAGAGAACTCATCTCCGGCATTTTTATCGGCACCCTGTGTAGGGTCTTCAGCTTTAAAGCAAACAAGAAGCACAAAGAATAATACGGAGAATGGTTTTAGTAAAAATTTCGAAGTTTTTGTGTGTACCGGATTTTTCATTATTTCTGATTTTATAGTGTGAATATGTTTAAGTGAGATAACTGTATCTTAAAAATCTATAGCCAATATCATAACTAAAGAATACTTCATATTTTCTAAGCTTTTCCATTCATAACACCTTTTTACTATCCCAACAACATCAAATACACTGGTATTTTAATTAATTTAATATTATTAAGGGCATCAACTAACTTTTTATACAATTTAAACCCATTTCCTTTCTCCAAAATAATTCCAGCCTATTAGTGAACTTTGAGATAATTCAGGTCTTTTTTGTGTGAAAAGATGATGCTCAGTCTGAATAAAATGGAGAATACTTAAGTTTTATTGAATGTTTAAAAATGGGCATTTTATATACTTTAAAGTTATCAATTATGTAATTCTTTATAACAAGATTGTCTTTCAAATTGATACCTTGTTAAGATTACGAGATTAATCTAGCAGAATATTTCTCCAAAATTTGTAGCATCAAAAAAACTTAATTTTTGGTAGTATAATGGAAATAGGGTTTTGGCTAGACAACCCCTCTACTTGGCGTTTAAGGTACATTTTGATTATTTTAAACACATAATTACCACGTTTATCAACAAATTTGTTAATGATTTGAGTGGTAGTAACCTAGTTTTGTATATCCAGAAATAACAATTGCTGGATAAACAAAAAATCAATTATGAACACCTTTAGGTTTAAGACCTCTTTTAGTTTTATTTTTTTGTTGTGCGCTAGTTTGTTTGTATTTGGGCAACAGTCTAAAAAACCTAATATCGTAGTTATCCTTGCTGATGATATGGGGTTTTCTGATCTCCCAAGTTATGGCGGTGAGGTGCAAACTCCAAATTTAAATACCCTTGCCAGCGAAGGATTAAAATTTAAACAATTTTACAATGCAGCAAGGTGCTGCCCAACTAGAGCGTCCCTAATGACGGGTCTGTATCCGCATCAAGCTGGAATGGGATGGATGGCTGCTGCCGATTTAGGGACCCCCCAGTACCAGGGTAATTTAAACAACACAAGCGTAACCATTGCAGAAGTAATGAAATCGGCTGGCTACAGCACTTATATGACCGGCAAATGGCACCTCACTAATGAAAGAAAAATAGCAGGAAGAGTAACAGAAAACTGGCCGAAACAAAGAGGATTTGATAGATATTTTGGGATTATTCCAGGAGGAGCTAATTATTTTACGCCAACACTTTACAGCGATAACAATCAATACAAAGCACCCAATAATTTTTTCCTTACTGATGCTATAAGTGACACAACAGTAAGATATATTGCAGAACACCAAAAATCTAAAAAACAAAATCCGTTCTTTATTTACGTGGCGTACACTGCTCCACATTGGCCACTTCATGCTTTACAGAAAGATATTGATAAGTATAAAGAAGCATACAAAGTTGGATGGGACTCTATAAGGAATGCTCGTTTTATAAGACAAAAATCATTGGGATTGTTTCCAGCAAACGCAAAACTGGCGGATCGTGATGCTGAAATTCCTGATTGGTCAGAAATTCCAGAAAAAGAAAAAAATGAAATGGCTATGCGGATGGCTATTTACGCGGCTCAGATGGATAACATGGATCAAGGGATTGGACGTATAATCAATGAATTAAAAGCAACAAATCAATTAGATAACACGCTAATTTTCTTCTTAAGTGATAATGGAGCTTGCGCTGAATTTATAAATAGCGGAGAAAGTAAAGCGGTAGATGGTACTGCAAATACTTTTGAAAGCTACCGTATCAACTGGGCCAATGTAAGCAGTACTCCTTTTAAAGAATATAAGCACTTTACTTATGAAGGTGGTATTGCAACTCCTTTAATTGTGCATTGGCCAAATGGAATTAACAAAAACCTAAACAATTCATGGGTTAGTGATTATGGCCATGTAATAGATATTATGGCTACTTGTTTGGATGTTGCTGGTGCTAAATACCCTAAAAATTATAAGGGAAATGCCATCACGCCATTAGAGGGAAAAAGTTTAGCTCATATTTTTAAGGGCGGGTCCAAAGATAGGGGCGCTATTTTTTGGGAACATGAAGCCAATATTGCACTTAGAGATGGGAAGTGGAAATTAGTAGCAAAAACAGAACAAGATCATGAATTTGATAAAAAAAGTTTAAGATTGTACAATCTAGACGAAGACCCGATTGAGTTAAATGACCTTTCAAAAAAATATCCAGAAAGAGTTAAAGAGATGTACGATAGGTGGAATATTTGGGGAGAGAAGGTTAAAGTTTTCCCGATGGATACCCGCGAATATAATGTGCGTATGGCAGATTATAAAAGACAATTAAATGGAGATTTCAACGATAATCTCGCTGGTTGGAATGTAAAAAAATCCGAAACTACGGAAGCCGACGTGGAGGTGGATAATTCTGGCAAATTGGATGGCAAAAATTCCTTAATGATTCGCATGCTTAAACCGAGTCAAAAACCGGGAGATCTTTCTTTGAATTGGAGTTTTAAAGCCAATAGAGGAGAGCAGTTTACTGTAGATTTAACCGCAATTGCAAAACAAAGTTCACAGTTGTATTTACGATTAGAGAACTTGGTAGCAGGGGGTGAAAAAATAATTAATCAAGAGCTGAAAGTTGGCAATACAGCAAAACAAAATCATTTTACTTCACTGGTTGTACCTAAAGATGGGACCTATCGCTTATCACTTTATTTTGGAGAGATGAAAAAGGGCGAACAAATTTGGGTTGATCAGATTAAACTTATACCAATCAAAAAAAAATAATATAATGAAAAAGATACTCTTTCTATTGGCCTCAACTTTTTTAACGATTCAGCTTCATGCGCAAGAAACCAAACATGTTTTACTCATTAGTATTGACGGTTTAAGGCCGGAGTTTTATTTGAAGAAAGGATGGGATACCCCAAACTTGAGAAAGTTAATGGAAACAGGGGTTTACGCCAACGGAATCAACAGCATATTTCCATCTGTTACTTATCCTTCTCATACTACTATAATTACTGGGGCTTATCCAGCAACTCACGGTGTATTTTACAACGCACCAAGAGGTGCAGCAAATGGCCGGTGGTATTGGGAAGCGAGTTTGATCAAAACAAAAACATTATGGGATGCATGTAAAGAGGCCGGATTAACTACTGGTTCAGTAATGTGGCCAGTTACAGTTGGTGCGCCTATCACGTGGAATTTTCCAGTTAAACGAGCGGATGCAGGCGATAAATCTGATCAACTAAGCGTTACCAAACCTGTTGTAACCCCTACAAACCTTGTAGATGAGATGCTAAATAGTGAAGTTATTTCTGGAAATGTAGACGAGTTCAAGTATCCTAAAATAGACCATACCATTGGTAAAATGTCTACGTTCATTTTGAAAAATCATAAGCCAAATTTAATGGCAGTACATTTTGTAGGTGCAGACCACTACCAACATACAGACGGGAGAGAATCAAAAAAAACCCATAATGCAGTTGCATTAATTGATAAAGAGATTGGCAGATTGTTAAAAGTTTTGGATGATGAAAAAATGAGAGCCAATACCACCATCATCATAACTGGCGATCATGGTTTTGCTGATGATGAAAAGGCTTTTTCTCCAAATGTATTGTTAGCTAAAATGAACTTATTAGAAACCGGGCAAGCTAAGTTTCTCACGCCGGGGGGGTCTGCTTTTTTGTATGTAAAGGATAAAAAGTTGGTTCCCTCTATCACTAAAATGCTTAATGAATTACCAGAAGATCAAAAAGTTTTTAGAATAATTGATCGTAAACAATTAGACGCAATAGGGGCAGACCCATCAGCTTCATTAGCATTGGCTTTTAACAAGGGCGTAATAGGTAGATCTGGAAAAAATGGAGAATTGCTAGTGGATGCCGTAGGAGGAGGAAATCATGGGTATTTTCCTGATTTTGAAGAAATCAAGACGGGTTTCATAATTAATGGAGCAGGTGTTGCTAGTCACAAAGAAGTTTCTGGTTTAGGTGTAAAAGATATAGCGCCTTTAATAGCTGATATCTTGAAATTGCCTTTTAACGCAAAAGATGGGAAACTCTTTCCAAATATCTTATCAAAATAAAGCCTTGTCGTGTCGATAAGCTTAAATTAATTGATAACACAGCAACGGAAACAGGTATAAACTCGCTAATCAGATATAAAACATTTACAACCTATATTTATATAAATGAAAAACAAACATTTGAAAATTTTATATAGTTTTTGCATCATAGCCATGCCATTATTTCTCTTTGCGCAGGATAAAAAGCCAAATATCATTTTTATCATGGCAGATGATCTCGGTTATGGAGAGTTAGGAAGCTATGGAAATAGTTTTAATGAAACGGTAAACCTAGACAAGCTGGCGGCCCAGGGTATGCGATTTACGCAAGCCTATGCCGCTGCTCCAGTCTGCTCACCTACAAGAGCAAGTTTATTAACGGGACAATATCCTGCAAGAGTTAAAATTACAGATTTTTTACCCGCACAAACCGAGAGATGGTTAGATCCAACACAATATTTTACAATTAATGAGGCCTTAAGTCAGGCCGGCTATCGTACCGGAATTGTTGGGAAATGGCATTTAGACACTGATTTTAAGACGAATAAAGGCGGACCAAAAGCGCATGGCTTTGATGAGGTAATAGGCTCAGAAACGAAATATATTGCAGATGGAGATTACTATTTCCCTTATGATAAAATCAATACATTCTCAGAAGGTAAGAAAGACGAATATTTAACAGATCGGCAAAGTGAAGAGGCTTGCCAATATATTGAACGCAATAAAGCAAAACCTTTTTTCCTTTATCTTTCTTATTACGGGGTCCATACAAAGCTAGAAGCGCCAGAAAGTGTTGTAAATAAGTATAAAAGTAAATTTGACAAGAAGTATGGCGACGGTTCAGCAGATAAAATTTATAGTAAAGATAATGTGAGGCATGAAGCTACGCATCCAGATAATCCTTATTTGGCAGCAATGCTTGAGCGTATTGATGATGGAGTAGGGCAAATTATGGAAACATTAAAGAAAAATAACCTCGATGAAAATACTATTTTAATATTTTTCTCTGATAATGGTGGGGCACATAACGTTGCGAATAACGGGGCTCTGAGAGCAAATAAATCTTGGCTGTATGAAGGTGGAATCAGAGAGCCATTATTAGTAAGTTGGCCTAAAAAAATAAAAGCCGGTTCTGTAAATCACACTCCTGTAAGCAGCATAGATTTTTATCCGACATTTGCTGCAGTAGCTGGGGCTAATCTTAAGGGAAAAGGTGTAATAGACGGCGCCAGCCTACTCCCTCTGTGGACAGGTAAAAATAGCTTAGATCGAGATGCTTTATTTTGGCATTACCCCTCAGAGACTGGAAAATGGGTAAATAGAATGAGCAGCGCTGTTAGAAAAGGGGATTTTAAATTAATAGAGTTTTATAAAAACAATCGGTTAGAACTTTATAATTTAAAAGATGATATTAGCGAAAAACACAACCTGGTAGAGAAACTTCCTCAGAAAACTGTTGAATTGAAGCGATTGCTTGATAGTTGGAGAAATGAAGTCAATGCAGAAACTCCGGTGATTAATAAAAAAAGCCCACCGAGAAATGCAGATGAATAATTTGTAAATTAGTGCTGGATGTTTATAAACCTTAAACAAAAAAGATATTTCTTACTGCTAATAGTTTGTTGCTTAACTTTTGTAAGTAAAAGTCAACAACAAATTGTTTTTAGAAACTATTCTGTTGCGGATGGTATGCGTTCCAATACCGTGTGGTCCATCATTCAGGATGATCAGGGCTACATGTGGTTTGGTACAAAAAATGGTTTGTGCAGATTTGATGGTTATCAATTTAAATCTTATCAGTTTGATGAGGGAAATAAAAATTCGCTTGGCAATAACTTTATACACAGCTTTCTGAAATTTGATGATAAAACATTATGGATAGGGACTGAATCGGGTATTTCTATTTTAAACCTTAAAAAAGAAGCTTTTCAAGATTTTGTGCCACTTAAGAATAATGTTGTTTTCGACATTGTGAAAGATAAAAAGGGCATAGTTTGGATTGCGACCAAAAATAATGGGTTATACCGTTATGATCCTAAAACTAATAGACTACGAAACTTTAGAGCCAGTAATCAAAACACGGGTTTAGCATCAAATCAAATTCGAAAACTGGCTTTAAGCAAATCAGGAGATTTGTGGATAGGTACATTTGGTAATGGTTTAAGTAAACTAAACACCTCTAATTTTACATTTAAAAATTTTAGAACAGATAACTCCGGCTTAAGCAATAATTTCATTCTTACCGTTTACCCGGATTTGGATGGAAATGTTTGGATAGGAACGCTCACCGGAGGATTAAATTTTTATAATCAGAATGATAATAGCTTTCGGGTTTATAAGAAGAGTACAAATTCCATTAATGACGATATTGTACGTTCCATATACCAACCCAGCCGAAATAAGCTTTACGTAGGAACAGAAAAAGGATTAAATGTGCTTGATATAGCTAGCGGTGAGTTCAAAGCATTTACAAATCAGATAAGTGATCCTTTAAGTATTAGTGATAATGCAGTTTATTCGATCTTTCGTGATCGTGAAGGAGGAATTTGGGTCGGGACATTTTTTGGAGGCGTAAACTATTTCCAAGAGAATGGCTCAGGGTTTGAGTTGTATTATCCAACTGAAGAGTATGAGTCGTTGCGGGGCAGCGCTGTTAGTAGTTTTTTAGAAGATAAACCAGGGTATTTTTGGATAGGGACAGAAGACGGGGGGCTCAATTATTTTAATTCAACAGATCGTACTTTCAAACATTATCCCTTTGAGGCGAAACAGCAAAAACTTTCTTATCATAATATACATACGCTTTTTAAAGATAGAGATGGTAATATCTGGATAGGAACATTTACCGGCGGGCTAAATATTTATCATCCGGAAACTGGGAAGATCAGTCAATACCTTAATGATCCGAAAAATCCTAATTCAATCAGCAACAACTCTGTTTATTCTATTTTTCAAGATGCCGACGGAAACATTTTTGTGGGAACAGTAAAAGGATTAAATCGATACAACAAAGAAACTGACGATTTCACCAGAATCAAAGAAATGGGATTAGCTGTAAACTGTATCTATAGCATTTACGAGGACGATGCTCACAATATGTGGTATGGCACTTATGATTCTGGTATTATTGGTCACAATAAAGACACGGAAGAGTGGGTCCGTTACTATGCAGATGGGAAAGATGGTTCTATAAGTTCTAACAAAGTCATTAGCATGTTAGACGATCATCAAGGAAACCTATGGATAGGTACAGATGGTGGTGGGTTAAATAAACTGGATTTGCGAACACGTAAATTTTCTGTTTTTGGATCAAGCTCTGCTATCAGAGCTAATGTAATTTACGGTATCCTGCAAGATAATAGACAAAATTTATGGTTCTCAACCAATGATGGTTTGTACAGTTACAAGCCTTCCAATAAAACAGTAAAGCACTATACCAATTGGGATTACCTGCAAAGCAGACAATTTAATTATTCAGCAGCATATAAAGCACTTGATGGTAAATTGTATTTTGGTGGGATAAAGGGGTTTAATTCCTTTTATCCAGATAGCATTACAACGTCCAATATTAACACCCAGGTTGGGTTTACCAATTTCCAGCTTTTCAACAAAGATATTTCAGTTAACGACCAGGACAGCCCGCTATCTAGTCCCATTGGTTATGCCAAATCTATAAAAGTTGCATACGATCAAAGTGTAATAAGCTTTGAATATGCAGCTTTAAGCTACATTGCTCCTCAAAAAATATTATATGCCTATAATTTGAGTGGTTTTGATAAAAGCTGGAATTATGTAGGTAATCAACGTAAGGCAACTTTTACCAATTTACCTCCGGGTGATTATACCTTTCAAGTTAAAGCCTCTACTGATGAACACAATTGGGATGTACCTATTTCAAGTATAAAGCTTACCATAAATCCACCTTTTTATCGTACAAACGCTGCCTACTCCATTTATATATTTTTTGCAATTGCCAGTTTCATCTCTATCAGAAGATACTTAGCTAATAAAGTGCGTAAGAAAAATGAAATTAAATTAGAGCGGTTACAAGTGGAAAAGGAGAAAGAATTTTATAGTCAAAAGATAGAATTCTTTACCGCAATGGCTCACGAGGTTAGGACACCCCTTTCTCTGATTACAGCTCCCCTGGAGAAATTACTTGAAATCAAAAAATGGGAGCCTGAGGTGCAAAAACAATTGAATTTGATGGATGAAAATTCCAACAGGTTACTCACTTTAGTGAACCAGTTGCTAGACTTTAGACGGATTGAAAGTGATATTTACGAAATTCATAAAGAGGAAGTAGATTTAGTGTTTTTAATGCACTCCATTTACTCACGTTTCTCGGCTATTCAGTATCAAAGAGGAGTTAAATTTAGCTTGAATACTAAGGTGAGCAAGCTGTTGATCCAGGCAGATCCTGAAGCATTAACAAAGATTTTCAGTAACCTAATTATTAATGCTTTCAAGTTTACCAGAACTAAAGTGAAAATTAGTATTGAGGAACCTTTCTATGATGAAGGTAAGCAACAATATTTTAGAGTGAAGGTAGAAGACGATGGAATTGGGATTCCGGTTTCAGACCTCGGAAATATATATACTAAATTTTTCAAAATAACATCTGGAAGCCACCAGTACACTAATTTAGGTGGTACCGGAATAGGACTTGCACTTGCTAAATCTTTAACAGAAAAACACGGTGGCAAACTGGAAGTTACAAGCACAGAAAACGTAAATACGGTTTTTAGTGTAATTATTCCTTTTCAAGAAATAGGCAGTGAATCTTTACAATCCTCGGCAGATGAGCTCGCTTCAATTATAGAGAATAACGACGAAGATATCACTGATAAAATGTGTATTATGGTTGTAGAAGATGATGTGTCGTTGATTGAATTTTATAACGATAGTCTTTACCAAGAAGGCTACAAAGTAATTACGGCAACCACTGGCCTAGAAGCTTTAGAATTGCTTAAAACTCAAAACGTAGATTTAATTTTGTCTGATTTGATGATGCCATATATGGATGGATTACAGCTGTGTAAAAAGGTTAAAAGTAGCATTGATTATAGCCATATCCCGCTCATACTTTTAACAGCTAGGGCAAATTCTGAAGCAGAGATTGCAGGGATAGAGAACGGTGCTGATGCGTATATAACTAAGCCATTCAAATGGAAACATGTGACTGCTGTAATTAAAAACCTGATGGATGCGCAAATAAGACTAAAAGATAAGTTTGCACATCAGCCTTTAATTCATGCTGATTCACTTACTTCTAATACCAAAGACAAAAAGTTTTTAGAAAAAATCACAGAAATAATTGAGAAAAGAATAATGGATCCTCAACTTTCTGTAGAAGAATTGAGTAAGGAAGTTGCAATGAGTCGCTCTAGCCTTCATAAAAAATTAAAAGCATTATCAGGTCATGTGCCCAACGAGTTTATTAGGTTGGTGAGGTTAAAACATGCCGCTAAATTATTGTTGACTAACGATTACAATATTTCAGAAATAGGATTTATGGTGGGATTCAACTCACACTCCTATTTTTCAAAATGTTTTTACAATCAGTTTAAATTTAAACCCTCAGAATTTTTAGAACAATATTCTAAGACGGAGCCCATTTAATTATACAAAATTGCCAATTTTAAATACATTTTTTTTAAACTAATCATCCTCAGTACCTTAATTTAGTTAAACTTTATACAAAGGCTACCCCATAAAAAAAACAGGCTTTAGGCTACTATTAAGAATAAAATAATGGAAAATAAAAAATATTGGCTTTATAACTTATGCGTACTTTTAATAGCAAGTATTCCATTTTGTAGTTTATCAGCACAACAAAAAATACATAAACCAAATATTGTTATCATATTGGCTGATGACTTAGGTTGGGGTGATGTTGGTTTTAATGGAAGTGAAATTAGAACCCCTAATATTGATCAACTAGCCAAAGATGGTGTAATACTAAGTCGTTTCTATACCGCTCCGGTATGCTCACCCACGCGGGCAGGATTAATGACTGGCCGTTATCCAAATCGGTTCGGTTTAAGAGAAACTGTAGTACCACCATGGAGTAGTTTTGGTGTTGATTTAAGCGAGATATTCTTACCCGAATTATTAAAAAATGCAGGTTACATAAACCGAGCAATTTTGGGAAAGTGGCACCTTGGACATGCCAAAAAAGAATATCTCCCGTTAAGCAAAGGATTTACTCATTTTTATGGACATTATAACGGTGCAATAGATTACTTTACGCATAAAAGAGAGGGCGAATTAGATTGGCACAACGATTGGGAAACTTCTTTTGATAAAGGGTACAGCACAGATTTAATTTCTGACGAAGCTGTTAAATGTATTACTAATTACTCCAAATCATCCAAGCCATTTCTCTTATATGTAGCCTATAATGCTCCTCATGGGCCGTTACAAGCTAAAGAAGACGATTTGCTAAGCTACGGTTACGATAAATCTAAACCTGTTTTTGGTAAAAAAGATACTGAAAAGAGTGGAAATGAAGAAACCCAGGGAAGAGGAAATACGCCCAAACAAACCTATGCAGCAATGGTTACCTGTATGGATAGAGGAATTGGTAAAATCTTAGCACAGCTTAAAGCGTCTAATATAGCTGATAATACAATTGTTTTGTTTTTTAGCGATAATGGGGCAGCGCCTGGTGAAGGCGGGTCTAGTGGGGTATTAAGAGGAACAAAATTTCAAGAATGGGATGGTGGAGTGCGATCTCCCGCAGTTATTAAATGGCCAAAAATGTTTAAAGCAGGTACACATAACAACCAGTTAATGGGATATATAGATGTGGTTCCAACACTGTTGAGTATTTGCGGAGCAACAAACGCAATTCAAAAGCCTTTGGATGGGTTAAATATGTTTGCAGTGTTGACCGGAGAACAAAATGAAATTAAAAGAGACTTATATCTTGGTTACGGTTCTTTAATAAATAATCAATGGAAGTTAGCTAAGGCTGATGCTGGAAATCCTAGAATGAAGCAGAAAGAGGACCAGTTATTTGATATTTTAAAAGATCCATCAGAAAAGGAAAATTTGAAGCTCAAACATACTGATGTTTATCAACAGATGTTAAAAAAGGTGGCGTCTTACGATGCAATAGTTTCTGAATTTACCGTTCCGCCTTACAGCGAAGGAAAAAAAGAATTTAAGGCTCCCAAAAATTGGATGATAAATGGTGAAGAATAATAAATTTTCGAAATCATGTACAAGTTGAAAGTCCTTTCCTCTCTGTCTATATCAATCATTATCGCTCAAGAAATTATTATACATCCTAAAAAAATGAACAACAAGAGAAACTGAAAGTAAATAAAAAGAACTGTGACCCTTAAAGTATAGACATTAGAAATGAACAGAAGAAACCTTTTAAAAACCTTAAGTATTTCGTTAGGATCAACTGTGATTAGCACAGATGTGATTGGCGCTATTGGTGAAAACTCTTTTATCTACAATATCCCAACTAACCCATTGCATCGCCCTCAAGGCACAGCTATTACGGCAATTACAATTGGAGCTGGAAACAGAGGGATGGTTTATGGCGGTTTTGCTGCGAAATCCCCTCAGGAAATAGATATTGTAGGTGTTGCAGAACCGATAAAATATCGAAATGATCGGTATGCTAAAATTCATAACATTGATGATAAAAACAGATTTGATACGTGGGAAGATGTTTTTAAAAGGCCAAAATTTGCAGATGCAGTAATTATCTCTACACCTGATAATTTGCATTACGCACCCTGCATGAAAGCGCTGGAAATGGGATACGATATTTTATTAGAAAAACCAATTTCACCATCCGAAAAAGAGTGCCGTTCTATTCTAGCTTTAGCTAAGAAAAAGGGTAGAATTGTAGCTGTATGCCATGTTTTAAGATATGCTCCATACTTTGTTAAAATGAAAGAATTGATTGCCAAAGGTGCCATTGGCGAGATTATAAGTGTACAGCATTTTGAGCCAATAGAGCATACTCACATGGCGCATTCATATGTAAGAGGAAATTGGCACAATTCGAAACAAACAACACCAATTATTTTAGCTAAATCTTGTCATGATTTGGATATTATTAAATGGGTAATAAACAAACCAGCCAAGAAAATTGTTGCCATGGGCGATTTAAAATGGTTTAAACAAGAAAATGCACCAGAAGGGAGTACGGCTAGATGTACAGACGGCTGTAAAATTGAAAGAGATTGCCCTTATTCTGCTATTAAGGAGTACTACGACAATAGGAAGAGATTGAACGTTTTGGATTTACCAACTGATAAAACCAAGCAACCTGATGCTATTATGGAACGCTTAAAAACTACCGATTATGGGAGATGTGTTTACAGAATGGATAACGACCAACCTGATCATTACGTGACCAGCATACAATTTGATGATGGGGTTACAGCTTCATTTTCTATGGAGGCTTTCACTTCATATGCGGGCAGACGCACAAGAATAATGGGTTCTATGGGAGATATTGTAGGTGATATGAAAGAATTGGTTGTAAATGATTTCAGAACTGGTAAAGAGGTGAAATTTTTACCAAAAGTAGAAGATGTTGAAGGATATAAAAACAGCGGTCATGGTGGTGGAGACTGGTTATTACTGAGAGATTTTATCCAAGCAGTTGCACAACAAAAACCTGAGATATTAACCTCTAATATAGATGAATCAATTGAAAGTCACGTTATGGGTTTTATGGCAGAAAAGAGTCGTAAAAATGGTAAAGTGATGGATGTTAAGTTATAAGTGAGTCAATTGCCAGCTTTGGGATTTGGTGCCACGCTAATAATACGGTGAGTTTTTCAAATTGACAAGATATATTCTTGTACAAGATACGTTAAACCGCTATACTAAAAAAGGTTAACCCCTGGTACTCCACTTATTTTAGGAGCTGGGGGGAGAGAGACAGTATATGGACGATTTTGCTTAAACTTTCTCAGTAAGTTAAATTAATAGGCGTTGCAGGCCTGTTATAGGCGGTAAATAATTGAGAATGTTAAGTTGTTTTTAAAGTGTATTAAATTCTTCAATGAGAAGATTATTTTCTCCCTAGTTCGCCTATAGGTCTTCTGTTAGCTCCTAACTTGCCGGTTAGATCATCTCCAAGATCTTCTCTCACTTCATCTGCGTAAGCCTGTAATTCTTTTACAATTTCC
>JAZQRF010000208.1:0-3615 GCA_045629485.1 Pelobium sp. | reverse complement strand
TTCATAACTATCGTTTTTATCAATCAATATTATAACCCGAGCCTTAAGCCAAATACAAAGGCTTGTTGAAGAATCGTATTATTATTAGCTCCACCCAATGGAGCTGTAGTGTTTGAATTAGCCAGAGAAGCAACATCCCAGTTGGTATCGTCATCAGGATTTAATCCCAGTTTAACAATGCCTCCTCCAAATATAAATGGATTGAGAACCTGAATGTTTAACTGAAGATTTTTAACACTTACCCTGTTTAATATTTTAACAGGTACATCATAAACCAATGATATGTTTCTCACCGCGACAAAAGAACCGCTGCTAAATTGCATAGCGGGAGTGAAATTATCATGCTGAGCACCATTAATAGGCATTGGCCAACGTCCATTAGGGTTGTCAAAAGACCATATTTCGTTTTCCACACGATTACCAGGGTATCCTCCAAAATAGGTTTGACCTATACGAGCATACATAAAAGAGCTCAGTGTGAAATTTTTATACCCAAAGGTATTGGTAATCCCACCAATCCATTTTGGGCGGTTAGTTCCTCTAATTACATAATCCTGGGCATCAATTCTATAATCTCCGTTTTGATCGACTACTTTGATGGTGCCCGGATAAAACCTGTGGTTACCTGGTGCTGCATTAAATTTTGCCATTTCAGCTAAATCTTCCGGAGTATTTTGCCAAATGCCTGCATTATCGTAGTGATAGTAAACTTGTAAAGGCTGACCTATAAATAATCGTTGAACTAAAATGTCCTCTTTTCCATTTAATAATTCCTCAATCCTTTCCTTATTGGTAGAAAAATTAAAATCAGTACTCCACCTAAAGTTCTTAGTCTCTATATTTTTGGTAGATAAGGTGATCTCCAGTCCTTTATTTCTTGTCTTGCCAATATTCTCATACTTTTGAACATAACCAGACACACCCGGGATTTCTTTTCTAAATAACAAATCCGTAGTTGTTGCATCGTATAGTTCCAAAGCACCAGATATCCTGCCTCTAACAAAAGAGAAATCAAGTCCTAAATTCCATGTCGACGTTCTTTCCCACCCTAGTTGTGGATTCTGAGCTAATTGAGGCAAATAACCTATACCAGGTGTATTTCCAAAAACATAGGGGTTTCGGCTTAAAGGGCCAGAGGTAGTGTATGGCGGTACCGAAGAATTTCCTACCTCACCATATCCTAAACGTGGCTTAAATTCGTCTATCCAGGTGAAATTTTTCATAAATTCTTCATCCTGTAATTTCCAAGCGGCTGAAAAGGAAGGAAAAAAGTCCCATTTATATCCAGGAGCCAATACAGAAGATCCGTCAAAACGTCCTGAAAAGGTCAACAAATACCTATTTAAAAGGCTGTAGTTTACCCTCCCCATATAAGAACTTAGTGTATTTTCAGTAAAACCTGTGCCATAACCCTCGGGCTTACCGTTGTTATTTGCTGCTAAATCATACCATAAACTGATAGGATAAATTGTACCAGTTACATTTGCATCTATATTTTCTCTCCTTGATTTTTGTACTGATTGTAAAAGAGTTACGTTGAAAGTATGAATATTGGCAAAACTCTTATCGAAATAAAGTAAGTTTTCTGCCAACCAGGAGAAATTTTCCTGCGTAGCATAACTTGCTGTATTTGGTCTATTTGTCAAATGGTTAGTTGCGGTTTGCCCTGTCCATGCTCCGTTTCTAAAACTTCTTAACTGACCACCAAAATTCAATCTGTATTTTAACCATGGGGTAAATTTCACCTCACTAAACATATTGGCTAAGGTTGAGGAAGAGCGCCTGTCGTTTAGTGCCTGATCGATGTCTATTAAAGGGTTCCAAAGGTTAAGGTCTCCCCCGGCATTACGGATAAAAAAACCATTATCATCTCTTGGTTGGGCAAACGGAAGTTGGTCTATCGCTCTGGAATATAAATCTTTTGAACCTGTATTACTCGTGTTTGGAGCGTTAATACCATAGTTCTGATTGGATAATGACCCGATAGCAGATATACCAACAGTTAACCATTTATTTAGAGTGATATCACCATTGATATTAAAATTATAACGCTTAAAATCCTGATCCCTCTGAACTCCAAGCTGATTATTGTATCCTAAAGATATATACAAGCGTGAGGTTTCTGTTCCTGATGAAAGAGAAATTTGATGATTCTGAGTTACTCCCTGCCGTACAACTGCATCCAGCCAGTCAAAAGACCGAATATTTTCTGAATTATAAATGGGTACCTGAGCGGGCCATCCGAGTGCTTGTTCTTCAGGAGTAGTAGCCCTTAATTTAGGGGTAACACCAAATTCTTCCCATTCATAGCCCATCCATACGGAGTTTCTTGCGATAAGATCTGAACCCAAGCCCATTTTTGTTAAATCAAGAAAAGGATCTGGGTAGCCGATATCCGGAGCAACATTCAAATTTGCATTGGTGGTCGTTTGGTAGTTACGTCCATTTATTAAAGCCAGGCGTCTTCTATCAATCAGCTCTCCACCATCCATCCAATCTGTAAGGGACTTATAAGAGTCTAATGATACTGTAGAGTTATAATTTACAGAAACTTTTCCTCTTACACCCTTTTTTGTAGTGATGAGAATAACTCCATTAGCTCCTCTAGACCCATAAATTGCTGTAGCAGAAGCATCTTTTAAAACGTCAACCGAAGCAATGTCATTTGGATTGAGATCATTGATAGAAAACGATGTAACTCCAAGTGCCGATATGATGGGTATTCCGTCTACGACATATAAAGGATCATTGGAAGCATCTATTGATCGGTTACCACGAATTCTAACTGAAGGTACTTCTCCTGGCCTCATGTTACTGGAAACATTTAAACCCGCAGCTTTTCCCTGTAATGCCTGCAATACATTTACTACCGGACGTTCTTGTATAGTTTCTGCAGAGATACTAGAGATAGCACCTGTTACATCACTTTTTTTCTGTGTCCCATAACCTACCACAACAACTTGCTCGAGTGACCGGGCATCTTCCACCAAACTTGTGTTTATTTGCGTTCTTCCATTGACGGGAATTTCCTGGGTAGTGAAACCAATATAGGATATAACCAGAACCGGATTAGTGATGTTTTCTGGAATAGAAAGCGAAAAGTTCCCTGAGACATCGGTGGTTGTACCTAATGTTGAATTTTTGACTTTAACCCCAACTCCGGCTAGTGCATCTCCATTATTGTCAGATACTTTACCTTTCACTGCCAAATTCTGTTGCATTAATAGTTGACCTTCAAGGTTTGTATTGAAGGTACCTTTGTGCCGATCATTTTCTAATGTATTGGCAGCATAGGAAGTTTTTGAGAATAAGAGAAGAATTAACGATATCCTCAAAAAAGTACTCTTAATATCACATGCATCATTTACACATTGTAAATAAAATTTCATACGTTTATTATTTATGATTAACAATTAATACGATTAGGGAAATTTCCGGCATTAGATTCTACAGGGCAATACTCTTCCATTACCTTGTTGATCAAAGTCACATTATACTTTTTCCCTTTAGATATAACTCTTAGCTAATAGGCTTACCTGTAAGCAGAATTTATTAAATTCTTAAATTTCATGCTTTTGTTGTTTTGTTATAATTGGTTCTAAAAATCAGCGATAG
>JAZQRF010000207.1:0-6686 GCA_045629485.1 Pelobium sp. | reverse complement strand
ATAGTTCTTCTCTTATTAAACATCGTCAATAAAAAGGATTTCACTTTATCAATAAACTTTCCTCTCTAAATATAAAACTTTTTCACAAACATCTCGTATAACGCATTAAAATATAAATTTCACCCTATAAGTTTAATTCATGTATAAATCTAATTCTTTAAAATTATGGAAAATCAAAACCAAAACCCTAATGGCTATCCTCCTATTCTATTTGTAACAGCAGAACATTTAATGAAACTGCTAGACAAAAGCGAGTCTACAGCTTACAAGGAGTTAAGTGATATCCGTACAAAGTATCATATTGTTAAGCCCAAAAAGGTAACCTTAGCCATTGCTTGCGACTATTATGAAATTACAGAAAAGCAGTTCTATCAAAAATACTACGGCTATTAGCAAACAACTACGTCGCAAGAAATAGAAATTCTATATTAAGGTTAAGCATTTGCACCACTACGCCTAAAACCTGCCGCTCCTATCCTGTTTAACCTTAATCAACTCCACATTTCCTCTGGTCGCCTTTTAACCGGACTGCTATTGCTTTGTGTAAATTCCAATAACTTTTAGCACTTGGCCATAGGTTTGAAGAACCAGGGTACATGTTTGACAGGAAATGGTAATTGCTCACCAGGAAATCGAATTTGGGCACCAGGAAAGAGGTCTTTCCCAGCAGGAAATTGATTTTCTCCAGCGGGAAATTGGATTTTTCCAGCGGGAAATCGAATTTTTCCAGCGGGAAATAGCTCTTTCGCAGCAGGAAAGTGGTCTTTCTTTGCAAGCAAAATCACTTTCAAAAGGCTTTAAGCCCCTGGCCTAACCCGAAAATTGTTGGGTATCCACAAAGTAAAAGCATTCAAAAACCTTTAAAACTACTATTCAACTGCCTTTTTAAAAGAGTACGATGCTTCATCGGATTCTCAAAAAACAATCCCGAGCAAACATCCCGGGTGGCAGTATACTCCCGAAAAGTATCGCTTTAATTTAAAATGATCAGAAAACAATTAAAAAGAACTGTTTAGTCTAGGTTTTTCTCAAAAACTATCAATTTCACATATAGTATTTTGAAGTATAAACTACTGATTTTAATTTAGTTGTAATCAAATTTATAACGATATGAGAAAACAATTTCTAACTAAAAGCTATGAAAAGCTTTCTGATGCCAAATTAGACTTGAAGGCGCAGGTAATCATCGCAAGTTTAACCGGCAACCCAAACTTTCCGTCTCCCGTCACCGGTCTGGCAGAATTTACTGCTGCTGCCGAGTTGTATTCCCAAAGGTTAAATGAAGCTTCGGGACGAGACATGGTAGCGGTTATTAAAAAGAGAGAAGCCCGGGAACACCTGCTGGCATTGATACGTGTGCTGGCAACCCACATCGAATCGGTTTGCGATGGCAACCTTTCTAAACTGGCCAGCTCTGGTTTTACACTATCATCAGTTGGAGGACATTCGGCACCATTAGAAGCACCGCGTGATTTCCAGTTACAGGATGGTAAAAATTCCGGCGAGATGAAGTTCTCGGTAAAAGCGGTACCCTATGCCAAATCCTACATGTATCAGCACACCAAAAGTCCGCTAACTCCCGATAGCCAGTGGACCTCAAGAGGCTGTAGTTTAAAGGAGTATACCTATACCAACCTTACCGTGGGCGACCGGTTGTATTGCAGGGTGGTAGTAATTGGTCCGCGTGGACAAGAAGTGTATTCTAATACATTAACCAGGATTGTGCAGTAAAGAGTGGCTGCTTGTTATTTTTAAAAAGAGACGTTACTGGGTTTAAAACAGGATGTCTCTTTTTTGTTTTTAAAGGTTTTTGGTAAGGCTTTGTTCTTCCTGTAAATCAAAGGATTGCTTCACTACTATTCGCAATAATAGAAAAGATATACTGTGTCCGCAATATCAATAAGCGACATAAAAAAACCGGCCTGGTTGCTGCAATTGAACCAGGCCGGCTATTAAATATATAAACGGGAGATTAATCGGGTATTTTTTTGAGCACTTTACCATTAGAATCAAACACTACATCCCAGTCTTGTTTTAAACTATTAAGATCTACCCTATAGGTTACCGTTTTCCCTACAATAATTTTCCTCGCATCATCTACCCTGTACCCTTTAAAATCGGTATTAATTCTATCCAGGATGCTTTTCGGAAGCTTATTTTTAGAAATTTCTTCTTCATATTTCACGCGTTGGCCTTGTTGGTTGTACCATACTGTATAATCGTTTAACCAGCCCATTTCGAATTCTACTTTGTAAAGGTTGCCCTCCTTCTCCCAGTCTACACTGTTGGCTTTAGGGAAACTCTTTTTAAAGTTATTTACAATTACGGATGGCACATCTCTCTGGGGGATATCCTGTGCGAATACCAATCCACTGAGCAATAATGCTGCTGAAATACTTAAAATCATCTTTTTCATGGTTTCAATTTTTATGTTTTAACAAAATAACACACAGATTCCTGGAAACAATTGGAACATTCTCTATGAAATACTAATTGCTTAATACATTATATATACATCCAAACCCTACCTTTTGTTATACAGAAAAGAAACTTTAACAGGATAAAAAATTTGTTTCGAACAGGTGTTGTAAATAAAATATTGCTTGCAAACGATAAAGAAAAGCCACCAATTAAACTCCAGAAAAGCTTATTTAAACCTATATTAGCAAGCTAAACCGAATGTTGATAGAATGAAACGGATAGCTTTTATAATATTGGTTTTTGCCTTGTATGCCTGCACATCCAATACGCAAAAAAAGGTGTTCTATAAAGCAAGCAAAAACAAAGAAGTTGCCCTGCTGGCCATTACCATTTTAGACAACAGTTTCTACGGACAATATGAGGTACGCTATGGGCTAAGCGGAAAAGATTCTGGCGAAGTGAGGGGCCAGCTTTATGGCGATACGCTTAAGGGCAAATACAATTATATTTCTTATGCAGGCAATAAAAAATGGGAGCCTTTCGTAGTATTAAAAGAAGGAGAAAATTTAAAATTAGGTACCGGGGCTGCCACAACTTACATGAATATGCCTTACTATATTCCAGCAACTTTGAAGTTTAAAGATTCCAGCTTTTTATTTAAGCCCATAAGTAAAACAATAGCCAAAGAGCTTAATCTTGTTGTAGATTAAGGCTTACTTAGCAAAGTGCCAAGGTGTACCTTATACACGGCATCGTCAAAAAAAAAAGCCATACAATAGTCAAAGACGGTTTGATTTTAAAATTTCCGGTTTATTCTTTCTATTTTTGCCACAAATACAATAAGTAAAATATGCCAGTTAAGATACCAAATAATCTTCCAGCAATAGAGCTTCTTAAAAAAGAGAATATTTTTGTGATGAGCGATTTGAGAGCAGACAATCAGGACATTCGTCCGATGCGTGTGCTTATTCTTAATTTAATGCCTGTTAAGATTACCACAGAAACAGATTTTGTGAGGTTACTTTCTAACAACCCGCTACAGGTAGAGGTAGAATTTTTAAGACTGAACTCCCATACTCCAAAGAACACACCGCAGGAACACCTGGAAATGTTTTATAAGAGCTTTAAAGATATAAAGGCCAACTATTACGATGGGATGATTATTACAGGCGCACCGGTAGAACTGCTGAAATTTGAAGAGGTAACCTATTGGGACGAAGTAACCACCATATTTGACTGGGCCCGTAAACACGTAACCTCTACCCTTTATATTTGCTGGGCATCGCAGGCGGCCCTCTATCATTTTTATGGAGTAGAGAAAGTGCCTTTAGACGATAAACTCTTTGGCGTATTTAAACATACCGCTACAGAAAAAGGCCATCCTTTATTCAGGGGGTTTGATGATGAGTTTTTTATCCCCCACAGCAGGCATACTACGATCTTAAAAGATGAAATTGATGGAAAAGGCGAAGTTTCTATTCTATCAGAATCAGAAGATGCCGGAATAGCCATTGCTGCCTCCAGAGGCGGACGTGAATTTTACCTTACCGGGCATTCTGAGTATTCGCCACTAACACTGGATAACGAGTACAAAAGAGATGTAGACCGGGGTTTAACTGTGGCAATGCCCCAGAACTATTACCGCAACAACGACCCAAATAACTTGCCATTGGTATGCTGGACCAGCCATGCCAACCTGTTATTTAACAATTGGCTCAATTACTTTGTATACCAGGAAACTCCTTACGATTTAAAGGATGTAGAAAATTTGGGAGAGTTACATACCGGGTAAACTTTACCGGGTATGGGCTATCCCACAGCTCATTTTCAATCTTTTAATTTCTGAGAATTAAAGTGGCCGGCTTATCATTTAGCCATACGCTTTGCGATTCTTCTAACCTTGTCCAGCTATCTATACTTACCAGCATCAGATCCTGGTTTTTCAATTTTTCTTTATTGATGGTTTTATGATTCAGCACTTTTACCTTGCCGGGTAACTCTTTGGTTAAAGCTGCTGCAAGGTTTGTAAAATCAACCAGGTCTCTGCCCGATGCATCCAGCAAATGGATATGTGCATTCACATTCTCTGCTAACCTTCTGGCGTAACCGAGTAAAAAATCGTCTTTCTCATCAAACATGGGAACAAACACATTTTTAATTTCTGTAAGGCCCTTATCCATTAGAATCCCAACAGGGATATGGCTGTTTAATAAAACTGATTTGGCAGTATCTTCAAACGGGGTGCTGGAGAATAACTTCTCTTTCCCCGTTACTTTATTAATAATGGAAGTTGGATTTACAATGCGGGTTGTAAAGCCAAAAACCTTACCCAGTAAACTCCCTTTAAAAATAGAAGAACCCGATCCTATTAATAATAAATCGTAATTGCCTTTATTGGCCACTTCAGAAATATCACTCTCTACATTTATGGTGGCTTTAAACAGGGTGGTAATCTTTTGATCTAACCTTTCTGATTCCTGGATAAGCGGCCCAAAACTTTCTTTCTCATAAAGTTCGATATTGTAATGGTTAAGTTCGCTGCTGGGGGTTAAGTGCATAGCGGTAATAGAAGCATCGCTCTCCTGCTTTTTCACAAAACTGTGCGCCAGCCTCAACAAAGATTTGCCCGTATCTGAATTGCCAAAAGAAAGCAGTATATTATATTTTTTACCAGCGGCCGTTACCCCTTCGGCTTCACCCTTATTCCTGAATGCCCAGTTGATGATATCCAGCGAAGGCCCGGTCATCACGGTTGTTACCAGGGCCATAATCACCATCATGGCAAATATTTCTCCGGTTAATATCCCAAGGTCGTAACCTATATTTAAAACCACCAGTTCCATTAAGCCCCGGGTATTCATTAATGCACCAATAGAAAGGCTATCTTTCCAGTTTTGGCCCACAAACCTTGCAGCCAGCGCACCACCAACAAATTTTCCGGTTACAGCAACCAAAATAATGAAACCGCATATTTTCCACAAAGAAGGGTCGTTAAGCAATCCTATCTCGGTACGTAAACCGGTAAATACAAAAAATAGCGGCAGCAACAGCACCAATGCCACATCTTCTACCTTTTCTATAAACAGGTTCCTAAACTTCATGTTCTCGGGCATAATGGCACCAGCCATAAAAGCGCCAAATAGCGCATGTATTCCTATAACTTCTGTTGCCCAGGAAGAGATAATAAGGGTTAGAAAGAAAATGGCTACTACCGGCTTGCTTAAATTTTCCCGCGAATTATGCAGGTCTCCTACTCTTTTAAGAAAAGGCCTTACTATTTTAAGCATCAGGATCACATAAGATACAGCCAATAGCATGGTGTACAAAGCGCTTAAAAAAGAGCCTGCCTTTACTATGGCAATTACCGCTGCCAAAATACACCAGGCGGTAATATCATCTGCCGCAGCGCAGGTGATTACAATGGTACCTAACTTTGTTTTATGTAAACCCCTCTCCTGCACTATACGGGCCAGTACGGGGAAAGCAGTAATGCTCATGGCAATGCCCATAAATAAGCTAAAAGAAGAGAACATTACCCCTTCCGGCGCAAAAGACTGGTAAACATAGTATGCCAGGCCAATACCTAAAGCAAAGGGGATAATAATACTGGCATGACTGATAATTACTGCATCGTGAGCTTTATTCCTGAGGATCTTAAGATCGAGCTCCATCCCAATAACAAACATGAACAGGATTAAACCTATCTGGCTTAAAAACTGCAGGTTGCCTAAAGATTCTACCGGAAAAAGAGCAGCAGAAAACTCAGGGAAGTACATACCTACTAAAGATGGGCCCAAAAATATACCTGCAGCTATCTCGCCCACAACGGTAGGCTGCCCGATTTTTTTACAGATAAAACCAAACATCCGGGCCACCAGTATGATCATGATGATCTGGGCCAACAGTATCGCCAGCGGATGCTCCAGGTTATGCGTTAAAGATTCGAGAAACGTATCGAATGTATTATTTTCACTTACCGGAAGGTTAATTTTTCTTCCGCCCTCCAGGTATTTACCTTGTACAATAATCCAATAGATAAAAAAGGAAAATGCTCCGGTTACGGCTAAGTAAAAAAGGAGATTTTTATATTTTTTCATAAAAACAGAGGGCCAAATATAATTGGTTAATATGAAATATTTTTGTTTTTTTAAATGGTCTGTTTTTAGGTAAACATTATCCCGGCAATAAATATTTAAAGATTGCTTTAAATAAAATAAAGGAATATTAAAATCATAACCTCTTGAGAAACCAGAAGGCTATGATTA
>JAZQRF010000206.1:0-2065 GCA_045629485.1 Pelobium sp. | reverse complement strand
ATCTAATAAGTGCTTTTTGTTGGCTTCCTTAACACTACGTCAATTAGCTGCCGAACTGCAAATTACTCCACACAATTTATCTGAAATCATCAATAAAAAGAGTGGCAAGAACTTTAATGATTTTATAAATGCTTATAGAATCGCATTTGTACAAGAGCGTTTAAAAGATACCAAAAATTGGAAGCACTTAAAGTTGGAGGCTTTAGGTACAGATGCTGGATTCAAGTCTAGAAGCACATTCTTTTCAGTTTTTAAAAAACATGTTGGTGTTAGTCCTTTAGCTTATATCAATTCCATAAGTAGTCTAAAATGATAACTCTGGACTAGCTTGTTCTAAATACTATTCCATCGAAGGCTAATTTTGCTGTTTTAAGCTCAATATTCTCAAAGAAGCTTAAATGCAATTAATATCAATATCCTTCATGAAAAAGTATTTATTATTTATTTCTTTATTATTTCCAATCTTATTATCTGCTCAAACCATTCGTTACGTAAAGCAAGGCGGTGCTGGTAATAAAAGTGGTTCATCTTGGGCCAATGCTTCTGATGATTTACAGTTAATGATTAACTCTTCTATTGGTGATTTTGAAGTATGGGTTGCAAAGGGCAAGTATTTACCAACTAGAAAGTACGGAGACATTAATCTCTTATCTGATCAAGAGACAACAGAAAATAAAAAGCAAAAAGTATTTACTATTCCTTATCGGATTCAAGTGTATGGTGGTTTCCCAGACACAGGTAATCCTACTATGAATGATAGGGATTGGAGAACTCATGAAACTGTTTTAAGTGGAGATATAGGAGTTGCAGGATTTAGCGAAGACAACTCAACACACATATTAAGGTTTATTACAGGTTCTACAGGTACTGTAGATGGCTTTACCATAAGAGACGCCTATGATGATGATTATTGGGCTAAAAGTGGAGGAGCAGTTGTTATTGACGAGGCTTCACCAATATTAAAGAATCTGAAAATTACCAATAACTATACAGAAGGTAATGGAGCTGGTATATTTATAAGAACTTGGGAGAATAACATTCCTAATCCTGAAATCACCAAAGCTTCTCCACAAATTATAAATTGCACCATTACAAACAATACTGTAAGTTCGAATGGTGCCAGTGTTAGTGTGGTTGATGCTTCCCCAACTTTCGTAAATTGTTTAATAGCGAATAACACTTCATCACGTACAGCCGGCGGTATGTTTTTAACAGGATCAGCTCATGTGAAATTAATTAATTCAACAGTTACAAAAAACCACGGAAATGAAGACCCTGGTGGTGTATATATCTTAAACAGCACTAAATTAGAGGTTTTTAATTCTATTATTTTTGGGAACACCAGCCGATTATCAGGTCTTGCAAATTTTTACAATCCACACAATTTAACACCCAATTTTAACAATAGTATTGTTTCTGGAAGTGTTAATCCGTTTATTAATATGAGCGGAGGTGATTTTACTCCGGATGAATCTAAGGCCGCATTTGGTAAAGGAGATAATTCTTATTACAATTTTAACCTATATGGAAACGTAGATATTAACGGAAACCCTAGACTGGTTAATTCTAAAATAGACATTGGAGCAATAGAAAGTCAGGTTATCATAACAGAAATTAACCCAACTAATAATGTGCTATATGTAAAAAAAGATGCAACAGGTACCGGCGATGGTTCTTCCTGGGCAAATGCTATACCAGAGCTTGCTGATGCATTAAAATGGGCTAAACAAGAAGAGGGGAGATGGAGCAGTACTAACATACTACAAATATGGGTGGCACATGGAACTTATACACCTAAATATGCCGCTGAAAATTTTCCTTTTTCAGGTGATAGAGGCAGAGAAAATGCTTTTTTACTGGTAAATAATACCCAGCTGTATGGCGGGTTTGGAGGAACAGAAACATCAATAACACAAAGAGATTTTTCGGCAAATAACACCATACTTAGTGGCGAGATTGGTGATCCTAATGCGAAAAATGATAATATTAATAATATAGTATTGGCATTAGGTCTTTCTAACCTCAGTAGACTTGATGGTTTTATAATTAAGGATGGTAATAGTTT
>JAZQRF010000205.1:0-12166 GCA_045629485.1 Pelobium sp. | reverse complement strand
AATCATATGAGTGCTCAGCATTTAACTTTGTGATACCTAAAAGAAATAACATTATACAGAAGCTTATAATGCCTCTGTATAAGGTTTTCTTAATAAGATTTAGAACCTTATTTTCCATTGAATACTAAATCTAATTTATTTACTTATCTTTTTTATTTATAACCAGCCAAATTCTTGATAAGGTTTGTGTTTATTAATGTCTACTGTACCGGATAGGGTAAAAGTAAATCAGCCAGCAATTCTATCTATTAGATCTTGCTTACTTAATCGTTCAAATAATTCTCTTAATCGCTCATAAACAATTTCATTAAAAAAATCATTATGATTTATGCTTTTTTAAGGATCTAAGCCCGCCCTTTCTCGCTTATAGGATCAGGGTTCCAAATCTTCCACCCATACTTACGAGTGAATTCATTAACAAGATATCAGAATATCTTAAAATCGGGAAATTTATATTTGTCTAATAGGATCTGTATCAGATCCTGGTTTTATTATTTAAGAATTGTATAAGGTGTGGAAATTCAAGTAGCGAAGTAAACTGACAGATAATTTGTTTTATGTTCCGAACGGCAAAAAATAGTTTTGTTTCACCTTACCTATCAGAGTACAAGAACTTAGGAGTAAAAAAAAGAAGGCAAGTGATATAAATCAACTTGCCTTTAAGCTCCCGAAGCTGGGCTCGAACCAGCGACCCTCTGATTAACAGTCAGATGCTCTAACCAGCTGAGCTATTCGGGAATTTGACCTTAAGTATCTTTAAAGATACTCTCCTGGTTAAGGGACTGCAATATTCGGGATTTTAAATTTATTATGCAATATTTGCAGAAAATATTTTTAAGATATATTATGAGTTTAGTAGTTATTGGAACCGTAGCCTTTGATGCTATAGAAACACCCTTTGGAAAAACAGATAAAATAGTAGGCGGAGCAGCCACATACGCAAGTTTAGCAGCTTCTTACTTTTATAATAAAACTAAAATTGTTGCCGTGGTTGGTGATGACTTCCATAAAAAAGACATTGAGGATCTTAAGAACTATAATATCGATGTTGAAGGTTTACAAATCAAAGAAGGGGAAAAATCTTTTTTCTGGGCTGGAAAATACCACAACGACATGAACAGCCGAGATACTCTGGTTACAGAACTAAATGTACTTGCTGGCTTCGATCCTATCATTCCTGAATCTTACCAGGATTGTGAATTTTTAATGCTAGGCAATTTAACTCCACAGATACAGCAAACTGTAATTCAAAGAATGAAAAAACGCCCAAAATTAATTGTTTTGGATACGATGAATTTCTGGATGGATATTGCCCTTGATGATTTATTAGCTACTATTAAACTTGTTGATGTATTAACTATAAATGATGCAGAAGCCCGCCAATTATCAGGAGAATATTCATTGGTTAAAGCAGCTGCCAAAATCATGGAAATGGGTCCAAAATACGTGATCATCAAAAAAGGAGAACATGGCGCATTACTATTCCACGAAAACCAGGTTTTTTCTGCACCTGCTCTTCCGTTAGCCGAAGTGTTCGACCCAACAGGTGCCGGAGATACATTTGCAGGTGGTTTCATTGGTTATCTGGCTAAAGTAGGAACAGTAAATTTCAACAATATGAAGAATGCAATTATCTATGGCTCTGCCTTAGCCTCATTTTGTGTGGAGAAATTCGGAACCGAAAGGATCAAAAACTTAACTGATGCAGAAATAAAAGAAAGAGTACAATCTTTCGTAAATTTAAGCAGCTTTACCATTAGTAAATGATAAGAAAAAGGTTGCATACTTAAATCAAGATGCAACCTTTTGTTATAACATTAAGCTATCCTATTACCGAACTAACCAAAGATTATATTTATTTTATATTTGTGATATTTTAATATTAAGATCATCATGTTAACACACCACGTATTATTTTGGCTTAAAGCCGATACTTCTTCTGAACAAAAAGAAGCTTTTAGAAAAGGCCTTCAATCTTTAGAAAAAGTAGAAACGATAAAAGGGATTTTCATAGGAACTCCCGCTCCAATTGAAAGAGCAGTTGTAGATACTACCTATACCTTTTCTCTGATAACCTTATTCCAAGATCTAGCCGGACATGATGTTTATCAAACACATCCACTTCATTTGGCTTTCCTTGATGAGTTTAGAAGCTTATTTGAAAAAGTGATTATTTACGACTCAATATAGCAAAACAAAAGCAGGCTCATAAGTCTGCTTTTTTCGTTATAAATCTATACTTTAGCACAAATTAGTGAGCCGATGCATAAAGACTTCCTTCGAAAAAAATCCATAAGTAATATATTAAAAGATAGTCAGGATGGATTGCGAGATGGAGAACATAGTCTTAAACTTAACAAGGTCTTAAAGGTAAAGGATCTTACTTTTATGGGCATTGCAGCTGTTGTAGGCGCAGGCATTTTTTCTACTATTGGCGAAGCTGCATTTAATGGCGGTCCGGGAATTTCCATTCTTTTTGTGATTACAGCCATCACTTGCGGTTTCTCTGCTTTATGTTATGCAGAATTCGCTTCCAGAATTCCAGTATCAGGAAGCGCCTATACATATGCTTATGCTTCCTTTGGAGAATTGATAGCCTGGATAATTGGGTGGGACCTATTAATGGAATATGCCATTGGTAATATTGCGGTTGCTATTTCCTGGAGTGGTTATTTTGTAAATCTGCTTAAGGGATTTAATATAAACGTACCTGCGCATTTAACTATGGACTACCTCAGCGCTTATAGAGCAAATCTGGAAGTGGAAAGTGTACTATCAACCGGGGGTGTATTATCTTCATTAAATAAAACAACCTTATTTGCAGCCGAAGCCTGGCAAAATGCTCCCGTTTTGGGCAGCTTAAGATTAATTGCTGATGTCCCGGCTCTGCTCATTGTAGTAATTATTACTGTGTTGGTTTATGTCGGGATCAGAGAAACAAAAAGAGCGACTAATTATATGGTTTTGCTTAAAATATTTGTTGTTCTGGCTGTAATTATTATCGGATTTTTTTATGTTACTCCTGCTAACTGGAGTCCGTTTTTACCCAATGGTATTTCAGGAGTAATGAAAGGAGTATCCGGGGTGTTTTTTGCTTATATTGGTTTTGATGCCATTTCGACAACTGCCGAAGAGTGCGAAAATCCACAGAGAGACCTTCCCCGAGGGATGATTTATTCACTCATCATTTGTACTGTACTTTACATTTTGATTGCCCTTGTACTGACGGGGATGGTAAATTATAAAGAGCTGCAGGTGGCGGATCCGCTGGCTTTTGTTTTCGAAAGAGTAGGATTAAATGAGATCAGTTATATTATTTCTATAAGCGCTGTAATTGCAACAGCCAGCGTACTTTTAATATTCCAGATGGGCCAACCCAGAATTTGGATGAGCATGAGCAGGGATGGTTTATTGCCAAAAGCATTTTCCCGCATCCACCCTAAATTTAAAACCCCTTCATTTGCAACAATTGTAACCGGCCTTGTGGTAGCGATACCGGCCTTGTTTATGAATCTTACCGAAGTAACCGACCTTACGAGTATAGGAACTTTATTTGCATTTGTATTGGTTTGCGCAGGCGTATTGGTATTGCCAAAAGATCCTGATGCGGCCAATAGACGCGGGTTTAAAATGCCTTACATCAACGGAAAATTTATAATACCCCTTATTTTAATTTCCTTTATTCTTATCTTTTATAGAGACATCATTAGCCTGTTTGATTTTTCTTCGGGTTGGGTCATCGTTAGAGAGAGAATTCCGCTGTTTATATTTTTCATTCTAGCTATTACTTTAGCTCTCTTAACTTATATAAAAAATTTGTCTTTAATTCCTGTTTTAGGATTGCTGAGTTGCAGCTACCTCATGACAGAGTTAGGTTATACCAATTGGGTTAGATTTCTGATATGGCTTGGCTTAGGCCTCATCATTTATTTCAGTTACAGTTACAAACACAGTAAGCTTAATCAACAAAGTAGTTAGGTTATTGAGTTATTCCAATTTTCGACTATACTTTCTTTCAAGACAGCTGTAATGAGTAATTAATTCTCTATGTAACTAATATTCAAATATTTCGTAATAATAATTCATGAAAGCATTACTTTACGCAATATTGATATTGCTCAACATGATCAACTTATGTTTTTTCGTAAACGAATGGAGAAGAACAAAACAAAATGGTGTAATCAAATCAGGCCAGGAGGTTCTTATCGATTCTTCTATTGAAAAAACAAATAAATTCACTCCATTATCAGATGTCCCAAGGATGATAGCCTCCTAACTAGAGTGCTAAGAGATCCTGGTGATCCGAATCTTATCACTTTCAGAGGTGACCATTAATGGCACTTTTTCTAGAGTCACAAAGCTTAGATCTAAACCAAAACCTTTTTCTTCAGACAAACTCACTTTTTTTAGATAGAAGTAATAATCCATAATCAGTCTATCACGGAAAGAGAGATTATTTGATCTTGATAACGTTTTCTCGAGCACAACAAATTTAAAATCACCTACAATTTTATACTTATTTAAAGAGGTATAATGACTGGTAATATCAACCTCGTTATTTTTCACTAAATCTTCTACAACCTTCCTGAAAAGTATACTTATCTTTTGCTCTACCCTGAAACCTAGCTTAAAATCAATCCTAATAAGTTTTCCATCAACTAAATGAGCGACCTTATATTCGCTGGTATAGGGCTCATCCACCACATCAACATGTACCAGCCAGTACACATCTGCCCTCTTTGGTTTTTTCTGAAGAATGGAATAAATAATTTTTGATTCTATTTCTGAAGCAAAATTTGCACTTGTTAAATAAACCAATTGCGATGCATATTTTGGCACACTTTCATCATTACTCAAATCCTTAATAATATCAAAGTACTGATCTATCTCCACAAACTTCAAGAACCTGTTTTTAATTTTACGGGCAGAAAACCATGACCACATTACCGAAAACATAATTAATCCAATCAGTAAGGTTACCCATCCACCATGCAAAAACTTGGTTAAATTACCTGTAAAAAAAACCAGCTCTAGAAAACCGTAAACTCCAGCAAAAATAGCAATGAGATATAAAGGGTATTTCTTCTTATGTAGATAAACAGAAAGTAAAATGGTGGTCATTAACATGGCAATAGTGATAGAAAGCCCGTAAGCCGCCTCCATGTTCTCAGACTTCTGAAAATAAAGTGTTATAATTATACAACCCACCCAAAGCATCCAATTGGTACTAGGTACGTATAATTGCCCTTTTTGCTCTGTAGGATAGTTAATTTTAACCTTAGGCCAAATATTTAATCTTACAGCTTCAGATATCATGGTAAAAGACCCGGATATCACTGCCTGGCTTGCAATAATTGCAGCAATCGTGGCTAAAGATATTCCTGCAACCAAAAACCAATCAGGCATCATTCTATAAAAAGGGTTGCGGCCATCCAATAACTCGTTTTGTAAGGCTAATAAAAACACGCCCTGCCCAAAATAATTTAGCAGTAAGCATGATTTAACATAAATCCAACTGATTCTGATATTAGATTTACCACAATGGCCCAAGTCAGAATATAATGCTTCTGCCCCGGTTGTACAAAGAAAAACAGCCGCTAAAATGCCTAGTGCAGATGGGGTATTAACAATTAATTGATAGGCATAATATGGGTTTATCGCTTTTACTATGGATGGATTTTGTATAACGTAACTTGCACCTAAAACGCCCATCATCGTAAACCATAGGAACATGATTGGGCCAAATGCTTTCCCAACTAAAGACGTACCAAATTGCTGAATAACAAACAATAAGGTAATTAGCGTTAATACAATCGGGATGGTCTGTAAATCAGGATAGTAAATTTGCAAACCTTCTATAGCAGCAGAAATGGTAATTGGAGGGGTAATTATCCCGTCAGCTAAAAGTGCGCATCCGCCTATCATAGCGGGTATAACTAACCATGGCGCCTTGCGCTTTACCAAAGAAAACAGGGAAAAAACTCCGCCTTCTCCTTTATTATCAGCTCTTAAGGTAATCAGTACATATTTAATGGTAGTTTGTAAAGTAAGTGTCCAGAAAACACAACTTAATCCACCAAAAATGATTTGTTCCGAAATAATTCTGGTTCCAATAATTGCCTTGAATACATATAATGGAGAAGTCCCTATATCCCCATAAATAATTCCTAAACTGATAAGAACACCGGCTGCAGATAATTTGCTTAAGTTTTTATGACCAGACACCTTGTTGAAATTTGTGAGGCAAATGTAATTTAACTAATTAATAAACACAACCTTCTGAAATTATTTACGTAATACAAAAATTGGCACAGGTTTGAATGTTAATCTTTGTTAAAAACATGATAACAGGCCATTATATTTAAAATTTTCATTTTTTTATTTATACTTTTGTGAGCAAGAATATGAGCAAAAAATACTTACTGGCTGTATTTATTATACTTTTTTCTACAATTATACAAGTTGTGGCTATAAATGTTTTTGCTCAAAAATCCGACTCCTCTAAAACATCTGTAAAAATTAGAGATAACCGTCCAAACAGACCTGTTTTTTCCTCTGCCCTGTCTACCGACTTTGAATCTTTTATGATTAAAGTATCGGCGATTAAAGCTTCAACCTCTTTAAGTAAAAGTTCAGGTCCTAAAACATTAGCTTCGGGAGTAATCGATTCACAGAAACCAATTGACAATGTGAAAGTTTTTCCTAATCCTGTTTCAAACCAAATTAATCTATCCTACACTTTAAATAAAGAATATGTTGTAACTATAAAGGTATTGGATGTATTAGGAAATGAAGTGGTAACATTACTTTCTCAAAAAGTAGCCGCAGGCGATCAAACAAATTCTTTTAATTTGAGTTCTAAAATAACCAGTGGATTATATTTTGTGAGGGTTGCCGCTGGTTCAGAATCAGTAATAAAAAGAATCTCAATATTGTAAAATTTAAAATAATTAGAGCCCCGCTGAAAAACTTCAACGGGGCTTTTTTATTTTAGCCACCCAAGAAAAATGAAACCCTCAGAAATCGGCCTAGAGGATTTCATAACAGATAAAACAAATCATAACAAATGAAAGTTATAGCTATAGGAAGAAATTACAGTGCCCACGCTAAAGAATTAAATAACGAAGTACCAGACAAGCCTGTTATTTTTCTAAAACCCGACACGGCTGTTTTAAAAAACAATAAAGCATTTTATTATCCAGAGTTTTCCACGGAAATACATTATGAAGTAGAACTTGTTCTTAAAATCTCTAAAGAAGGAAAACATATTGCAAAAAAATTCGCTCATAAGTATTATGAAGAAATTGGGCTAGGGATTGATTTTACCGCCAGGGATTTGCAAAATGCCTTAAAAGCTAAAGGTCTGCCCTGGGAATTGGCCAAAGCTTTTGATAATTCTGCGCCTGTTAGTGAGTTTATACCAAAATCTGAGTTTCCAGATCTTAATAATATCGAATTTTCATTAAAAATTAATGATGATGTAAGACAGCTGGGAAATACCAAAGATATGCTGCATTCTTTTGATGATATCATCAGTTTTGTATCACAATATTTTACTTTAAAAAAAGGAGATCTGATTTTCACTGGTACACCAGAAGGCGTGGGACGGGTAAATATCGGAGACAAACTAATAGGTTTTATTAAAGAAAAAGAACTCCTGAATTTTGAAATTAAATAATTTTAGACTTATTAATGAAAAAGGCTTTTTTAACTTTTATTTTTAGTTTCATCTTTCTACACATCTCTTGGTGTCAGGATTTTGATACCGGCTCTGTGCCTAAAAATTATTACCTTAACCCTCTTGACTTAAAGCTTTTTCTTTCCGGAACTTTTGGCGAGATACGCTCTAATCATTTTCACTCCGGTATTGACATCAGGACTAACCAACGTGAAGGATATCCTGTTTATGCTTCAGCTGATGGCTTTGTATCCAGACTAAGAGTACAGGTTGGTGGTTTTGGAAATGCGGTATATATTTCACATCCAAATGGTACAACAAGTGTTTATGCACATCTGCAAAAATTTAATGAAAGGATTTCACTTGCCGTAAAAAATAATCAATATTTAAAAAGAACCTTCGCTATAGATTTTCCTTTAACACCTATAGAAATCCCAGTTAAAAAAGGTGATATCATCGCATGGTCAGGCAATACCGGAAGTTCGGGAGGGCCGCATCTGCATTTCGAAATTAGGGATAGCAAAACAGAAAAAACTATTAACCCTTTAACTTTAGGTATTAAGATCGAGGACACTGTAAAACCTTCTATACATGGCTTCTATATCTATAAAATAAACAATGATCCGTTTAGCGAATTTACAAAAAAACAATATTTTCAAACCACAGGGAGTAATGGCAAATATTCATTAAACCAGGTGAATGTGGTAAACGTGTCAGGTAAATTCGGTTTTGGAATAATGGCAAACGACCAGCAAAATAATAACTCCAACAAAAACGGCCTTTTCTCTACAACGATACTTCTGGATAATAAAAAGATTTTTGAAACAGTAATAGATCAATTATTTTTTGAGCATACCCGATCTGTTAACGCCTTTATAGACTACCCTGCTAAATTAAGCCAGGGACGAGTAATTGAAAAAGGCTTCGCTTTACCCGGAGCTAAAACATCGTTTTACCGTGGAATGATCAATTACGGGCTCATTGAATTAACAGATAATGAGTTGCATGATGTGAAATACATTCTGAAAGATGCAAATGGAAACGAATCTGTTTTAAATTTTAAAATTAAGAATTCAGGGCCAACCACTCCGGAAAAATCAGCCATCAAAGGAAAATACTTCAATTACTTAACAGATAATTCTTTTAGTACTAATGAGGTAAAAGTGCATTTCCCAAAGGGAATATTTTATGATGATTTAGATTTCATTTATAATGTTTCTCCTAAAACTGCAAGTAGTTTATCTAAAATTCATCACATTCATAATAAGCTCACACCTGTTCATCAGGCATATGAATTACAGATAAAAGTGGACAGCAACTTATTCAGCATTAAAGATAAATTAGTGGTAGTGAATGCAAACGGGGTCTCCCAGGGCGGTGAATTTTCGCATGGATTTATCAAGGCAAATCCAAGAGTCTTAGGGAACTTTTATCTAAAATCTGATGTTTTAGCCCCTGTAATTGTTCCGGTAAATGTGCGGGAAGGAGTTAACCTTTCAAAAGAAAGCAAAATAGCACTAAGGATTAGTGATAACTTATCAGGGATAAAGAGCTTTGATGGCTATATAGACAATAATTGGGTGTTGATGGAATATGAGCAGAGAAATGGCAGCCTGTGGCATACCTTTGATTCGCGTACCGGATTTGGAAAGCATACTTTTAAACTTGTTGTTACAGATATGAAAAACAACACCAACACATATAGCATCAATTTTTTTAGATAAATACTATGACAGCATTAAAACCTGGTGACAAAGCACCTGAATTCACGTCGACAGACCAAAATGGCAAAGAAGTCTCTTTAAAAGATTTTGCAGGCAAAAAAGTGGTTTTATATTTCTATCCGAAAGATAATACACCTGGATGTACAGCAGAGGCTTGCGATTTTAGAGACAATTATCAAAGTTTAAAAGCTAAAGGTTTCGATATACTTGGTGTTAGCACAGATGATGAGAAATCTCATAAAAAATTCGAAGAGAAATTCGATTTACCTTTTACTTTATTGGCAGATACCAACCAGGACATAGTAAACAAATACGGCGTTTGGATTGAGAAAAACATGTACGGTAAAGCATATATGGGTACAAACCGCAAAACTTTTGTTATTGATGAGGAAGGTAATATCCAAACCATAATAGAAAAGGTGGATACAAAAAATGCTTCCCAGCAATTATTGGAAAGCATAAAGTAGATAAAAGAAGTCGGACAGTTGCGGCTTTCCGACCTTCTTAATTATCCTTTGAACTTAATTCTTAAAAAACTTGCTCATAAACAATACCTGGTAATCTATAGCATCGGTCCAGTATTTCCAGTTATGGGCGCCCGGCCTGATGATATAATCATGCAACACTTTTTTATCCAATAACTTTTGATGGAATTGCTGATTTACATCAAAGAAGAAATCTTCTGTTCCGCAATCTATAATCAGTTTTAACTTTGTATTAGGCAAAAGATCAACCATATTAGTTACCGTATGCTTCTCCCAGTTTTCAGGATGCTCTGTAATGGTTCCTAACTTCTCGATAATGCCCCAATTTTTCGGAAAAGGACGAATATCCACGCCTCCACTCATACTTCCGGCAGCACCAAATACATCCTGGTTCCTAAATGCAAGATATAATGCGCCATGTCCTCCCATACTTAATCCCGTTATGGCTCTTCCTTTTGGATTTGCTATGGTTTTATAGTTCTTATCAACCCAGGCGGTTAATTCTTTAACAACGTAGGTTTCATATTTCCATTGTGGATTTATCGGGCTATCCAAATACCAGCTAGACACGTTCCCGTCCGGACAAACAATAATAATCTTATAATCATCACTCAATTTTTTAATGTGAGGAACAGAATTTACCCAATTGGCATAATTACCACCGTGGCCATGCAAAAGATAAATTACAGGAAACCTGGAATGAGACTGATACCCTTCCGGTTTAATAACCACCGATTTAATTTTCTTATTCATTGCCGTACTAAAAGTCTCTACCGTATCCACAGAGGCTGCTTTTAATTTCAGTACACTTATTAAAAAAATGATTTGCAATACAATAACTACTTTTCTCATTTTCACGTTTGTTAACAGATACTCTAAAAAGTAAATATATTTAAATTCTATTATTTTCACATCTTATTCCATCAATTCTATTGTAATGAGTAAGGAAGCTTCTTAAGAAGCAACAAAAAAAAAACATTTAATATAAGGAAATACGGACATTTGTGCCTGCACTTAAATTTCTCCTAATATACTGGCTTTTAATTTGCTATTAACAACCTGGTGCTCAACCTTAGACTGCATCTATTCTATATGAAAAAATTTCTTTTGTGGTTTTTGGCATTTATCATCATTGGTATAGCAGGATTTTTTGTGGCGGGCTTCTACCTCAAAAGAAATTGGAAACCTCTCCTGGAGGAACAATTAAAACAAGCTGTTATAAATTCGTCTGATAGCTTATATCGAATTGAATATAAAAATCTGGATGTAAATCCAATAAATGGCAACCTTAAACTGGTAGATTTTAAATTGATACCGGTGATGAAAGTGTATGAAAAACTAAAGCTGGAAAAGAAAGCCCCGGATAATATATACCGTTTAGAGGTAGATGCGCTTATTATTAAAAACGCGAACGCTAAAGAAGCAGTAACTACTAAGAAATTAAATATAAAGGATATACTTATAGATCACCCAAAATTAATTATTACCAATAACAGACAGGCTTATAACGACACGGTAGCGATCGAGAAAAAGAAGAAGACTCCATATGAGCTTATAAAAAATATTTTTAGCGAACTCAAAATTAACAACATTGCTCTTAGAGATATAGATTTCACCTTTATTAATGAAAGTAATAAAAAACCTAAAAGAACTTCTTTAAGGAATTTAGATATAACAATCACGGATCTCCTAATAGATTCCCTGGCCTCTCAGGATTCTTCCAGAGTGTATTACACAAAAAATGTAGATATAAACATTAAAAATTATCAAATCGCAACTCCAGATAGCTTATACTTACTAAAAGTAGATGGCTTAAATTTCTCAACCAATAAAAATTTACTTTCATTAAAAAACGTAACCTTAAAACCCAGGCTTAGTAAGGCAGCCTTTTATAAAAAAGTTGGGATATCTAAAGACAGGTTCGACTTAAGTTTTAATGAAATATTGATTAAGGATATGGATTTTGATCTCTTTTTGAAAAAGCAAAAATTATATGCAAAATCTCTGACAATTAATAATGCGAAGGTTGAGGTTTACAACAATAACGCGTATAAAAAAATCAGAAAAGATAAAACCGGAAAATTCCCTCATCAACAATTACTAAAATTAGCTTTAGATATGAAGATAGCTAAAGTAAATTTGAAAAATGTAAATATCAGTTATAGCGAATACGATAGAAAAAGTGGAAAAACAGGTAAAATAGATTTCCTGAAGACCAGTGGTACGATTAAAAATGTAGCTAATGATGCCACATCTCTCGCAAGCAACGCTGTCATGAG
>JAZQRF010000204.1:0-10922 GCA_045629485.1 Pelobium sp. | reverse complement strand
GCTCCCGAAGCTGGGCTCGAACCAGCGACCCTCTGATTAACAGTCAGATGCTCTAACCAGCTGAGCTATTCGGGATGCTGGTTATTCCAAATCAGTTTAAAAATTTATTCTTTCCCTGAATTGGTCTGCAAATGTAGTATTTGCACCTAATAATTCCAAACAAGCTCGGCGAATTATTAGGAATTTCGCAACAAAAAAATCTAAAACTTTAATAGACAATCTCTTAAATTTTTCTTAAAAACTATATAGAGGTATTTTTAAGTTTGAACAATCGGGATAGCTTGTCATAATGATGATTCTGCTACAGTAATCATACTACTAAATAACATTATCTCCATAAAAAAACCGGTTACTACCGGCTTTTCTAATCTATTTCAGTCTTTCGACTTCCGATTTAATTTTCCCTCTGGTTTCTTCACTTACCTGAACCATTGGTAAACGCAAATGGTCTTTACATATTCCAAGCTCGGCCATTGCAGCTTTCACACCGCAAGGGTTGCCTTCTGCAAAACACAGCCGGGTAAAAGCAAGAAAATCAAAATGTGCTTGCTGTGCCTCTTTAAAATCCCCTTTTAAACAGGTACGTACCATTTCTGAGAACCTTGCAGGAAAGGCATTTCCAATAACAGAAATAACCCCTGCCGCTCCAAGAGCAATCATAGGCAATGTTACCGGATCATCACCAGAGATCAGATCAAAACCTTCTGGCTTACGAGCCGCAATTTCGTTGAACTGGTCGAAATTTCCTGAAGCTTCTTTTGTTGCAATGATGTTTTTCACTTCTTTTGCCAACCTCAAAGTAGTTTCAGCTGTCATATTTATGCCTGTTCTGCCAGGAACATTATAAAGAATAATAGGCAAAACCGCAGCTTCAGCTATGGCTTTATAATGCTGATAAATCCCTTCCTGAGTGGGTTTGTTGTAGTAAGGAGCTACAGAAAGAATAGCTTCATAACCAGCTATGTTAAAATTCTTAACACTTTCAATAACTTCTGCAGTATGGTTACCTCCAATTCCTGCGACCAAAGGAATTCTATTGTTCACTTTTTCGCTTACAAAATGGAAAATTTTCTCCTTTTCTTCTTTAGATAATGTGGCAGATTCTGCAGTAGTCCCTAAAACTACTATGTATTCTATCTTTCCTTTTATTAAATGTTCGATGGTATTTTCCATCGCGTTATAATCTATACTACCATCTGCGTGAAAAGGCGTTATCATCGCAACGCCGGTTCCCAAAAGTCTGCTCATTTTATCTTATCTAAATAATATCTTATCTCTTTGGAAAAGCCTGCAATGCTTTCCTCCTGTGTTTCTATCATAAAATCAAAAAAAGGGGCTTGCTTTGGATCATAAGCGGCAATTTTAAATACCGATTTTGATACCGCTGCTACATAAACCAAAGGAAAACACAAATCTGTACAAAGATTAATTAAAATATCGAATTCGCTATTTACAAAACTCTTTATCTTTTCTTTATCAGGAATATAATTCCAATTTATATCTTCTGCAGAAATAAGCTCCAGTTTCCCTTTTAATTTTCTCTTCAAATCTGAATCGAAAAGAAATCCCAGCAATTTTACCTTTTTATTATCAGTTTGCAAAGTTTTTGCGAATTGTTCTGCTTCGGCATATTCCTTTTCATTTTTAATGGGAATTAGTATACCAATATTTTGTGCATCATTTAATGAAACCGAATGATGATTTTTTCTTTTAAGCTTTTTCAATTCCTGTTTCAGTTTTGCAAATCCAGATCTTAGCCTCAATTGATTGAACATCTTTTTCATCTTTAATTTTGTTAAATGCTCATGGGACGATAATCCCACAGATTATCGAACAACTAATCAAGCATGTGAAGTAATTCCTCATCACTAATGATTGGAATATTTAATTTATTTGCCTTCTCTAATTTTGAAGGCCCCATATTATCACCCGCAACCAGGTAATTTAATTTTGCAGAAATGCTGCTCAGCATCTTGCCGCCATTGCTTTCTATTATTTCCTTCAGCTCATCCCGACTGTAATTATCAAAAACACCCGAAATAATAAATGTCTTTCCAGCAAATTTCGAACTTAATAATACCACCTCAACTTCTACCACTTCGAATTGCAACCCTGCCGCCTGCAGCTTAGCTATTTCTTCCAGATGCCTTGGATTTGAAAAATATTCAATAATACTTTGTGCAATCCGCTCTCCTATTTCATCAGCAGCTATCAGTTCTTCAAAACTGGCCATCTTTAAAGCTTCAATATTTTTAAAATGATAAGCGAGCTTCCTCGCTACCGTTTCACCTATATAACGTATTCCCAGGCCAAAGAGTACTTTTTCAAAAGGCATTTGCTTAGACCTTTCTATACCGTCGAGCATATTGCTGATAGACTTTTCGCCAAATCGTTCCATCTGTTTCAATTCAGCTTCATGCAACTTCAGCTGATAGATATCACTAATATGCCTAACAAAACCTCTTGCATATAAAGTCTCTATGGTCTCTGCTCCTATCCCATCAATATTCATTGCCTTACGGCTGATAAAATGTTGCATTTTCCCAATTATTTGAGGAGCACAACCCTCATCATTTGGGCAATAGAAAACAGCTTCCCCTTCTTTTCTTATCAATTCTGATTGGCAAACAGGGCAATGGCTGATATAAATTATTTTTGAAGCTCCGGGTATTCTTTTATCCAGGTTTACCCTGATGACCTTAGGAATAATTTCTCCACCTTTCTCTACTAACAAGGTATCGCCTTCATGCAAATCCAGGCGTTCCATCTCATTGGCATTGTGTAAGGTTGCCCTTTTCACAGTTGTTCCGGCAAGCAAAACGGGTTTCAGATTTGCCACCGGGGTTACCGCACCTGTTCGTCCAACCTGGTATGTAACTTTTTCCAGCACTGTCTCTACTTCTTGTGCTTTATATTTATAGCTGATAGCCCAACGTGGAGATTTTGCTGTAAAGCCTAACTCTTCCTGTTGTGCATAATTGTTTACTTTTAAAACTATGCCATCAATATCATAACTCAGTTTAAAGCGCTGGTTTTCCCAATAGGCGATAAATTTTAAAACTTCATCTATATTCTTACACAATTTGCTTTCTTCAGAGATTTTAAAACCCCAGCTTTTTACTGCTTGTAAACTTTCCCAATGAGTTTTAAAAGGTTTTTTATCCGCATATAAAAAATAAAGAAAACAATCCAGGGGCCTGCGGGCTACTTCTGCAGAATCCTGCATTTTAACTGTACCTGAAGCGAAATTTCTTGGATTTGCATATGCAACTTCTCCATTTTCTATGCGCTCCTGATTTAGCTTTTCAAAGGCTGCCTTATGCATAAACACCTCGCCCCTGACATCAAAAATTTCAGGCATTCCTTCCCCGTTAACTTCTGTTGGAATGCTTCTAATCGTTTTGATATTTGTGGTCACATCATCGCCTTTGGTACCATCTCCACGTGTAACCGCCCGCTGCAGCTTACCATTTTCGTAGGTGAGGCTCATTGATAAACCATCAAATTTTAGTTCGCAAACATATTCGTAATTTTCTCCTAAAGATTTTTTTATCCGTTGATCGAAATCTATCAGATCCTGCTCGTTATAGGTATTTCCTAAAGACATCATAGGCCACTTGTGCTTCACAGTCTTAAAGGTTTTTGTAATTTCTCCACCTACTTTTTGGGTTGGAGAATCTGCTCTTAAAAACTCGGGATACTCTTTTTCCAGCTTTTCCAGCTCTTTAAGTTTCTGGTCGAACTCGTAATCTGAAATAGAAGGCATTGTCAGCACATAATAATTATAATTATGCTGCTGCAACTCTTTTACCAGTGAATCTATTTTGTCTTTTACATCAAACAGGGACATCTTGCGAAGATAGTATTTTGGCAAATTATATCTTAATGAACTTTTAGCTTTCTATAAAGATTAACTGTACTTTAATTAAATGATTTACATTTTCATTTTCTCGCTTGCTTTTCTGATTTGGCTGATATGGAACTTGCTTAGTAACCGGAAAATTGTAAAAACTCCTGAGGCACTCAGTGCTGATGAGATAAATTTCATGGAAAGAAATATTAAATTTTACAGGAATTTAAACCTGCAAGAGAAAATCCGTTTCGAAAAAGAAACGATGAATTTTTTAAGCCGGATAACGATCGAATGGATTGATACAAACCCCGAAAATACCGACAAATTGCTGGTAGCTGCAAGTGCCCTAATTCCTATCTGGGGATTTAATGAGTGGATATACCCGAATATTTCTACTGTGATTATTTACCCGAATACTTTTAACGAATCTTTTGACGTACACGGACAAGAAAGGAATATTTTAGGAATGGTTGGTAGCGGTTATATGAACGGGCAAATGATACTATCTCAGCAAGCCTTGAGGGCGGGCTTTCAGGATCATACTTTAGGCTCAAATACTGGCATACATGAATTTGTACATTTGTTGGATAAAGCAGATGGGAGTATTGATGGCTTGCCTGAAAATTTGATGCAACAGCAATATGTTTTGCCATGGCTGGATTTGATGCAAAAGGAAATGCATAAAATTAAAAAGGGAAATTCCGATATAGCTATTTACGGCGCAACTAATGAAAGTGAATTTTTAGCAGTGGTTTCTGAATATTTTTTTGAGAAACCGGAGAAGATGAAAGAAAAGCATCCCGAATTATACCGAATGTTAGAAATGATTTTCAAGCAATATCTGGCCGAAGTATAATCTTAAAGCCCCAGAGCAATTCTAAGTTTAGGATAACCACTTTTACTAACAGGGATTTTCATCCCTGATTTTAACCAAATCAAATGGCTATCTTTTTCATAAGGCTCAATTTTCGTTACCTGATCCAGTTTCACAATATATGAGCGATGAACCCTAACAAAGTCCTTTTCACTTAATGTTTTTTCGAAAAAGGCCATGGTTTTGTTTTTCAAAAAGGCCCCGTCTGAGGTATGAATGTTAACATAATCATCATCCGCTTCTAAATAATGAACTTCATAAAGCGGAATAATTTTAATTTTATTACCAGTTTTAACTACAATCCTGTCTAATTTCCCAGGTGATGCAGTTACTTCTTCCAATAAACCGTTTACTTTGCTTCCATCAATAACACTATTCTGAAGAAATTCATCAACCGCTTTGTTAAAGCGTTCCTGATCGAACGGTTTGAGAAGATAATCTACAGCATGCGCTTCAAAAGCTTTTAAGGCATATTCTTCAAAAGCTGTAGTAAATATAACTTTAGGCTTTTCATCCAGTAACTCCAGCATTTCAAAACCTGTTATTTTCGGCATCTGAACATCCAGGAAAATCAAATCCGGTTGATGTTCTTTTATTGCTTTTAATCCCTCGAAACCATTATTGCACTCTTCTGAAACCTTTATCTGAGGATATTCTTTCAAATATTCCAGTATCAGGCTTCTTGCTAAAGGTTCATCGTCTATAATAATTGCATTTTTCATTGCTTACTTTTCGTTTTTGATGGAAAACAATCATCTGATCTTCTTTACCAATGTATAATAATACAGTTTCATCATTGCGGAATAAAAATGGTAGTGGTAAAATCTTTTTCAGAAACTTCTGTCTTTAAAGGATTGTGAATATTATAGAATAGCATAAGCCTTTTCCTAACGCCGGAAAGTCCAAAACCTGTCCCATTATTAGGGTATGAGGTTTTAGGATCAAATGGATTGGAAACAGAAATACTCAATATCTTATCTTGTAGTTTGCAGGTAATGGTAATTAAAACTTCATCTATTGTATCATATAATCCAAATTTAATCGCATTTTCAACAATAGGCTGCAAAATCATAGGCGGCACTAATGTATCGGCACATACTTCATCACAAACAATATTCGTTGTTAAACGGTGGCCAAACCTCACCTTTTCTATTTCCAGATAAAGCTGTAAATGTTCTATTTCTAATTTTAAAGATGTGGGTTTATCATCTCTACGGATAGTCCCTCTTAAAAAATCAGATAACTGATGAATCATTTTTCTTGCTTCAACCGGCCTGGAGAAAGTTAAGGCGCTTATAGAGTTCAGGCTATTAAATAAAAAATGTGGCTGTAGTTTTTCTCTTAATGTTGCTAGTTCTGCTTCTTTATTCAGCTTATCAGCTTCGTTTTTTCTTAATTCGAGTTCTTCTTTATCCTGCTGACTATACCACAACATGCTGATCATGGCCATTAAACTTATCATTAAGAATGATACTGCAAACCTTAGTATCAAACCCCGACTGATAAATTCTGTATAAGCGGTATCTTCTATAAACAAAGGTAATAACAAAGCTACAGCTAAGGTGTTGATAAACGCCAGGAATAAACACCAAACGATTAAGTTTAAAAACTTACTGCTCTGCGGCTTATAGTAATACAGGTTGTGGGATATTAACCAGCACAAAACAGCTGTACTGAATAATGAAACACAGCTGTCTTTCAAAGCTTTTTCCAAATCAATTCCCAGGGAGTATAATGTATAAAAATGCAGGCCCAACCACGTTAAACCTAACAGGATAAAAGCTCTCCTGAAATTATAATTTGAAAATGGCGAACCCGTCAATTTAAGATACTAATAACTGCTGTTGTACAACTCTTTTTAAATTTAGCGCTTTTTCCTTCACTCTTTGTAGATACAAGTCTTTTTCTTCAGGTTCTTTTATTGCATAATGGATCTCTACACCGTGTTCCAGCTCACCAATAAATTCTATTTCTATTACGGCTATAAATTTCCATTCCAAAAGAGAACCTTTTTTAGTCCGAAAATCTTCCTGCGCCATCATCCCAAACTGATGTGCGATTTCTAAAGCTAACTCCCTGCTTACAGCATGTATTAGTCTTACCTGTTCATCAAATTGGGCCGTAACCGGATTGTTATCATTCACAATCTGGAATACTATTTTTGCTGCATACCAATTCATACGTAAATGTTTAAAAGCTTTTGATTTCTATCCCTCCGAAAATTGAAGTACCCTTTATTACCAATGTTTTTCCGCTTTGCAGGGCCTGGTTCTGAAACATCCTCTTATCATCTATCCCTCCAAATATTGCGGCCATTTCTGTATTTACTTCCCAGTTTTGCGGAATAATTATTTTAGTGCCGCCAAATACCTGCACCACCTCAATAATCGCTACTCCGTCTATATCGGCGTGAGAAAGATTTAATATGGTACCACCCATAATGGTTACTATTTCTCCTCCTTTAAAATTTTTAGAAAGTACGGTTTTTGTAGTTCCGCCAAAAACCGATACGCTATCTATCACCTCATCTCCGTTATAAGTTCTTGATTTTTTTTTATCCTTCTCTTTTTTATCCTCTTCCGTTTCCTTATAAGCAACTTCTTCGGCAGGGGCAAAGAAGTCATCCCTTTCCCATTTGCCTCTTTCTTTGAGAAATCTTTCGCTTTCTTTGCAATTTTGCTTTCCAAAAATGAACCATGCGCCCAGTCCAATCAAAATGATTGGCCAGGTATATCTGGAAACACTTAATTCGGGATTTATTTTTTCGGCAAGAAAAACTCCACCAATAAGCAACATAATTATCCAGCCTGAGTTTCTAAAGTTATGTTTAAAGCCATTGGCTATTCCTAAAACAATGATTAACATGGGCCAGCTAATCACCCAGTCTGGGTAGTAATATCCAAATTGCTTAAATAGCAAAGCAAACCCTACTACCAGTAGCACCAAGCCTACTACTACTTTTCCTTTCTTCTTATCATTCTTGTTTGAACTCTCCATCATAAAATATTATGATTCAAAAGTATCATCTATCTCTTTAATTGAATTACCCGAAAAAGAAATACAAGCCAAATAATCGGTAAATGGGGGCAAAAAGTCGGTAAAATAGTTGAGCCCTTCTCAGAACCTCAAAATACCTGGGGTGCAAAAGAAAAATTATTTTTAAAGACTTCCCGTTTTAATTAAATCCTCAACCTATTTTTATTGTGTTAAAAACCCAGGGCTGTTTGGCAAAAGCTTTCGAAAGACCCTGGTTTTTGATATCCTCTTTTAACACGTTCTTAAAAGTAATTTTCAGATCAAACCTTTTTTCAAATGGAGAGTAGTTAAATTTAACAAGGTTCCTATCGGCATAACTGGCTATAATATTTTTTTCGCCACCATCGTTAAAAAAGGCGGAGTTTGGAAAACCATCTTTAAAAAAAGGATGTTCTTCTTTTTTCTCTACACCAGGCTTGTTTAAACAAACGTATAAGGAAAGGTCATCGCAAAACTGAAGAATTTTGAGCTGATAATTTAAAAAAGTATCATTAGTAATGCTTAAACGTTGCTTAAGATGCTTTTGCCTTTGGCGTTCTTTATGAGCGAAAGATTTTCCTGCCTCTGTTTCAGCATTATCAAGAAAACTTGCATAGTGCATACTACATAATAAAGCGGCATAAGAATTCACCTGGTCTGTTTGCTCTATACCAATTCTATAAAAATGATATTTCAAATTTTCCGGATAGTCTAAAAAATCATATGGTCTTTTTTCTAAATCATCCCAAATTGGCTCACTATCTGGCACTATCCAGGATCTATCATGCTGGTATACAGCAAATTTTAACGACTCATAATAATCAACTGGTAAAAAGTCTTTTTTTAAATTGCTGAAAAATTCTCCTGCAATATTTGCATGGTCATGTTGGGTAATAAATGTAAAACCCTCCTTAAATTCCCTAATTATCATAATTAAAAACATAAAAATACGATTTCTTTAATTCGAAACCACATTTTATAATAGTGAAGCTAAAAAATCGCTTTATAAATCATAAAAGAATCAAATATTTTACAAAAAACATTAACAATACATGAATTTGTTAATAAATTTTAATTATTTTAGATCAAAATTTAAGAAAATGATTGTAGGCATACCACGAGAGATTCATAATAACGAAAATAGAGTTGCATTAACTCCTGCAGGAGCCCACGAATTATCTAAAAGAGGGCATATGGTTTTGATAGAAACTCATGCCGGCGCAGCTAGTGGTTTTAGAAATGACGATTATGAAGAAGCGGGAGCTATTATTATACTTACAGGAGATGAGATTTGGGGCAGGGCCGATATGATTTTAAAAGTAAAAGAACCAGAGCCCAGCGAATTTAAACTTGCCAGAAAAGATCAGCTGATATTTTGTTTTTTTCATTTTGCATCGAACAGAGAACTTACTTACGCCATGATGGATAGCGGAGCAGTATGTCTCGCCTATGAAACCGTGGAAACTACCACTAAATCTCTTCCCATCTTGATCCCTATGTCTGAGGTAGCAGGCAGGATGGCAATACAACAAGGTGCAAGATACCTGGAGAAACCTGTAATGGGTCGTGGAGTTCTTTTAGGAGGAGTGCCGGGAGTTACACCGGGTAAAGTTCTAATTATCGGTGCCGGAATTGTTGGGGTACAAGCAGCAAAAATGGCATCAGGACTTGGGGCACATGTTACCATTGTAGATACCAATATTGAGAGATTAAGATATATCAATGATGTTTTGCCTCCGCATGTTGTAACCATGTTTAGCAGCGAATACAATATCAGAAGGCTGGTGACCAACCACGACCTGATCGTTGGTGCGGTACTTATTCCCGGAGCAAAATGCCCAACTGTAGTTACCAGGGATATGCTTAAATTAATGCGTCCCGGAACGGTTCTGGTAGACGTATCTGTAGATCAGGGAGGCTGTATAGAAACCTGCAAACCTACTACTCATGAAAAGCCTACCTATATTGTAGATGGTATTTTGCATTATTGTGTTACTAATATGCCCGGAGCTGTACCTTACACTTCTACAATTGCGCTAACCAATAGTACTTTTCCTTATATTTTAGAATTGGCAGATAAAGGCTGGAGAAAAGCGTGTCTGGATAATTATGAATTATTAAAAGGACTAAATATAGTGGAGGGAGAAGTAGTTTACCGGGAAGTTGCTGCTACGTTTGATTTACATTACAAGCCTGTACATCAGTTCTTAGACAGCAGGGATATAGATTATACCTAGAAAGCAATTTCATAAGAAATATAAAAACATAAAAATTCATTATTCATCAACCTGTTAGCACAGCTAATAGCCACTTGCTGCGTGTTGGTTAACAATAGTAATTCCCATGCTTTGCCTCCTCTATCCTGGATATATTATGTAGTTTTGTATCCAAACAAAAACCACATTGATCTGATGTATCAGGTCATAAATGTATTTAGAATGAAAGCAAAAATATTTGGCATACCTAATTGCGGATCGGTAAAAAAAGCCAGAACATGGCTTAAGGAAAACAATTTTGAAGAAGATTTTCATGATTATAAGAAGGCTGGGATAGATAAACAACATCTGCAGGAATGGTGTAAAGAGTTTGGTTGGGAAAATGTATTGAACAGAAAAGGCACTACATGGCGCAATCTGGATGAAAATGTAAAAAAACAAATCACCAGTGAAGAAGCGGCCATCGAGTTGATGCGGGAGAATACCAGCGTAATTAAACGCCCTGTTATTCTTACAGAAAAAGGCAATGCAATAGGATTTGATGAAATAAATTATGAAAAGACTTTCTTAAAATAGATTGGCACAAAAATCGTTAAATAATGTTAATAGCTTGTTTTATTAAATAGATTAGCCGATTTTTGATAAGATGAGAACCATTCATATGTTGAAATATACTTAAAAGTATGACAACAAACTTATGGTTGCTTCATCACCTTGGAAAACTAAAACAACGAATGAAAAATATATTGGTGGCATTTCTTTTCTTTTTCCCTTTTCTTGCGCAGGCACAAACTGTGTTAAAAGGCACTGCCTATGATGCAGATAAGAGAAGTAAACTAAACCTCGTTTTTGTAAATAACCTTACACAAAGAGAAGCCGACCATAGCGGGCAAAAAGGAGATTTTGTAGTTAATGCCGAAATTGGCGATCTTGTGATATTTTCCTGCCCGGGCTACCAGAGCGA
>JAZQRF010000203.1:0-10804 GCA_045629485.1 Pelobium sp. | reverse complement strand
ACATTCATGAGCTCGAGCTTTAAATATTTTATGTTTTATTATTCATAATCCTGAATTTAGCTGAATGAAAATTAAAGAGGCCCAGGAATTAGTAGATAATTGGATTAATACTACAGGTGTAAGATATTTTAACGAACTCACTAATACTGCTATTTTAATGGAAGAAGTTGGTGAAGTTGCCCGTATCATGTCTCGCAAATACGGCGAACAATCTTTTAAAGAATCTGATAAGACTGTAGATTTGGGCGACGAGATGGCCGATGTTTTTTTTGTACTGATATGCCTCGCCAACCAAACGGGAATTGATTTGACCCAGGCATTAGAAAAAAACTTAGAAAAGAAAAATATCCGCGATGCTGACAGGCACAAGAATAATGATAAATTGAAATAGCAAAAGGGATAAGAGATTTATAACCCTCTAACCTTCATATCCACCATATAAATTCCTTTACCTGCGGTAATAAATAACTGATTTCTCTGTTTTCCATAGAAACTCGCATTGGTTGTTCTGGGTTCGGGAATAACAATCTCTTCAATCTGTTTCCCATCCTTATTAAAAACCACAATATTTTCACCGGTAGTGTATAAATTCCCTTTCTTATCAATGGTTAAACCATCTGAACCTTTATTTACAAACAAGGTTCTTTTGGAAAGGCTTCCATCTTTTAAAATTTGGTACTTATAAGTTTTGTTATCGCCAATATCTGCGACGTACAAAATGTTCTTCTTCGAAAAACCCACAATCCCATTTGGCCTTATAAAATTGGCATCTAATAAAGTAGCTTCGTTATCGTTTTTGTACAAAACGTATAAACCCCTTTGAGGCAAAGCATCCTGTGTACGAGACCAATAATCTCTCCGATAATAAGGATCTGTAAAATAGATATCTCCTTTCTTACTCACCCAAACATCATTTGGCCCATTAAATAGTTTTCCAATAATATTATCTAAAAGCACTTTTTTCTTTTTGCTTTTAGTAATTAACCACAATTCGTTTTTTTCATCTGCGCAAGCAATAAGGTTTCCTTTTTTATCGAAAAACATTCCGTTAGAACGGCCTGCATCATCCATAAAAATGCTTAAATCCCCTCTCGCATTGTACTCCCAGATTTTATTATTAGGCTGATCGGTAAAGAAATATTCCCTTGCTTATCTACAGCTGGCCCTTCAGTAAAGCTAAATTGTCTTGACAAAACTACAGGCTTCGCATTATCTTTTACAATTGGTGAGGGTTGAGAATATGCTACTAAATTGAAGCATAATAAGCCCCCAAACACCAAAGGTAATTTGCTAAATGCACCCATTGATTAAATTAAAGTTTCACTAATTTATCTCCAACCAAAACGGGAATATCCTTAATAATGTTTTGGCTTAAACAGAAATTAATATCCTCCTGCAAGTTTAACTTTCGCATCCGCTCTCCATGAGATGCTTTGGAAACATATCCGGCCAAATCATCTTTTGCTAATAAGTAAATATCTTCCGCAGCGTGGCTGGAGTCATCAAGCTCGTACTCGTCTTTGGATAGCTGGTGAACTACTGCTCCGGCGAAAAGCGTATCCTCTAAATTGAATTTGTTTTTCCAGCCCGCACATAATAATAACACGTCTTTATCCTGAGTTCTTAGATATTGAGTAACAGCATCCAGATTTAAAAAAGACCCGATAATTACCTGATAAGCTGCTTTTTTAGATTCACTGATCGCATGCGTACCATTTGTGGTGGTTAAAACAATGGTTTTGCCTTTTACTTTTTCTGCAGTATAGGAAAACGGTGAATTACCAAAATCAAACCCCTCAACTACTTTCCCATCCCGTTCGGCAGCTACAAGGCAAACTCCGTCTCTCCTGCTCATACACTCTTCTATGCTTGCTACAGGGATAATGGCCTCGGCACCATTTGCAATTCCGTAACACATAGAAGATGTTGCCCTAAAAATATCTATGACAATGACTATAGCGTTTTTTATATCGTAAAGAGGTAAAAGTACTGGTGTTAAACAAACCTCTAATTTCTTTTTTTGCATCTGTTTCTGTTTATCCTTTTATTTATAAAATGGTGGCTTCACCACTTTAGCTTTTACCTTCTTGTCTCTTATTTTGATAAAAATTTCGCTGCCTTCTTTAGCATTTTCTTTTGAAACATACCCTAAACCAATGGCTTTTTGTAAAGATGGAGACTGTGTACCGGATGTGACTTTTCCAATTGTATTTCCACTGGCATCGGTAATTTCATAATCATGTCTGGGAATTCCTCTTTCTACCATCTCGAAACCCACCAGTTTATGAGGCACACCATTTTCTTTTTGCTGTTTAAGCGCTTCTGAATTGGTGAATTCCTTAGTAAATTTTGTTACCCAGCCTAAACCTGCCTCTATAGGTGAGGTATTATCGTCTATATCATTTCCATACAAGCAAAAACCCATCTCTAACCTTAATGTATCTCTGGCTCCTAAACCAATGGGTTTTATGCCATAAGCTTCTCCTGCTTCAAAAACTGCATCCCAAATTTTATCTGCTGCGGCATTTTCAAAATATAATTCGAAACCTCCGGCTCCTGTGTAGCCTGTTGCCGATATCAATACATTGTCTACTCCGGCAAAAGTTCCTTTTTTAAAAGTGTAATACTCCATACCAGCCAGGTATACATTGGTTAAACCTTGTAAAGCTTCCGCAGATTTTGGCCCCTGTACTGCCAATAAAGAAGTACGATCAGAGATATTTTTCATCTCAACTTCTTCAGTATTCAAGCTAGAGATCCAGTTCCAATCTTTTTCTATATTAGAAGCATTTACAACCAGCATGTAGGTTTTGTTATCAATACGGTAAACCAGTAAATCATCTATTATTCCGCCTGTATTATTAGGTAAATAAGCATACTGAATTTTACCATCGTATAGTTTAGATGCATCATTAGAGCAAACTTTCTGGATTAAGTCTAAAGCTTTTTCTCCTTTGAGGATAAATTCCCCCATATGGCTAACATCAAAAACACCCACAGCGTTTCTTACAGTTTCATGCTCTGCATTTATGCCTGAATATTGAACAGGCATATTATAACCTGCGAAAGGAACCATTTTGGCACCTAAAGAAATATGTTTTGCTGTTAATGCGGTATCTTTCATTACGGATAATTATTGTAATTCAGATTATTAGATGAATGAATCTGAATTTTATATATGGCGCAAACTTAATAAAAAACCTTAATCCTTATTGTCACAAAGTTCTTTATAAAGTTTCAACATCTCTTTACTGGTTTTTTCGTTATCGTGATATTTATCAACCAACTTTTTGGCTTGTTTCCCGATCTTTGAAACCAGTGTTTTATCTGTAAAGCAACGTAAAATTTGTTTATAAAAATCATCAGCTTTGTCGGCTATCAAAATATTTTTATCATGCTGATAGTTAATACCTTCCGCAGCTATAGAAGTAGCAATCACACACTTACCCAGAGCCATGGCCTCGATGATTTTCACCCTCATGCCGCTACCCGATAGCAAAGGCACTATAAACACATGCTGGCGTGAAATAAATTCTAAAGCATCATCTACTTCGCCTTCAATTACAAAGGTTTGATCGCTATAATTATAAAACTGTTTTGGAAGATGTTTACCTGCCAAATGAAAAGTTATTCCTGAATCTAATTGTTTGATTAAAGGCCATACTTTTTCTAAAAACCATTGCAAGCCTTCCATATTAGGTCGCCAATCCATACTTCCGATGTATCCAATACTTTTGAGCGTACAAACAGGGAACTCTTTTAAATACTCATTTTTATTTATCGAAACCGGGAAGGTGTGAACTGGAATTTTACATCCAATGCTTTTAAAAAATCGCTCGTCTACAGGGCTGATCGTAAAAAGTGAATCAAAGCTATTTAGCACACTATTTTCATAGTTCTGAAGGCGTTTACTTAAAAAGTTAAAATAAAGCCTTCTTAAAAAAGAGCTTTCCTGCATTGTTAAGCGTTTCCAGATTTGTTGCTCTATATTATGTGCCCGGTAAACGACCTTAGTATTACAATTATCTCTTATGATTTCCAGGTATGGTACAACAAATAAACCTTCCAATTGTATAATATCAAACTCTTTTGTTCTAAGAAGATATGCAAGCTTGCTGGCACAATCGGCTTCAAAATACCTGCTTAAGTTATAAGAATCTTTAGAGAAAAGGTTTAGGAAGGCCCCTTTAATACTCACATTTGCATCAATTTTATATTGAAGAAATTTGATTTTCTTAAAAAGGGGGTCGCTAATTTCTTTCGTTTTAACAAAATACTTTGAGGTATTGAGGCTAAAAAGCGTAACCTCACATCCGGCTGCTACAAGTTCCTTAATAGTATTGTAAACTACTATTGCATATCCTCCGTTTGCAGGAAAAGGTACTTTATTGGTAAGCAGCAGAATCCTCATGTTGCAAATTACTAAAAATAGAGAGTTGAGGATTAGTAATTCTGAAAGTTTTTCTGTGGTAAGGACTCAAACCATAAGACAGCACAGCTTCGCGATGCTTTATAGTAGGATAACCTTTATTCTGTTTCCAGTCGTAATGTGGGAATTCTTCATGAAGATTAGTCATGAATTCGTCTCTATAAGTTTTAGCCAGAATAGAAGCTGCAGCAATAGAATAATATTTGCCATCTCCTTTTACAATGCATTGATGATTAATATTAGGATAGGGCTTAAACCTGTTCCCGTCTACGATAATAAATTGAGGGGTTTTGCAAAGCTTTTCTAAAGCCCTGTGCATAGCTAAAAACGAGGCATTAAGGATGTTAATCTTATCAATTTCCTGATGATCTACTGTACCCACCGCAAAAGACAGAGCACTATTTTCTATTTCATAACGTAACGTCTCTCGTTCTTTTTCCGTTAGCTGCTTTGAGTCTGTAAGCAGTGGATGAAAAAAATTCTGAGGAAGAATAACCGCAGCAGCGAAAACCGGCCCAGCTAAACATCCTCTACCTGCCTCGTCGCAGCCTGCTTCTATAAACTCATCCTGGTAATACGGTAATAACATTTTAAGTCTTAGTTTTCATTTAAGATTCCTTTATCAAATCCAGCATGCTAATTTAAGCATTGCTACTTCTAAGTAAAAACGTTTTAATGCATTAATAACTTCTGAAAGAAATATGGGCAGAATTCAAGGATACATACCAAACTTAAACGCCTCATCTTCAAAAAATTGATTTAAATTAAATTATCCACTAAGTTTATTGAACTGTTAATAAAACCGTAACGATAGCATCGTAATATCATCCGAAGCAGTTTTACTTTTTCTGATCGCTTCTATTCTTTCGATTAGTTTTAGGTGGATAGACTTTAACTCCTGATCTTTATTATTCTGCAGGAAAATCATTAAATCCTCTTCAGATAAACTTTTATCTTCATCTCCATCGTGTTCTAAAATTCCATCAGTATAGTTAAAAATGATAGCGTCCCGGGCAACTGTAAGTAAACCCTCATTAATAAATGGCAGCTCCTCAAAAGCCCCAATCATGGTAGTTCCCTTTAACAAAGGCATTACCTCGCCATCCTGTAAAACCAAAGAAGCATTATGACCAGCATTTATATAACTCAGTTTCCTGTTAGTTTTATGATATTTGGCTATAAAAAGTGTAATAAAACGTTCTCCTTTGGTATTATGAAATACCACTTTATTTAAACGAGCAAGCAGCTCAGGCAATGAAATAGCAGAAGAAACCAATGCTCTTAAACTTGCCTGGAAATTTGCCATTAGTAGAGCCGCTGAAATTCCTTTACCTGATACATCAGCAATGCACCAAAAAACTTCCTCTTCATTTAATTCTATAAAATCAAATAAATCTCCTCCAATATTTTGATGCGGCCGGTAAATTGCCTCTACATCCAATACTTTATCTTTTGGAAGTTCTTGCGGAATAAGCATACTTTGCACCTGGCTTGCCAGCTCTACTTCTTTTTGTAAACGTTCTTTCTGGATACGCTCTTTAAATAGCTTTTTATTTTCAAAAGCCACTACAATAACATTAATAAGGGTTTGTATGTAATCGATTTTATTCCCCAACAATTTCTCTGGCGTGGAAAAATCACCAACCAAAATATAAGCAAGAGCTTGATTTTTGTGATAAACAGGAATAAAAAAATCGTAATTATTTAGGGCTGGGTCCGGATGATCTGATAATTGGGTGGGATTTTTTAATTCAACAAGCTCTTTACTAATAAGATTGTAATCTTCTGATTCCTCTGCCTGATCTCCGCCAAACTGGGAGACACAAATAAATTCAGCTCCGTCTGTTAAGAGCAATCTAAATTTACCAACCTTTAGGTTGTTTTTAAGAATCAGCTCCAGCATTTCTATTAAAACTGCACCTGGAACATTGCTATTAATAGCCTGGGTAATTTCTAAAAGGGCGTTTAATTCTGCCTGCCTATTCAGCAAAAGCTCGATCAGATCTATTTCTTCTCCTTCATGAGAATTGTTGTACTTATTTTCCAAGTTTAATATATGATGTCTAAAAATAAACGTTAGACCTTAATCAGCAAATAAATGCGAATTTACTTTTATGATTAACGAACCATTCTGCCTTTCCAATTATATTTCCCAGAATTTCCGGCAATCCCAATATATATAAAATAAATTACGTGGATTACTGTTAAAACCGGAAGAAATATAAGTAACCGCTTTCTCCGGGCAAAACTCGTTATTCTTTCTAAAAAGTACATCTCTGTGAAAAACTTAATGAAAAATTGCAAGCAAAAAACATTAAGCAAAACAGGAACAAACATTCCTCCAATCAGATTTAAGACAAAGGATAAATTAAAGAGCCACACGGCGACAGCTAAAACCACTATTCTTTTATCCTTATACTTCACGCTTTTGCTGGCCCACCTTTTTCTTTGCTGAATAAATTCTTTTAAGTTCTCTTTTGCGTGTGTAAATACTACTGCATCATAAGATTTACAAAAACCAATACTGTTGGGATAAGCAGAAGCGATTTTATGCAATAGGAGTTCATCATCTCCGGAAGCTAAATCATCTATACCTTTAAATCCTCCGAGTTCTAAAAACACATCTTTGCGATAGCACAAATTCGCTCCGTTACAGGTAGAGGGAATTTTATTCCCAATTCCTGCGGCACCTAAACCAATCAAAAAAAGGAATTCCAGGGTTTGTAATTCTTCAAAGCTGTTCTTTTCTTCAAAAAAAGCAACCGGGGAGCTTATAAGCTTATAATCGTTTTTTTCGTAGTAACTCACTATGGTTTCCAACCAATTCTTCCCCATACGGCAATCTGCATCAGTTGTGATAATCAGTTCACCTGATGCATCTTTGATTGCCTCTGCTATAGCTTTCTTCTTATAAGAATTTAAGGGTTCGCTTTCATTTAACTTTATAAGTTTCACCCGTCCATCGGAATAGCTATTCACAATATCAGCTGTACGGTCTGTTGAATGATCATCTACTACGATTAACTCGAAAAGGTTTACCGGATAGCTTTGTTTAAGGACATCATTAATAGTTAGGGCTATTTTATCTTCTTCGTTTCTTGCGGCTATGATGATAGTAACTTTTGTAGTTAGCAAAGAAACACCACACTTAAATAGTGGAATACTTTCCCAGCCTTTTCTTAAATACAACACCAACCCGGCATACAACAAGGTAAGGATTATGGAAATTACACTAATAAGTATCACTAAAGAATTTGAGTTTAAAAACAAAGAAAGAGCCCAAAATAGCAGGAATTATTAAATTAACCAACCAAATTAAAGCTGCGGCAGCCATTACAGCAATCTCTTGTGTTGTGATGAAGCTAAAAAAATAAGTTGCTGTCATGCTTCTGACACCGATATCCAGTAGATCTAAAGAAGGCAAAGCAGACTGTACAAAAAATAAAATGAACACTAAAAAAGCTGACTTATAAAATGCGATTTCAGGAATCAAGAGTTCCATAATCAGAAGATACTGAGAAGTAAACACACCAAATCTGAGTATGCTATAAAGCATTACTTTGGTTAATTCTCTTTTACTATACCTCGTGAGTACACTAAAAAATACTTTAACTTTTTTTAAGAACTTAATATTTTTCACCAGATTATCTAACCAGTGAATATTAAAATAAAAAAGGGTAAAAAAAATGCAAAAAACAGATATTAAAAAGGCAAGAATAAAAAACACCGGCCTGTCGACCTCTAAAAAGTTATTAATAAACCACAGCAAAGCAAGAGCTCCCACTACATTGGTTATCACCATTTGAGCGATATGCCCAACACTCATAGCAACCATCCCCTGAATTCTTTTCCTGGAAGAAAGAAAAAAAATACGGCCTCCGTATTCTCCTATTCTGTTAGGTGTAAAAACTGCCCAGGTTAAACCGCAGAATACAGATTCTATGGCTCTTTTAAGGCTAATAGGTTCTACTTTACTGATTAAGAATTTCCATTTAATACTCTCTATAAACCAATTGAGTATCATCAATAAAAAAATGGCAGATAAAACGACCCAGACTTTTACAGGCTTAAGCTCATTTATAAGCTCCAGAAAATTATTTAAATTAGTATTGTTACTTAAACGCGTATAAATAAATACCGTAGCAAGTACTAATATGCTTGCTTTAATTACATAACTTAAAATTTTCTTGTGGCTAGCAACCAATTGTTTGGATTTTATACAATGTTAAGAAATTAGCTTAATATTGCCTTCATGCTGAGAGAAAAATCCAAAGAACGTATTATTTTAGGAATAGACCCTGGGACAGCAGTAATGGGCTACGGCCTGGTTAAGGAAACTGGCAATCATATCTCGCTGATAAGCCTTGGCGTGGTTAAAATGCAGCATCTGGATGATCATCCTTTAAAACTTCAGCGTATTTTTGAGCGCACCACCAGTTTAATTGAGCAATATCAACCTGATTGCCTGGCACTGGAAGCTCCTTTCTATGGAAAAAACATCCAGGTGATGCTAAAGCTTGGCAGAGCACAAGGTGTAGCCATGGCAGCGGGATTGGCCAAAGGGCTCCCAATATTTGAATATTCTCCCAAAAAAATCAAACAATCTATTACCGGAAACGGTAATGCGGGCAAAGAACAAGTTGCGGCTATGCTTAAACAGCTTTTAAAATTTACAGAAACACCTGAGTTTTTAGATGCTACAGACGGACTTGCAGTTGCTGTTTGTCACTCCTTCCAAAAAATAGACACTACCGGAAAAGGAAAAACTTACAGTGGATGGGAATCATTTGTTAAGGATAACACTAAAAGGATAAAGTAATTTTTGTTGATCATACCACCTGGTATAAAAGCAAATTTCACTTTTGTAAAGTTGTTTGAAGAAATAACTTCTTTAAACACAAAGCTCTTATTGTAACATTACCTAAACAAATATGGGCAGTTGTTAAAAATTCGTTAATTTTATTTTACGTATAACACATAACAAATGAATAAAATATTTAAAAGTATTGCTTTTTCAGCGGCATTTTTTTTCTCTTCTGCGGCTTTTGCTCAGGATAATCTGATAAATTCTCTTACTAAAAACCAGAGTTTACAAAGCAAAGAAGCATTTCAGTTTACAGAGATTATCAACCTTACTAATACTTCTATCAAAAACCAGGGTTCGTCTGGAACCTGCTGGAGCTACGCAACAAATTCTTTTATAGAATCTGAAATGATAAAAAACGGCAAAGCTCCGGTAGACATTTCTGATATTTATACTGCCCGTTGTGCTTACATCGAAAAAGGTAAAAACTATGTTAGAATGCATGGTGCTCTAACTTTAGGAGACGGAGGAGCTTTACATGATGTAATTAATATGTATGCCAAATACGGAGCAATTCCTGAAGAGGTTTATAGCGGTTTAAATTACGGCACTCCTAATAATAAGTTCGCAGAAATGGCAGCCCTGCAAAAAGGGGTATTAGATGCAGTAATTACTAATCCAAATGGAACCTTAACACCAAACTGGTTATCAGCATATACTGCTGTGATAGATTCTTATCTGGGTAAAGTTCCCGAAAAATTCACTTATAAAGGAAAAACCTATACCCCAAAAACGTTTGCTGATGAGGTGGTAGGCATCAATCCATCTGATTATATAGAAATATCTTCCTTTAAAGAACAGGTGCCTTATAAACCTTTTGTTTTAACTGTGCCAGATAACTGGTCGTTTGATCAGGTATACAATGTAGGATTAAATGATATGACAGAAATTGTGGACAATGCTTTACGAAATGGCTATACTGTTGCCTGGGCAACTGATGTAAGCGAAAAAGGCTTTAGCTGGAAAAATGGTGTTGCCTACGTTCCAAACAGGGAATACAATTTAATGAGCGAAGATCAAAAAGCAAATATGTTTAATGGCCCTCAGCCTGAAATGGAAATTACTGAAGAAATGAGACAAGCTGCTTTCGATAATTACGAAACCACAGATGACCATGGGATGCATATCATTGGCTTAGCGAAAGATCAGAATGGAAAAGAATATTATATTGTTAAAAACTCCTGGGGAGAGTCTAATGATTATAAGGGATATCTTTTTGTAACTAAAAACTTTCTGAAGTATAAAACCACCTCTTTATACCTTAACAAAAAAGGATTGCCAAAAACAATTAAACAAAAATTAGGCGTATAAAAATCGTAATAAATAAAAAAAGCCAGAATGTAAATTCTGGCTTTTTTTATGGTAAATGGTTAAATTAACGTGAGTTCGAGATAAGAAGATTTTTTATCGGGATGTATTTTTAAATATAGTTATCTGATTATCAATAAGTAAGCATATTTTGTTATATTTAAGTACTGAATTTAAAGACAACAATCTATGCTTACTTCTGA
>JAZQRF010000202.1:0-38377 GCA_045629485.1 Pelobium sp. | reverse complement strand
GTACTTCCGCCGCCAACATCAATATAGAGATATGTTCTTTTTCTATCCAGAGTTTGTTCTATATGACTGGAGTAGATAATATTTGCTTCTCTTTGGCCACCAACTATTTCAAGATTTAGGTCTATTTTCTCCCGGATATTTTTAGCCAGTTCTTGTCCGTTTACAGCTTCACGCATAGCAGATGTAGCACAAGCCATATAATCTTCTACTTTGTAAACGTCCATCAGATTCTTAAAGGCCTGCATGGTTTTAAACAGATCTTCTGCCTTTTTATCTGATATCCTCCTGTCTAAAAAAGCATTGTCTCCAAGCCTCAATGGAACACGTATAAGCGTGTTTTTTTTAAAGGATATAGCGCCTTCGTTATCAATAATATCTGCAATTAAAAGTCGTACGGCATTAGAACCAATATCAATAGCTGCGTATTTCAAATCAAGTATGTTTTGTCTTTAAATATGTATAAGTATCTAACTGCGAACGCTTCTCTTCTTTATCGCCAGTTTTTTTGTATTTATTATTGTTGAGCTGGTTAATTTGCCTTGCTTTAGTATTATCTGCCAGTTGAATATCAATAATATCTCTGATTTCTTTTTTTATATCTTCATCATAAATGGGGAAACCAACTTCTACCCTATGATCGAGATTTCTGGTCATTAAATCTGCGGATAAAAGATAAATTTTCTCATTGCCATTATTAGCAAAAATCCATACACGGGCATGCTCTAAAAATTTATCAATAATAGAAATAACTTGTATATTTTCGCTAAAGCCCCTTTTACCTGCAACCAGGCTGCACATCCCTCTAATAATGAGCTGAATTTTTACCCCTGCATTACTGGCATCATATAGTTTTCTGATAGTCTGTTCGTCTGCCAGCGAATTCATTTTTAAAATGATATAAGCTTTTTTCCCGGCTTTGGCAGCCTTCATCTCGGCATTTATCATTGCAAAAAGCTTATTTCTGGTTTCTAATGGAGAAACAATCAGATATTTATAATCTTTAGAAATTACTTTTTTATGAATTGCAGTAAATAACCGGCTCAGTTCTTCTGTAATTTTTGCATTGGCAGTAAATAAACTATGGTCGCAATAAATTTGGGCAGTTTTCTCGTTAAAATTACCCGTTGCCAAATTTGCATAGTAAACCTTCTTTCCTTTTTCTATCCGCGTGATTAGGCAAATTTTTGTATGAACCTTATATCCAGTAATGCCATAATTCACCACAATACCTTCTTCTTCGAGCTTATTGGTCCAGAAAATATTTGCCTGTTCATCAAACCTTGCCTTTAATTCTACCAGGCAGTTCACCTTTTTTCCGTTTCTTGATGCGTTAATAAGGGCATTAATTATTCTGGAGTTTTGGGCCAGCCGGTATAATGTAATATTGATTTCTGTTACTTTTGGATCAATAGCTGCTTCACGCAGGAAATGAATAATGTAATCAAACGACTGGTAAGGCAGGTTAACGAGGTAATCTTTTTTCTTGATCAGCTCAAATAAACCCCGGTAATAACTTAATCCTTTTACAGGCAGTGGAGGAAGCTTTTTATACTCCAATTCATCCGAACCTACATTTGGAAAATCTATAAAGTCTTTAAAATTATGATACCTGTTTCCAGGAATAAGACTTTCTGAGTTTAAATCGAGTTTACCTACTACGGTTGAAAGCATATCCAGCGGCATTTCACTATCGTATAGCAAACGCATTGGCTTTCCCTTTTTTCTCTTTTGCAGGCTTTTGGAGAGAGCTTCGATAAACTTATCGCTAACTGCTGTATCCAGATCTAATTCTGCATCTCTTGTAACCTGGATAGAATAAGCCTCTATATTATCATGCTCAAAAATAAAGAAAACCTCATCCAAACAATACCTGATGATATCATCTAAAAGGATGATAAATTTAAGGTTATTCGTTTCGGGTAATATCAGGAACCTGTTTAAACTTTCAGGAATCTCTATTAATGCATATTTATCTTTTTTCCCGGCTTTTGCAAGTTTAACAAGGAAATAGATCACTCTATCTCTAAGTTCGGGGAAAGGCTGTTTATCATCTATAATAATGGGTACAATTGCGGGTAATATCTTATCTCTGAAAAATTCTTTAACAAAGGCGCCTCTGCTTACATTTAACTGCCTGTCATTTAATATAAAAATTTTGTTATCAGAAAGCTCTTTAATAATGTTTTCGTATAGCTGATTAAATTTGCGTTCCTGCTTAATGACTAAATTTTTAATCTGATTAAGGATTTTCTTAGGATTATAACCTAATTCTTCTTTAACCCGGCTTACCACAGTAGTCAGCCTGTTTAATGTTGCTACTCTTACCCTGTAAAACTCATCCAGATTAGAGGAGAAAATAGCTAAAAACTTAATTCTCTCTATTAAAGGTACAGTTTTGTCTGCAGCCTCCTGCAAGACCCTATCGTTAAAGTATAACCAACTTATTTCTCTGTTTATTAATGGGGGCTTACTACTTGTCATTAAAAATTATCAATCCAGCTACCGGCAATGGCAAACTGCAAAACTATTATTAAGTGTATGTTAAGAAACAACTAATTTTTAGGTTCCTTACTATTGCTTTTAACAGTACGGGGCTTAGTAATGTTTGAATTGTTTTTAGAATCTTTACCCGCGGCCGGGACTGTATTTTTAGCTGCAGGCTTTTTATTTGCCTGTGATTTTGCCGAGGTGGTATTAGCAGCAGAGGCCTTTTTAGTAGAAGTATTAGAAGTTGTTTTTTGCGGTGTCTTTTTCACAGTAGAAACCGGCATTATATCATTTTCATCTTTAGAGTCTAAAACTACTTTTGCAGGATTTATAATTTCCTTTTTAACGATCTCTTCTATGGTAACAGGCTTCTCTCCAGACTTCTTAGTCGCTTTAGCAATTACCTTTTTAACTTTCTCAGGAGATTTCACTGTTTCTTTCTTCACTGCTTTTGATTTTTGAGGCTCGCCCTTGCTCTCCTTTTTAAATTCAGTAATGGATTTTACACTTTTAACTTTCCTGGAAAGCTTTTTTGCTAAAAGCTTGCTCATCTTCTTAATTTCTGCACCAATATCATTCGCATCATGACCTAAGCTTTTTACAAAATCAGAAAGCTTGCTTTTAAGATTTACCTCAAGATCACTTTTTATTTGTTTTTTGCGTTGCTTATCCGAAACGCTGGTTTTTTTTGCTTTCATAATAAAATACTTTTTATTGATTTACTTTAAATCTATCTTTAAAAACTCAATAAATCAAATTAAATTCTATTGTATGCCTTCATTTGATATAGTAAGCAAATTAGACAGCCAGACGCTGGACAATGCGATTAATAATGCTAAGAAAGAAATTCTTAACAGATATGATTTTCATGATTCTAAAAGCTCTGTAGAACTGGATAAGAAAACTAATGCTTTAACAGTTATTACAGAAAACGATATGCGCCTGAAAGCGATTACAGATTCGATTATTTCCCGTATGGTAAAGCAACATCTGGATCCCGATGCCCTCGACCTGGAAAAACCTTATTATACTGTATCCGGAAACATGATCAGAAAAGATATTGTGGTTAAAGAAGGAATTGATAAAGAAGTGGCTAAGAAAATCGTAAAAAAGATTAAAGATTCTGGCTTAAAGGTTCAAGCTGCAATTATGGAAGACCAGGTTAGAGTTACCGCTAAAAAGATAGATGACTTACAAGCAGTCATCCAGCTTTGCAGAGGAGAAAGTTTTGGTCAGCCTCTGCAATACATTAACATGAGAAATTAATATTATAAAGGTATTCAAAAACACCATATAAATAAAACCCCAAAGCAAGCTTCGGGGTTTTACATTCAAAAAAGCAAAATTATTTTTTAGCTTCTTTGTTTTTAGTTTCTTGAACTTCTAAACGAATAGCTTGAGCTAAGTTTTTTAGATCTTGCATACCTTTTCTTACTCTGGTTCCAGCAGCGCTGTTACCTTTGTTATAAAACTTGTCTGCATCACCTTCTAGTTCTGCTACTAATTTTTTTACTTCTTCGAATTGTTTCATTTTAGATACTCCTTTTTATTTATGATGGTTAGTAATTTTGTTTACTTAAGGCTAATGTATAATGTTTTTTCGTAAAAAAAAATATTTCAAACTGTATTTACTAGATTAAAAACCCTTTTTTTTCCACAAACCCAAAGGTTTTAACATTACTCTCCCTGCCAAAACGATTTAAAACGCTAAAAATCAAATATTTAAAATATCAGACAAAACAAAAAAACGCCCTTACAAGAGTTGTAAGGGCGTTTTTAATATTTAATTTTTTTTAAGCATTTACAGTCTTATTTTTCTGATAAAAGCCTTCTTTAAGCTTTTTACCTACTTCACTAAATGCATCTAAAGTTCTGTTAACATCTTCTATAGTATGTACTGCGGTTGGAATTAGACGTAACATAATTAAGCCTTTAGGAATAACAGGGTATACCACAATAGAACAGAAAATGCCATAATTCTCTCTAAGATCCATTGTAATTGCCGTTGCATCAGAAAGTTCTCCTTTAAGGAATACGGGAGTTACTACAGAGTTTGTATTACCTATATTAAATCCTCTTTCTTTTAAACCATTTTGTAAAGTTGTTGCTATTTCCCAAAGCTTTGCCTTTAATTCCGGCTTACTTTTCAACAGTTCTAAACGTTTGATCAATCCCATTACCATAGGCATTGGTAAAGACTTAGCAAAGGTCTGAGAACGCATGTTATACCTCAGGTACATGGTAATTTCTTCTGTAGAAGCAACAAAAGCACCAATACCTGCCATAGATTTTGCAAATGTTCCAAAGTAAACATCCACACCCTCTATACAATTTTGGTGTTCGTGGGTACCGGCACCGGTTTTACCCATGGTACCAAAACCATGTGCATCGTCTATCAATAAACGGAAATTAAATTCTGATTTAAGATCAACAATCTCTTTGATTTTGCCCTGTGCACCCGACATTCCGAAAACGCCTTCGGTAATCACCAATATACCACCACCGCTTTGCTCTGTTAATTTGGTTGCTCTTTCTAATTGCTTGCGGAGGCTATCTAAATCATTATGCTGGTAAACAAAACGCTTACCCATGTGCAAACGCACACCATCTATAATACATGCATGAGACTCAGCATCGTAAACGATTACATCATTTCTATCTACTAAAGTATCAATAATAGACACCATACCCTGGTACCCATAATTTAAAAGAAATGCATCTTTAAAACCAGTAAATTCTGCTAATTGCTGTTCTAAAGTTTCGTGGTTTGTAGAATTTCCAGACATCATCCTGGCTCCCATTGGGTAAGCCATACCATAATCTGCTGCTGCTTTAGCATCCGCTTCTCTTACTTCCGGATGATTTGCTAATCCAAGATAATTATTTAAACTCCATACCAAATGGTCTTTACCCTTAAAATTCATATGAGGAGCAATCTCCCCTTCTAATTTAGGGAAAGAAAAATATCCATGAGACCATTTATGGTGCTGACCCAGAGGCCCAAGGTTTTTAGCTATCTTATCAAAAATATCCAACGTTTGACTTTTTTATGTTATTAAATTATTAATTGCTGCAAATTTACTTTAATTGCTTGATAAACAAAACCATGTTTGGGTAAGGTTTGTAATATGGCAATTAAATTAAAAAGCCATTCTTTAGAGAATGGCTTTAAAAACAACCTATATAATAACTCTTAATCTACATTATCATGTAAAAATGAGTTGTTAGGCCTTATTTCTGTCTGTCCGTCTTCATTACTTAAAGTAAATCTGGAAACCTGAGATTCTGAAGAATGAGGAACTTCTTTTAGCTGCATCTGCTTTCTTTTGTATGCTGGCTCATTCTCCAATTCCTGTAAGCCGCTGGTAGATCTCAATTTCATACTCAAATCTTTCAGTCTTAAGATTCTTTCTTTTGATTTCCTTAACTGCTCTTCTATAGAGTCATCAGTTTTATTTTCATCTACACCAATTGGTTCTTTTACAATTTCTGCGGGAGCCTGATGCTGTTGCACCTGTGGAATAGAAAAATCATATTCTACCTCAGACACCTTAAGGTTAAAACCTGAGTGATCCTTCTCTTCTTCAGGCTCGGGCTGAGGCTCTTCCTCTATTAACTGGTGTCTGATGGTTTGTACCTGAGGCTCTGGCTTTTCCTGAGTCCTATCCATGTTAAACATTCCGCCAAAAAGATCAGCCTGTGGCTTGGTTACCTCAATAGGTTTTTGTTCTGGAAGCACTGCTTTAAATTCTTCTTCTTTTTTAGCAACAGGAACATTGAATTCGTTAACAGGTCTGATTAAAGGAGTTTCTACAGTTAAGTATTGCTTTTTAGGAGCACTTTCCTGAGTTTGAACTCTCTCTTCTTTGGTTTGAAAACCTGTAGCGATGATCGTAACAGAGATTTTCTCTCCAAGATTTTCATCATTACAATTACCCCAGATTAAATCTGCAGACAACCCAGCCTGGTCCTGAATAAAGTCGGTAATAATACTTACCTCATCCATAGTTACCTCTTTGGTACCAGAACTGATATTTAGCAAAATATATCTTGCTCCTTCAATTTCATTATCTTTTAATAACGGAGACAGAAGCGCCCCTTCAACCGCTCTAAATGCTCTGTTCTCTCCTTCAGCGGCATAACTTCCCATAATGGCTACACCGCTATCTTTCATTACCGTACGCACATCTTTAAAATCTACGTTTAGGTAACCAGGAACAGTAATGATTTCTGCAATGCCTTTTGCTGCTGTAGTTAAGATATCATCTGCCTGGCCAAAAGCAGAGCCTAAGGTTAAGTTTCCGAAAATCTCTCTTAAACGGTCGTTAGAAATAACCAGGTAAGAATCAACATATTTTTTTAGTTCCTCTAAACCTTCTTCTGCCTGCATCTTTCTGCGCTTGCCTTCAAAGGAAAAAGGAGTAGTAATGATCGCAACAGTTAGGATATCTAATTCTTTAGCCGCTTTTGCTATAATAGGACTTGCGCCTGTACCTGTACCACCACCCATTCCGGCAGTAATAAAAAGCATACGCGTGTTTGCCCCCAGCATTTCTTTTACATCATCAATATTTTCTATTGCTGAGTTTTTTCCTACCTCAGGGATAGAGCCTGCGCCCATACCTTCAGTTAAACTTGCTCCTAATTGTACTTTATTAGGGATTGGGCTTAACTCCAAAGCCTGAGCATCGGTATTACATATGATAAAGTCTACACCTGTTATCCCAGACCTGTACATATGGTTCACAGCGTTCCCGCCTCCGCCACCAACACCAATTACTTTGATGATTGATGATTTTTCTTTTAACATTTCAAACTGCATATCCTTTATTATCAGCTTTTAAGCGTTCACTAAAAATTATATTATTCCTATTGTAATATTAATTAATTTTCAACAAGAGTTTTCCACAAATGTTAATAGTGTTGAAAACTTTTTATTTGTTGATAATTATTTCAAAAAGTCCTGATCGCTAATATCGTCCTTGATAAATTTCTTTGTTCCCTCCAACAATGATGCAAATAAGCCTCGGTTCTTTTTAGAAGAGCTTTCGGCCAGAGTTGGTACTGTTTTTACCACTTTATAATCTTTTTGCATCTCACTTTCTACCTTCTCAATACCTTTTATTAATAATCCAATACCGGTTGCGTATAGCGGACTTTTTAAATCCTCATATACATTTTTTGGCAGCTCTTCATTCTTTGCCAGATGTTCATTTGGATAGCCCACGCGACAATCTAAACCAGTAACATATTCTACCAGCTGGGGCAAATGCTTTAATAGTGCCCCGCCGCCTGTGATAACGATTCCACCTATCAGTTTTTTCTCGTAACCAGACGATTTAATTTCGTAATAAACATGGTCTATTACTTCTTCCATCCGGGCCTGTATAACGTAGGCTAAATTCTTTACGGAAATCTCTTTGGGCTCTCTTCCTCTCAACCCGGGTACACAAATAATCTCGTTATCTTTATTTTCTTCTGCTAAAGCAGATCCAAATTTTACCTTTAATAATTCGGCCTGGTTACGCATTACAGAGCATCCTTCGCGGATATCTTCGGTAATACTATTTCCACCAAATGGAATAACAGCAGTATGACGGATAATACCTTCGTGGAAAATAGCTACATCTGTAGTGCCTCCACCAATATCTACCAAAACCACGCCTGCTTCTTTTTCTTCTTCGCTTAATACCGCTTCTGAAGAAGCCAGAGGCTCAAGAATTAAATCCTGTGTTTCCAGACCGCCCTGGTCTACACACTTCATGATGTTTTTGATAGCCGTAACCTGCCCGGTAATAATATGGAAGTTTGCTTCCAGGCGTACACCAGCCATCCCCACAGGATCTTTAATACCAGGTTCGTTATCCACTGTGAATTCCTGCGGCAAAACATGAATAATTTCTTCACCTGGATTCATTGCCAGCTTAAACATATCGTCTATAAGCCTGTCTATGTCTCTTTTGGAAATTTCGGTACTTAAATCTTTCCTGGTTAAAATACCACGATGTTGTAAACTTTTAATGTGCTGCCCGGCAATACCAACGTTTACGATTTTAATATCTACGTTAGACAGTGAGCTGCCTTCTTCTACAGCCTGCGTTATACCTTTTACGGTTTTAGCGATATTAGAAACCACACCCCGGGTAACGCCTGCAGACTCAGCATTACCAAGTCCCAGCACCTCTATTTTGCCATGTTCATTTCTTCTGCCAATAATCACGCAGATTTTTGTTGTACCAATATCAAGACCTACTACAATGGGTGAGCTTTTCGATTGTTTTGTAATGCCTTTGTCCATATTATATTGTATTTTTTATCGTATCAATAGCTAATTTTGCAGCTTCCACTTTCCTGATGCTGTCTCTCATTTCTTTTTTAATTCTCTCCATTCTAATTAATGTAGAATCACTTTTTTCACATACCACCTGTCCATTAAATTTAAGATTTATTGAAGAGTAGGTATCCCATCCAACGTGAGGAATAGCTTTTTTATAGAAAATCATCAACCTCCTGAATTTATCTTCGACATTCTCTCCGTCTCCAAGTATTATTTTCTGCATACCTACCCGCGGAACTAACTCTATTTCTCTTTTATCGTTTACAAATATTTGTACGATCTGATCATTCCATAAAGTATCTGCCGCTATGTATGCCGCAATTTTAAAAAGATCTTTCCCCAGCTTAGTCCTTAGTGTATCAATTTTACCACTAAAACCTTCTGTAATTAAGCCATTTACCGCCAAAACCCTTGCTGTAAAATGAGTAGATAAGGGAATTTTTAAACCATTTTGATCTATATAATAATCTTGCCCTGCAACATTTAATACCCGCAAAACGGGCACCCGCTGTTTAATATCAGCATTAATTACTCCATTCATATCAGCAAAAACATTTGCGTACTCTATAAACGGATTTGCCCTTAACCTGTCTTCTAATTTTTGAAGATTGATATTGCTCAACCTTCTACCAATTAACAGTCCATTTTTTGAAGCCAAAATCTCATCTACTTCTGCTCGCTCTATAAAGAACTGATTTCCTGGCAGAATGACCCTGATTTCTTTACAAGTATTTTCAGATTTTTTTATTTCTATAAAACCCATTAACACAACAAGCCCACTCAGGCTTATCAGCCATAAAAAAACAAACAGAACCGACCTCCATTTTATTCTTTTAAGCATTGCTTAATACTTCTTTTAAAGGTAAAACCAGTGTATCTATATCTCCTGCGCCAACTGTTATCAATAGCTCCGGATTTTTATTTTTTATTATTTGAATGACATCATCTTTAGAGACCAACTGCTTGTTTTGAGACGTCATTTTATTCAGTAAAAACTCACTGTTGATACCTTCCACAGGTAATTCCCTTGCAGGGTAAATATCCAGTAATAAAAGTTCATCGACTGTACTCAAAACTTCTGCAAAATCATCTGCAAAATCTCTTGTTCTTGTAAACAAGTGAGGCTGAAAAATTACAGTTAACTTTTTATCAGGATACAAAGTTCTGGCGGCAGTAAAACATGCTCTTAATTCTTCAGGATGATGTGCATAATCATCTATATAAATGTGATTGCTATCTCTAATAATGTATTCGAACCGTCGTTTTACTCCTTTAAAGTTAGCCAGGCCTTCGCGAATACGCTCCGCATCTATATTCATATCCAATGCGATTTGAATAGCAACCACAGCATTTTCAATATTATGCTGACCAGCCAGGCCGAGCACCAAATTTTCTAACAGGATATTGTGATTCTTAAAATCAAATCTAAACTCTCCATTTTCGACTCTGATATTGAAGGCTTCTGCATCTGCATCTCCGGTGATGGAATATGTTTTTGCCTTATCAATACCTAAACCTTTTCTAACATATAGTTTCCCGCCACTCTTCACCTGATTGGCAAAAAGCTTAAAAGATGTAGTTAACTGATCTTTATCGCCATAGATATCTAAATGGTCGGCATCCATTGAAGTGATAGCAGCAACATCCGGATGAAGCGTTAAGAAAGAGCGATCATATTCGTCAGCCTCTACCACCATCACATTATTATCACCTATAATAATATTGGTATTGTAATTAGTACTGATACCACCAAGAAATGCAGAACAGTTATTTCCTCCGTTAAGCAATAAATGGGTGATTAAACTGCTTGTAGTGGTTTTACCATGCGTACCTGCTACTGCTATAGTAAACATCCCTTCTGATAATATACCTAACACCTGGGAACGTTTATAAACCTGAAAACCCTGGCTTACAAAATACTTAAAAATACGACTGTCTTTTGGTACCGCCGGGGTGTATATAATTAAAATAGAAGATGAGTTTTCGCGATATAACTGTGGAATAGTATTTACATCATCTGTATAGCTAATACTAATCCCTTCGCTTTCCAAAGCCTGGGTTAAAACTGTAGAGGTTTTATCGTAACCTGAGACCCTGCAACCACGCTTATGAAAATACCGGGCAAGCCCACTCATACCGATACCACCGATACCAACAAGATAAACTTTTTCTATATCTGCCAGCTTTATCATCTATTTTGCAATTTTTAATATTTCGTTAGCGATGATTTCATCTGCATTAGGTAAAGCCAACCCGGAGATTTTGTTAGCCAAGTCCTGCATCCTATCTTCATCTTTTAATAATTTAATGGTCTGATCTATCAGCTCTGATTCCGCATGTCTGTCTGCCACTAAAATAGCTGCACCTTTATCTACCAATGCCATCGCATTTTTAGACTGATGGTCTTCTGATACATTAGGCGATGGAATTAATATTACAGGTTTATTAATCAAGCATAATTCGGCAATAGTTCCTGCACCTGCTCTGGAAATAATAACATCAGCAATAGCATAAGCCAAATCCATACGATTTAAAAATTCGTAAATTCTTACGCCGTTATCTTTAGGCTGATTGCCATAAGTATCAATAATTCCTCGATAATAGTATTTACCTGTTTGCCAGATCACCTGAATGTCCTGTTCCTGCAATTGTTTCAGGCCGGTAATCATACTTGAATTTAAAGTTCCGGCGCCTAAACTTCCACCTAAAACAAGAATTGTTTTCTTTTGGCTATCCAATCCAAAAAAAGTGGCTGCTTCTTCCTTTTTTCCGGCAATCGAAACAGAATCCTTTCGAACAGGATTTCCTGTTTTAATAATCTTATTTGCTGGAAAAAACTGATTCATATTATCAAAAGCTACACATATTCTTTCTGCCTTTTTTGACAACATTTTATTGGTAATGCCAGCATAAGAATTTTGCTCTTGTATTAAAGAGGGTATCCTTTTTAAAGATGCTGCATATAAAAGCGGTCCGGAGGCGTAACCACCTACTCCAACCACTGCGTTGGGCTTAAAATCTCTTATAATAGCAAGAGATTTAGTCACACTTTTTATTATTTTAAGAGGTAACAAAAGATTCTTTAATAGATTATCTCTTTGAAAACCCTGAATATCTAAACCTATAATTTTATACCCTGCAGCAGGAACTTTTTCCATTTCCATGCGCCCAATAGCACCTACAAATAATATTTCTGTATCCTTATCTATATTTTTCAAAGCGTTGGCAATAGCAATAGCCGGGAAGATATGTCCTCCTGTTCCACCACCACTTATAATTATTCTTTTTGCCATGCCTTCGATTTGTCTATTTGTTAATTAGCCAATTTGTTAATTGCGCTTATTTGCTAACTAATTGTTTCTTCTTTTATTTCATTATCAAATTCTCTCATTGTCAAATTGACAAATTGATATTATCCCATTGCAGGAATTTCACCTACTATAATTTTTTCTTCTTTATCTTTTACTCCTGCTTCCTTTTTATAATCCTCCACATCTTTACTCACAGATAATATAATTCCAAATGCCACACTGGTGAATAAGATGGATGTTCCTCCCATACTTACCAAAGGTAGCGGAACGCCGGTAACCGGAAATAAATTTACGGCAACTGCCATATTTGCCAATGCCTGAATGGTCAGACTAAATCCTAATCCAGCAGCAAGCAATGCCCCGAATGCCTTCGGAGCCTGTGTGACTATTTTTATGATCCGGTACATTAAAATCAGGTAAAGGATAACGACTATGATGCCGCCCAGCATACCATATTCTTCTATAATAATTGCATAAATAAAATCCGAATAAGGATGCGGAAGAAAATTCCTTTGTGTGCTGTTTCCAGGGCCTTTACCTAAAAACCCACCGCTGGCTACTGCAATTTTTGCCTGATCTTGCTGGAAAGTTTTATCCGAATGCTGCATTTCAGGATTGAAATAAGCTTTTATCCTGGATTTGTAGGTTTCTCTTCTGGGGCCAAATAACACCAATATGCTCAGCAAAGCCGCCCCGCCTACGCAAACTATCGCAATCTGTTTGAAACTGATTCTCCCAATTAATAAGATTAAAATACTTACCCCAAAAAGCATTAATGCTGTTGATAAATTTGCCAGTCCAATTAAGATAAAAACTACACAAACCGACCCCATAATGGGCAAAAATGCTTTTTTTACATCTTTTATATTTTCCTGTTTACGGGTTAAGGTACGGGCTAAAAAGGTAATCAACGCAAGTTTTGCCAAATCAGAAGTTTGAAAAGTTAAGCCTGTTCCGGGAATAGCAATCCACCTGCTGGCATCATTCATTGTACTTCCAAAGACCAAAGTATAAACGAGTAGGGGTATGGTAATAATCATCAATATCTTAGAAATACCGGCGTAATAGCGGTAATTTAAAAGATGGGCAAAATAAATTAACACAAAACCTAATACTATAAATAACAAATGTTTAAACATTAAAGATTCTGAACCCACACCTCTCTTATAGGCAAGCGTTCCGGTGGCACTGTAAACAGCCAGCACAGAAAGCAAAGACAACAGAATAATGATCAGCCAGATCCATCTGTCTCCTCTTGTGTGATTTAAAATTTCTTTAACCATTACAAATTAATTTTTATAATTCTCTTACTGCAGCTTTAAACTGGTTACCACGATCTTCGTAGCTTTTAAACAAATCGAAACTGGCACATGCCGGAGACAACAAAACTGTACTTCCTTTTTTCGCTAAATGATAAGCTACTTCTACAGCTTCTACTGCCGAAAGAGTATTCACAATCACATCCACATCATTTTCAAATGCTTCATGTATAGCGGTATTATCTTTCCCCAAACACACTATTGCTTTCACCTTTTGTCTCACTAAATCTTTGAGCATACTATAGTCGTTTCCTTTATCTACGCCACCCATAATCAACACCACATCAGTATTCACACTTTCTAAAGCATACCAGGTAGAGTTTACATTTGTAGCTTTCGAATCATTAATAAAATTGATTCCTGAAATTTTCCCTACATGCTCTAAGCGGTGTTCAATATTTTTGAAATCTCCCATGCTTTCGCGGATGGTATCATTTCTTAACTCTAAAATTTTGGCTGCAATGCCCGAAGCCATAGAGTTATAAACATTGTGACTGCCCTGCAGTGCTAAATCGTGAAAAGACATAGTTAATTTATCTGAATTGTTTAGGTTAAAATTGATAGTCCCTTCTAAAGCATAGGCGCCATTAGCCACTTCATGCGTTATAGAAAAAGGATGCTTTATTGCTGCAACATTATAATCCGCTAAAACTTTTATCGTTTCCGGATCATCATCACAATAGATAAAGTGATCTGTTGAGGTTTGATTTTGTGCAATTCTAAATTTAGAATCCACATAATTTTTCATCTCGTAATTGTACCTGTCGAGATGGTCAGGTGTAATATTCAAAAGCACAGCAATATCAGCTTTAAAAGCGTACATATTATCAAGCATGAAGCTGCTGATTTCTAATACATAATATTCAAAATTTTCTGTAGCTACCTGCTTTGCAAAGCTTTTTCCAATATTTCCAGCCAGGCCAACATTGAGTCCGGCATTTTTGAGGATGTGGTAAGTTAATAAGGTTGTAGTTGTTTTACCGTTAGAACCTGTAATACAAATTTTCTTGGCTTTACAATATCTCCCGGCAAATTCTATTTCAGATAAAACTGGAATCTGCTTTTCTATAAGCTTTTTAACGATAGGTGCTTTATCAGCAATTCCAGGGCTTTTAATAATTTCTGTTGCATTTAAGATCAACGATTCTGTATGTTGATTTTCTTCAAACGGGATAGCAAGCAACTCTAATTCATTTTTATATTTATCAGCAATTCCACCAAAATCAGAAACGAACACATCAAAACCTTGCTTCTGAGCAAGGATAGCTGCGCCAACCCCGCTTTCGCCGGCACCTAAAATCACTATTCTTTTTTGCGTACTCATTACCTTAATTTTAATGTTACTATCGTGATAATTGCCAATAGAATTCCTACAATCCAAAATCGGGTAACAATTTTAGCCTCGTGATATCCCTTCTTTTGAAAATGATGATGCAAAGGAGCCATCAGGAAAACCCTTCTGCCCTCGCCATACTTCTTTTTGGTATATTTAAACCAGGAAACCTGGATAATTACAGATAAATTCTCGATTAGAAAAACCCCGCATAGAATTGGGATCAATAGCTCTTTACGAATCATAATGGAGAAAACTGCTATAATTCCACCAATTGTTAAACTCCCCGTATCCCCCATAAAAACCTGGGCCGGAAATGTATTGTACCATAGAAACCCAATGCAGGCCCCTACGAAAGCCGAAGCAAAAATCACCAGCTCGGCTGAATTTGGGATATACAATATCTTGAGGTAATCTGCGATAATGGTATTACCGGAAACATATGCTAAAAGCGCCAGTGTAATTCCAATAATTGCCGATGTACCTGTTGCAAGGCCATCAATTCCATCAGTAATATTGGCCCCGTTAGAAACCGCCGTAATAATCACGATTACGAAAAGCAGAAAGACGATTAAAGCATAATCCTGGTAATTTCCACCTAAAAACTTTAAAACCTTTTCATAATCGAATTCATTATTTTTGTAGAAAGGAATATTGGTAACTGTAGATTTTACATCTTTGGCATAATATACTCCGGTTGACTTTACTACGCGAATAAGTTTTTCTCCTTTTTCGTTAATTATCACCTCCTCCTTCATTCCCTGCCTGGTTTCTGCAGCTTTATTTACAGGAAAAGCTTCTGTTACCGTTTGCCTTACTAAAATATCAGGGTGAAAATACATCGTCCAGCCAACAATAAGCGCTAAACCTACCTGCCCAATAATTTTAAACCTTCCGGCTAGACCCTCTTTGTTTTTTCTAAATACTTTTATATAATCATCTAAAAAACCTATTGCGCCCATCCAAACGGTGGTTATCAGCATTAAAATGATATATATATTTTCAAGTTTTGCTAACAATAACACAGGAATTAAAACTCCGGCTATAATAATTAAACCACCCATTGTTGGGGTTCCCTGTTTTTGGATTTGCCCTTCAAGACCTAAATTTCTTACAGTTTCTCCAACTTGCTTAAACCGCAAATAAGCGATTAACTTGTTACCGAAAACCGTAGTGATGATCAGAGAAAGAATCATTGCCATACTAGCCCTAAAAGAGATAAACTGAAATACCCCGGCACCAGGGAAATCAAATTGTTTATCTAAAAAATTAAACAGATAGTATAACATTAAGCTAGTTCATTAAATTGGTCTAACAATATCTTCTTATCATCAAAATCGCTCTTCACACCTTTAATTTCCTGATATTTCTCATGCCCCTTACCGGCTAGTAAAATAATATCGCCGGGTTTTGCTAAATGGCAAGCTGTTCTAATTGCTTCTTTTCTATCTACAATAGTTAAAACCTTACGCTGATTCACAGGAGAAACTCCCTCCTGCATATCTTTGATGATAGCCTCAGGGTCTTCTGATCTCGGGTTATCTGATGTAAGGATAACTTTTGTACTCCAATCACAGGCAGTTTTCGCCATTACCGGGCGCTTGGTTTTATCTCTGTCTCCTCCACAACCAATAATGGTAATAATAGATTCGTTTCCGTTACGAATATTCTCTATAGTAGATAGTACGTTACTTAAAGCATCCGGTGTGTGTGCGTAATCTATGATACCTACAACTTTATTTGGAGAAATGATATAATCGAACCTGCCCTCGGCACCAGTAAGACTGCTCAGAATAGTTAATACATTAACTTTATCCTGTTCTAAAAGCATAGCTGTAGCATACACCGCCAGGATATTGTAAGCGTTAAAATCTCCGACCAGCTTAAAGTAAACTTCCTGCCCGTCGATGTCTAAATGCAAACCCGAAAACTGATTTTCTATCACTTTACATTTAAAATCGGCCATTGATTTTAAAGCATACGATTTTTTATAGGCCTTCGTATTCTGCAACATCACTTCGCCATTTTTGTCATCAACATTAGTTAGTGCAAAAGCAGGTTTAGTGAGCTGATCGAAAAAGGCTTTTTTTGCCCTGATATAATTATCAAAAGTTAAATGGAAATCAAGATGATCATGCGTGATATTGGTAAAAATGCCGCCAGAAAACGTTAACCCTTCTATCCTATTCTGAGCAACAGCATGGGAGCTTACCTCCATAAAACAATAATCACAACCAGCCTCTACCATTTGTGCCAATAATTTATTTAGCGCAATCTGATCTGGGGTGGTATGAGTAGAAGGAATAATTACATCGTTTATTTGGTTTTCTACTGTAGATATTAAACCAACTTTATATCCTAACCTTCTAAACAATTTATACAGCAAAGTGCATACAGTTGTTTTTCCGTTTGTACCTGTAACACCTACCAGTTTTAGCTTAGAAGAAGGATTATCATAAAAATTAGCGGCAATAATCCCTAAAGCTTTAGCTGAGTTAGCTACTTTGATATAGGTAATATTTTCTTTTAATTCCTGAGGGAGGACTTCTAACACAATGACACGCACACCACTTTCTTCAACCTGAGGAATATATTGATGCCCGTCAGACTGAGTACCTTTAACAGCAACAAAAAGAGAATCTGGAAAGACCTTTCTCGAATCAAAAGTGATCTGTTCAATTCCCACGGAAGTAGAACCTATCACTTGCTCGATAGCCACACCATATAATATGTCTTGCAATATTGCCATTATTGTAGCTGTATTAAAATTTTAGTGCCTTTGATAATTTTTGTTCCGGCAAGCAGAGATTGTTCGTAAACTTCTCCGCTACCTTTTACAACAGGTTTTAATCCAGAATTCCCCAGTACGTATAAAGCATCTCTTAAACCCATCCCTTTTACATCAGGCACTACGCCTCTGTTCATTTTCACCTCTTTATAAGCAATCCCGCTATTGGTATCTACATCTATATTTTTACTTGCGGAAGCGAAGTATGGCTTAATACCAAATGCTCCGTAAACTTTCTGCGCAGACTTCTTGTATCCTTCTTTAACTTTAGGCAAACGGGTATTTCCTACAATCTGAGGTTCTTTGATATCAGAATACATCTGTAAATCACTGGCATAAACCATATCAGCGATTTCCTTAAATACAGGCCCGGCTACCTGGGCTGCGTAATAAGAACCTTTAGTGGGATTTTGAACCACTACGATCATAGAATATTTAGGTTTTTCTGCAGGAAAATATCCGCAAAAAGAGGCCTGATATTGCCTCTTTCCTCTATATCCTTTGGAGCCATCTGCTACCTGGGCGGTTCCTGTTTTGCCCGCTATTTTATATAAAGGATTTTTTAAGGCCACACCGGTTCCTTCCTGAACAACACCTTCCAACATTTCCTTCAACATTGCAAGGGTTTTATCAGAACAAATTTTATTGTTAATCACCCGGGGTTTAAACTGTTCTACTGTATTCCCCAACCTCCTTATCTCCTGAACAAACATTGGGGTGATCATTTTCCCATTATTCGCTACAGCATTATACAAAGCAAGAATTTCTATTGGTGTCATTTTTAGCTCATAGCCATATGCCATCTGGGGCAATGTTAAACCACTCCAAGACTTGCTTTTAGGTGTTTTAATCAATGGGGAACCTTCCCCAGGTATTTGCAGAAGCATTTTCTCCCCTAGTTTCATATCGTGTAACCGACTGGTGAAATCTTCAGGATCATCTTTATAATGATTATAAATTTGCTTTACGATAGCCACATTAGAAGATACCTCAAAAGCCTGTTTCATAGTAATTACCCCATAACCCCCTTCATGAGAATCTCTAATGGTATGACGATAGACTTTATATTTCCCGCCTTCGGTATCTACTTTATCATCTAAATCAAACTTTCCGTCCTCCATACCAATCATATAGGAAGCCAGTTTAAAAGTGGAACCCGGCTCGGCACTTTGTGCAATGGCATAATTGAATTTCTCTTTATATTCACCATTATCTAAAGTATAATTGGCAATTGCTTTGATATTTCCAGTTTCTACCTCCATTACTACCACGGTACCAAAATCCGCCTCCGATTTAATCAACTGCTTTTTAAGTGCGTTTTGGGCTAAATCCTGCATATTGATATCTATTGTAGATATTATATCAGCACCATCTTTAGGGGCAATCTCAGCATCTTCATTTACTGGCATCCAAACACCGCCCGCAATTCTTTGAACCAGTCTTTTCCCGGTTTCACCATTAATATAATCTCCGTATGCACCTTCTAAACCAACCGCAGCGCTGGCGTTTTCGTTATAGTATCCAATGGTTCTTGCCGCTAAATCTCTAAACGGAAAAATGCGCTTATTTTGCTGAACGGCAATCATTCCGCCTTTGTATCTACCAAGATTAAAAATTGGGAATTTTCTGAGTGCCTTTAAATCCTGGTAAGTAGCTTTTCTTTTTACCAGTAAATATCGCTGACCTTCTTGCCTTGCATTTCTTAGCATACGTGAATAATCTCTGCTACTTTTATCCTTAAAATAAAACGACAGTTTATCAGCCAGTGAATCTACTTTACTGAAAAATATTTTGTCGTCTTCGATACCTCCCGCAAGTAAATCCATGCGCACTTCATACTCCGGAACAGAGGTTGCCAACAAACTGCCGTCTGAAGAATAGATATTTCCTCTGGCAGCTTCAACTTCTACATATTTTGTGCTCAAACTATCGGCCATAGCCCGATATTTATCACCCTGAACCACCTGCACATGCACCAGCTTTGCTATAACCGCGAAAGCGAATAACAATATCACCCCGAAGGCTGCATATACACGAAGAAGAATATTAGTTCTTATATTCATCTGATGATACTTTTATTTTAATAGGGGGCTGTGTTGGCACTTTTAATCCCAATACAGAGTCCACCTGCTTCACTACCTCTGTTTGCTTACTGCGAAACATCAAATCCGCTTTCAACGTCTTGAAATCCCAGCTCAGCTCTTTTACTTCTTTATTCAGCTTATCAATTTTCCTGATATTATTCTCTGCATTATGCCTGTTCCCGATATACATCATCCCCAGGAATGCTATGAAAATAATAAAAGGCAAAGCCTCTGTAGCCGCCTCTTTAGAGACCACTCCCTTAGTAAATAATGCTGTAAAAAAACCAGGAGCAGATTCTTCCACCACTTTCTCTTCCTTTCGCTCCTCAGCTACAGGCTCATCCTCTAATGGTATTTTAAGCCTGTTAGCCATTTTTCACCGCAATTCTTAACCTTGCACTTCTCGCCCTGTTGTTTAATTTTATTTCTTCTTCTGATGCCGTAACTGATTTTTTAGTCACTACAGAAAAAGGTTTAATTTCATTCCCGTAAAAGTCTTTATCTACCTGCCCGCCAAACTTCCCTTTAGCCATAAAGTTTTTCACTAGCCTGTCTTCCAAAGAATGATAAGACATCACTACTAAACGGCCACCCGGTTTTATAACCTCAGCGGTTTGGATCAAGAAATCTTTTAAGACTTCCATCTCCTGATTAACTTCTATTCTTAATGCTTGAAAAACCTGGGCCAGGTATTTATTTTCTTTTCCTCTGGGAATTAATTTTGCTATTATATTCTTTAGATCTACAACCGTAACAATTGCTGTATTTAATCTTGCTGTAACGATGGTCTTGGCTAAAGATTTAGCGTTTTGAATTTCGCCGTAAATACCAAATATCTTATGTAATTCTTCTTCAGGATATGTATTCACTACCTCTTTTGCTGTTAAACCTGAGGATTGATCCATGCGCATATCCAAATCACCATCAAATCGGATGGAAAATCCGCGATCAGGAACATCAAACTGGTGAGAAGATACCCCTAAATCCGCCAGCACACCATCTACGGGAAGCAAATCATGCATCCTCAGGTTATTTTTCAGGTATCTAAAATTCTGATCAATAAAAATAAAGCGATCATCATTTAATATATTCAACTTAGCATCAGCATCCTGATCAAAACCTACCAAAACCCCATCTTCCCCCAAATGCTTCAGAATCTCTTTTGAATGACCGCCGCCACCAAAAGTTACATCCACATAAGTACCTGAAGGATTAATATTTAGCCCCTCTATACACTCTTTTAACATGACAGGCACATGATACACACTATCCATCAGCCCTCCTTCCTGAACCCATTACTTCCTCTGCTAAATTTGAAAAATTTTCGGGCTCGTCATCCATTTGCGCATCGTAAGCATCTTTCGCCCAGACTTCAATTTTATTAAACTGGCAGGAAAGCACAACTTCTGAACCCACCCCGGCGTATTCTAACAAAGCTTTTGGCAACAACACACGACCCGAAGCATCTAAAGAAAGTTCAGAAGCTCCTCTAGTGAAATACCTCACAAATTCTCTGTTCTTTTTCTCGTACTGATTGAGCTGAGCCAATTCAGCAGTAATTTTATCCCATTCAGCTTTAGAATAAATCACCAGATGTTTCTCGAAACCGCGATTAATCACCAAACCCTCCGCATCTGCCGCTGGCAATTGCTTCTTGAGACCGGAAGGCACCATTAGGCGTCCTTTCGTATCAAGCTTACAATCAAATTCTCCAATCAAATGAGACATAGTTATGGCACAGAGTTTTTCTTAATGTAAAAGTAAAGATTACTTCCACTTATTACCACTTTTTACCACAAAAAGTTTTCAACAGGGAGAAAAATATTTTTTTTAGATGATTTCACCGTAAAAAGGCCTTTATTTACTAACTTTCATGCCGCTATCATTTTTCCAAAATCATGATGAAATATAAATTCCATGATCCGCTTACAATTTAGTTAGAGGAGCCCGTGTCATTTATGGAACAACAGAATTATCAAACTTTTTTAAGTTTGATCCGAATTAAAGCTATTTTTAGAAATCGAGCGAGTTTGATATCCTGCAGCATTCTTAAGGGAAGATTGCGGATTTACAATACTAATTTACTGAATGGGATATACTAATAATAACGGACTGGTAATTTGGCTTTTCGGATTATCCGGAGCAGGAAAAAGCACATTATCTAAAATACTTTACGACAAGCTTACGCAAAATAACATTCCTGCTTTTAGGCTGGACGGCGACGATTTAAGAAAAGGTTTAAATGCTGACCTTGGTTTTAGTGTAGAAGATCGTTCTGAAAATATCAGGAGAGCAGCTGAGGTCTCAAAAATCATTTCTGGTAAAAACATAGTAACCATCTGTTCTTTTATTACACCTTTAGCTATACACCGGCAAATTGCTAAAGAAATTTTAAAGAGCAACTATTTTGAAGTTTTTATAGATTGCCCTCTGGAAGTGTGCGAAAAAAGAGATATTAAGGGTCTTTACAAACAAGCACACCATAACACTATTAAAGATTTTACGGGCATTGGCTCGGGCTTTGAAAAACCAATAAAGCCTGATTTAGTGTTATCCACAGAAAACCAAACAGAGGAAGAAAGTTTTACTATTTTATATGATGCGATTCGCAACAGGATAAACCTGTAAGGGCAGCAAAATTTATGAAATCACAATAAAAGACGGGTTTAAAAGATTTTCTTTATTATAAACCAACTCTTCTCTGCTATCGTAATTTAACACCTTACACCCTGCAAATTTAGCCACAGCATGTGCAGCAGCGGTATCCCACTCCATCGTGGGCGCTACTCTTGGATAAACATGAGCTTTTCTTTCTGCGACAAGACAGAGTTTAATAGAACTACCTTTACTAATTAAATTTGCCTCTCCGTATTTTATTTTACAGCGATTTATAAAATCTTCCGTTTCTTTAGAAAGATGAGATCGGGAAGCTACAATGGTGTATATATCAGGAAACTCTCTGTTAGCTAACTCCTCACTTTTAAGCATAATCTGATCTAATGAATAATTAGACTCTAAGTTGTCTAACTGACAAACAAAGCTTCCCAAATCTTTTGAACCAAAATAAAGCGTGGCTGTTACTGGCTGAAAAACCACGCCCAAAACAGGTAGGTTGCCTTTTATTAAAGCAATGTTTACCGTAAACTCTCCATTTTTCTTAATGAACTCTTTAGTACCGTCCAATGGATCTACTAACCAGAACTTCGCCCAATTTTTTCGCTCTTCAAACGGAATTGATTTCCCTTCTTCGCTTAAAATGGGGTAAGAGTTTTCTAAAAAGCTTTTAATTATCAGATCAGAAGCCTTATCTGCTGCAGTTAAGGGGCTTTCATCTGCTTTATACTCTACCTCAAAATCCTGATTATAGATTTCTAATATTTTCTTACCAGCCTGAATGCTGGCATTTATTGCTGTTATTAAATCGGAATTCATTTTACAGTTTAAACTTTAGCTGCGTATTTCTCTTTGATCTCCTTTAATAAAATAGTCTGAGGTTGTCTTTTTTCAAGATCATTTTTACTGCTATTTAAAACGGCCTGTTGCTTTAAGATCTGATTTTCCTGTGTGTATTTCTCGATAGCTAGTTCAGAAATCAATTCAACATTTTCCAGATTAGTATATAAAGGATATCCTAATTTTTTTAATGTATCGCCCGCTACCAATTCGAAAATTTCTAAATCTTCTTTTGTAAATTCTTTTAAGAATTTATTGGTATTATCTGTCATTATTGGCTTTTCGAGATTAGACCACATTTCACCAGCATTTGCTGCGAGTTTTGAGGTTTTAGAAGTATAAAAATTCATCATTTCTGCAGAATATTCTATTCCTAAAAATAAACACAACTCCTTTATGGTCTCTTCTGGTTTTGTAATTAGGGTCTCGTAGTTTAAAGAGAAGAATCTTGACTTTGGCAACCTTTCACTTAAAGCTATACATGCATCCTGATCTCTTTTCCATTGCTTGGCTAAGAAGTAAGTGTTCTTTTCTCCTACAATGGCTTTTTTAAAGGACAAGGCGACGTCTCTTCCATCCCTGTAAAGAAAAATATATTTTAAACCGGGTTCTGCCTTTTCAATTTCTTCTGCATATAGAAAGTTAGTCATGCTTTTACAGCACCAGTAACTTGCATTTTTTGAAACAGCAGCTTGTCTGCAAATTAATTTATTAAGCTCGAAAATTGAATGAGTTGTAGCTTCTTTGAAAAGCTGCTCTTTATCTAAAACAACACCATCCCAGGGTACGGGATTGGCCTCTACAAAATCTACAACATCGCTTACAAGCAACTTATAACCTTCTTCTGTAGTTAAATTATACAGATCTAACAAAGGAACAAACGTTGTGAGCACATGAGGAGGATGAGGAGACGAAATTTCTTCGGACTGATCTAAAATTACACGTAATAAATTTGACCCTGATCTTTGTGTTCCTATAATTTGGATTCCTGAAGGTTGCTTTGCTATCATAAATAAACTTTTAAAATAACCCCTAAAATTATTGAGGCCAGGATTAAATAAACGGGACTAACTTTGTACTTAAAATTTAGTACAAAAGCAGCTACAGTAATTACTATAATAGAGAATTCTAATGAAACTTTTTGAAGGATTTCTATCCCCGCAGCGACAATTAAACCTATGACAACAGGTTTTATACCTCCTAAAATATTTTGCAATACGTGATGGTTTTTATTGGCTTTAAAAACATCTGAAACAAGAATCATTAAAGCTGCTGAGGGAATAAAAATGGATAATGTTGCTAATACAGCACCAACAAAACCAGCTAGCTTAAAGCCAATAAACGTAGCACTTACCAGGATAGGTCCCGGAGTGATTTGGCTAAATGCTATAGCGTCTACAAATTCTTGCTGATTTAACCATTGCAAGTCATTTACAAATAAAGCTTGCATGATAGGAATCATAACATAACCTCCTCCAAACAAAGACAAGCTTATCCCAGAAAAGATTATCCAAATTTTGAGGAAGATGTTTTCTAGAAACCTGGAGGCATTACTAATAAACAGTACTAAAATTGTGGCCAAAAACCCAAATATAAACTTTATTTGGTTGTTTGCTTTAAATGAGAAACCTGATGACACAGTTGCCAAACCAGCATTAGCTATATTTAGAATGACTCCGACAACTCCGCCTAATAAAATAAGACCTATAGTAATGTAATAGCTTTTAAAAGCAACCTGTACAATTATTGCAACTAAACAAAGTATTAGCTTATTTCTATTACTCCCTAAAACCTCTTTTTTTAGGAATAACAAACCTGTAGATAAAATAATTGCCCCAACCACACCCATGACATAAAACATAGCCTGATTGGTTTTGTAATTATAACCGTAAATAAAATAGGCATAAGATAACGCTAACATTAACAAACACGCAGGCAGTAAAATTGCCAACATACTTACTATAGCGCCTTTTCTTCCGCTTAAATAATAGCCTATATAGGTTACAACATTAACCGCTAAAGGGCCAGGTAATAAACTAGCTATGCTTATTGCATCTAATATGATCTCATTTTCTAAAACCTTGTCCTTATCTACCATTTCTCTTTGAACAACAGAGAGTAAAGCCATGTGCCCACCAAACGAAACCAAACCAATTTTAAAAAAGGTTTGGAAAAGGTACAGCAAATTCACCTTCTTGCTGGGAGCTATATGTACATTGGTTTGTAACATTAAATAGGTTTTTTATTTAAGAAATCTCCAATTTCTTCAACCCTGTAAGGATCTCCTTCTATTTTTACCCTCCATAAGAACTTACCATCCTTATTGGTAACTAAAATACTTTGGGGTTCTGTTAAACAAAACAAAATCTTATTAGTATTTATAATCTGGGCATTCCCCTTTTTCTCAGTAAAGTACTCTTTTGGTAAAGGCACATTAATTTTAGTTTGATAGGTATGGTTTTGTTCGTTTAAAGTGAAAGACATGGCTCTGGAGACTTGATTAGCAATACCATTATCCAGAATCATTAAATCACCATTATTATTAATATGAGCATAATGCTGGGCACTAAATAAATCATTACTATCCATTTTAAAATCCCCACCTTCACCAAACTTCCATAAGACCTTTTTAGTTTTATAATCTATTTTCCAAACCTGATTTAAGTCTCTGTACGAGATTAAAAAGCTCCCATCCCTATCTTTTGTTACCGAATTAGCATGAACGATATCACTTTTTAATTTTAAGATATTAGGATAGGATAATATATCTATGTGATCTAATATAGACCACTCCCAAATTTTTTCTCCTGCCGGGTTAAATACTACAATACCATCTCCTTGTACCGAATCTTGTTTTGCACCTCCTATAGAGGATAAATCGATAGATCTTTTATCAAATGTTATGGCATAAATATTACCCTCTTCATCTTTCCTAACTTCATGATGAACTAGTTTGTCCATCCCTTTTTGTCTGTACTTAAAATGATTTACAATTTTACCCGATAAATCTATTTCTATAATTTCATCTCCACCGGAGGATGGAATGCTCTCTGAACCTACAATATTAATAATGGTTCTTTGTGGAGTCCAATGACTTACTTTTACGCCTTTTTGAAAAGACTGATACCAAACTATATTCCCTAAATGATCTATAATATTAATGGAACCAGGTTCTGATAGAATTTGAGTTAAAAAATACTTCCCTTCTAATTCTTTTGAAATGTCGGGATTTATTTCTTCTAAAGTAAAGGTAGCCGTTGCTTCGTAAATAGGTTTTACCTCGAACGGGTAAACTTTACTATTTCTAACGGTATAAGAGTTATAAGCAACTACCTGAAAATTATACTTAGAACCATCTAATGTATTTAAGATAAAAAGCTCATGCTCTGAATTATTTTTTGACACTTCTGTAAACAAGGTGTCTTTGCCATCCGGCTGCCAATACTTAATAAAAACATCAGAATTTCTGTTGGTTTTCACCTCTACTTTAAATCTCAGCCTGTTTTCCGGAACATGATAAAAATCTATGTGCTTAATTTTTAAAGGAGAAATCGTATTTAAAAAGAATTCTTTTTTTAACGCTACAACAATTAAAGCAACAGCTAATAAGCTAAAGAATATTAAGCTTTTTCTATTTTTGATTATTGACATGGACGAAATTAAATAACAAGAGGTTATAATAAGCATTTATAACCTCTTGAAAAAATATTATTTCACTCTACCAATGTTGATTTCTGCGGTAAGTGAGGTATTACTTTGAATTTCGCTTAAAGGATAAGGGAATAATGCATAATCTACATTATCAGAATAACTTGATGGATCGATTAAATTAGGACGAACTTTTTCTCTGAACTTTAAAAGATGATTAGCTCCGTTAGAAGCACTTCTACCCCATCTAAATAAATCGTCTCTTCTTCTACCTTCCATAAAGAATTCTCTTGCTCTTTCATCAAAAATAAAGTCTCTTAAATCTTCTTTAGTGGTAAAGTTAGAAAGTAATAAATCTGGTAATTCACTTCTATTTCTAACTTGATCTATCAAATCCAGAACTTCTTGAGAAGGACCATTTAATTCATTTAACGCCTCTGCTTTCATCATTAAAATATCAGCATATCTAATAATTGGCACATTGTTATATCCAGAATAGTTATAGTTAACATTCTGGTGTGGATATTTAAAATTATGAATTGCTGTAGCAGGAACAGTATCTGGTTGTGCTGTGTTGTTAGGATCAGGACGTCTTGAACCGCCAATACCTCCAAATTCTACAGGAACACTAACCCAAGTATTTACTGGGCTTCTGGCCTTATAAATACCTGTTAACAATCTTCTTCTAGCATCTCCCGGCTCAAATTCAGCATAAAAAGACACTCTTAGAGGGAAGTTACCCCAACCTCCTCCATCAATACCTGGTAAGTCTGATGGTCCAGAATTTATACCAAAACTATTAGAAGTAATACCGTAAGAACCTGCTTCACTAGAAGATTTTAGAACAAAAATAAATTCGTTATCAGTTCTGTTTTCTCTTGCATATAAAGATGTTACCCCACCTTGTGCAATGGTTCTTAAATCGTATACCGTACCAATAACCTCATCACATTTATCAATCGCTTTTTGCCACTCACCACGTCTCATGTACAATCTAGCCAATAAAGATTTTGCTGCTCCTCTAGTGGCTCTAGCAATTTCTGAAGTACCATAAGATGGTGGAAGATTATTTTCTGCAAATTCTAAATCAATGATAATTGCATTTTCTACATCTGCCTGTGGAGTAATCGTAGGATTTTCGTCGCTATCCGTATATTCAGCAGAAGACTTTAAAAATAAAGGAACTCCGCCCCAAAGTGCTGTAGCATCGTAATAAGCTAAAGCTCTTAAAAATCTAACCTCACCTAAGTTTTGATTTTTCAACGTTTCGGTAGAGTTATTCTTTACAAAATCGATTTTACTGATTACAGCTTCGGCTTCGTTTGCTCTTGATATTAATCTGTAAATATCTTTCCAAACATCATTAATAGTTGCATTATTAGCATCGTAAGTTAATTGGCCTATACTAACTATTTGTGCATTTGTAGCTTTATTCGTTGTGATATCTGCCTGATATTCGTTAAGTTGGTATAATTTACCAGCATAATAGCCGTAACCACCATTATTTAGTGCTGCATATACACCACGCACAGCTTGTTCTGCATGAACTGGTTTTGTAAGTAAGCTCTCATCATATACTGAAAATGATTCGTCTTGTAACCCATTTTCACAAGATTGAAAAACCAGACCCCCGAATAAAGCTCCAATTATTACTGTTTTATATATATTTTTCATTGCTCTATTTTTTTAATTTGATTAAAAAGTGATTTTAGCGCCAAATATGTACATTTTACTTAACGGGTAAGAGTTAAAATCTATTCCTCTGGCAACGTTTCTATTTAGCTGCGTATTAGATGCTAAGTTTCCAATCTCAGGATCTAAACCAGAATAACTAGAAATAGTGAATAAGTTTTGAGCGTTAGCAAAAATATTAAGGTTAGCAATACCTATTTGCTTTAATTCTTTAAAAGGCAAGTTATACGACAAAGTAACGTTTTTTAATCTCACGTAATCAGAGCTCTCCACAAATCGAGAGTTTACAAATCCGCCACGTGGACTAACATAAAAACCTCTTCTTGGAATAGTTCCTTCTGGATTATCTACAGACCATGTATCTGTTAAAACTTGTGAATAAACGTTAGATTCGCTTAGTGGATTTAACATATCTACCTTTTGAACATTTAACAAATGACCACCAGTTTGGCCCTGAATAACAACATCTAAATTAAAGTTCTTGTAAGTAAAGTTATTTGTAAAACCATAAAATGCTGTTGGTATCCCAGTTCCTAATATTATTCTATCATCAGCAGTTAGAATTCCATCACCATTGACATCAACAAATTTAGGATCTCCTGGAGTTGAATTAGGATGAGTAGTAGTTAATACAGGGTCTCCAACTTGAATAATGCCATCGTAAATATAACCGTAAAGAGAGCCTAAAGGTTCACCTGTTCTAATAACAAACGGGTATTCAAAATTTGCATTTCCCTCTGGTTTAAGATTACCAACGAAAATATCGGCATTATTAGCTCCTAAGCTTAACACTTTACTTTTATTAGATGCAAATGAGAAGGTTGAATTCCATTTAAAATCTTTACCAACAATGTTTTGAGTTTGAAGCATCACTTCCACCCCTTTATTTTCTACTTTTCCAGCATTTCCGAATCTGGTTTCGAAACCTGTTGAAGGTGATATGCTTCTATCTAATAATAAATCGTTGGTTTGTTTTTTATAAAAATCAACTTCTACAATCACACGATTTTTTAAGACCCCTAATTCTAAACCGATATCCCATGCAGCAGTTTCTTCCCATTTTAAATTAGCATTAGGTAATCTTGCAATACCTAAACCAAAAATATTTGTTAAACCGTCAAAAGTATATTTAAAGGCATTATTACTAGCATATGTTAATAAAGAAATACCCGAAGAAATTCTATCATTACCGGTAATACCGTAACTAATTTTAGCCTTACCAGATGACAACCATCCTAAATCTTTAAAGAAGTTTTCTTCGGTAAATCTCCATGCAAATGCTGCAGATGGAAAAAATCCTAGTTTATTGTTTTTCCCGAATACGGATGATCCATCAATTCTGTACGTACCGCTAAAAATGTACTTGTTATCATAATCGTAATCTAACCTACCAAACCAACTCTTTCTAATTACTCTGGTTTTTACAGAATATGCTGTAGTTGTTTGAGCAACACCAATATTATTATAACCTAAATCATCACTACTAAAATCTGTAGAGGTAATTCCTTCTTCATGATAATTAAAAACCTGATTATTATAACCTAATAAAAAGGTGGCTTTGTGCTCTTTTTTAGCTAAAGAATAGGTTGCCGTAGGGTTAAATATCACGTCTCTTTCTGTGGTGTTTAAGGTAGTAGCAATACCGTTTGTTGCGCTACCGGCAGGCACAGTTGCAGGGGCAAAATATAAATTCTTACCACTATTAATATCAGCACCAAAATCTGCCTGTAATTTTAAATTTTTAATAGGCTCGTAGTTTAATGAGAAATAACCATTAGTACGATAAACCACATTTTCACGATCTGTTACTGCAATAGAATGTAATGGATTTTGGGCATCTAACTCTGGTATAGAACCAGCATCAAATGTGGATGCAGGATTTGCTTTGATTACCTGCTTTACAAAACCATTAACTGAGTTTGTAGTTAATGGTAGGTCATTTTGGGTACCGTAATTTCCAAAAACTCTTGCAGACATTTTAAACTTCTCATTTATTTTATGATCTGCATTTAACCTTCCACCAACTCTTTTAAAATTTGAATAATTTATAACACCTTGTTGATTGAGGAAATCAAAACTAGAATAAACCCCCGTTTTATCAGTTCCTCCACTAAAGTTTATCGAGTGATTTTCTACCCTAGCTGTTCTAAAAAGTTGGTCTTGCCAATTGGTACCTAACAAGCCTCTTTGTAAAGAATCTAATCTATCAGCATTATAAGGAGGCTGTGTATTGTTTCCTATTGCTAAATTATTTAATCTAACAGCATGATCATACGACCCAACCAAATCAAACTCGTCTACCACATTTTGGAAACCAACAGAACTATTAACATTGAAAGTGCTAGCTTTATTAACTCCGTTTTTAGTGGTCACTAAAATAACCCCATTAGCACCTCTGGCACCATAAATTGAGGTAGAAGCAGCATCTTTTAATATCGTGATGGATGCAATATCATCTGGGCTTAAGGTAAAACCAATACCCGCATTAGTAGGGAAACCGTCAATTACGTATAAAGGCTCACTATCTGCATTTAAAGAGTTTGTTCCTCTAATTCTTATTGATAGTGGTGCACCCGGGGTACCGTTGTTTTGAGTTATTTGCACACCAGCAGCTCTTCCTTGTAAAAGGTTAGCTACTGATAAAGAAGACTTGTTTAAATCTTCGGCAGCTAAAGTTACTGCTGAACCAGCAAAAGTGCTTTTATTTTTACTTCCGTAACCTACAACCATTACTTCGCTTAGGGCTTTAACATCATCTACCAGCTGAATATTAACTGCACCGGAAGTTTTCACCTGTACTTCTTTTGGAGCAAAACCCAGCATAGAAAATACGAGTGTCGCATTCTCATTTACTGATATGGTATATTTTCCGTCTACTGATGTGACTACACCATTAGTTGTTCCTTTCTCTGAAACAATAACACCTGGTAAAGTTTCATTATCATTGGATGTTACGGTTCCGGTAATAGTAATCTTTTGCTGCTTAGCTGCACTATTTGCTTTTGCAAATAATGGAGAGGAGAAAACCGACTGAAACAGTAAACATAGGGTAAGCAAAAATACATACCGCTTTTTTATTGTAAAGTTGTGATTCATATAATTGTTTTTGTGTTATTATTATTGTTAAAACTTAAATATAAAAGTCTTTGTAATACTTCAAATGTTGTTTTCGAGACAAAAATCTGGAGTTGATCATATAACGTGTCTCTAACTAATTACTTTGGGTGTCTGGTTTTTCATGTCTTCATACATCTGATCTGTTTTTGGTTCTTAATTATTTGATTAGACGCTTTATTGATATCCTTTTAACAAATTTATCCGTAAAGCCCTCAATGTATTTTCCTAGAGTCCCGATTTATGGTAAATCTATCCCGGCAACCAACTATTATAAAATATCATTTGTTTGATTAAACGGAGTAATTTTCACCCAGTCTATATACATGAACTCCTTATTAAAATCTGCTTTCTTTATCCAGCCAGGAAACCATATTCCCATCCAAAACGGAGAAGCATGATCAGGTATCATTTCATAAGAAGTATGCATGAGTTTATTATCAAAATACCATTCTACCCGGGGCTTCTCTTTATCATTCCCCGTATGCCAATCGAATCTGTATAAATGGTATTTACCATCTACCTGATTACCAAAATATTTATCAGCAGTTCTTCTCAAGCTATCGTTAACACCTCTCCAATTAGACATCAATCCCCAGTCTATATCTGAATCTTTGGCTTTATATAATGGCCCTTGATTTCGTCCTGGAAACTCAAAATCTATTTCGTGATTGTAATTGTCGTTTTCGTAATAAAAAGTCCAGAAAGCAGAGAGTGCCCCGGGATGAGGACAAATTTTTGCTCTTACCTCGTAGCTACCAGAAGCAAATTTTTGTTTGGTATGAATTACCCCTCCTACCCTGGTATCCTGACCATGTCCTTTAACTTTTCCTTTATACTTTTCTCCATTAGCCCGAACAACTAATTTTCCCTTCTTTATATAAACATTGTCTGGTACAACTCCACCGTGTGTAGCTACTCTTTTATCTTCTCCCCATTTTGTGTTTGGTATATTCCAGATTGTGGTATCAATCTTTCTAGATTTAAAATCTTCGAAAAAAACCTGAGCAGTTGCTGGCTTTATATAACAGCTACAGATCATAGCCATTATTAAGCTTCTAATTATATTCTTTTTGACCATAACCAAAATTAGAATCGGTATATGGTAATATCTTTCCTATAGTCCTATTTACCAGCAAATACATCCCATGCAGTAATAAAATCGCTATATTGCTATTTGAAAGAAGTTAAATTGCTAAATTCAGCGATCATTAATAACCATATGCCAATAAAGCAAGTACGTTTAATCCTTTTTTTACTACAATTTATACTGCTAAACAATTATTGCTATTCGCGAGAGTTAAAATTCAAAAAAATAGACTCTAAAAATGGTCTATCGCAAAATAATATCAGCAGTATCCTACAAGATTCCAGCGGTTTTATGTGGATTGGCACAAAAGATGGATTAAACAAATACGACGGCTACAATTTTTATCCTTTTAGAAAAGAGTTATCGAATAAAAACGCATCAGTATCTAATGATATTAAAATTATAAGCCTAGATAAGACTGGTTTTTTATGGATTAAGAATGTTAATGGTACTCTTGATGTACTAAACCTTAATAACGAAAAATACGAGCCTCAGTATTATAATTTCATAAACATACAATCAATACTACATGATGACAATAATAATACCTGGATAGGTACTGCCGGAAATGGTGTTTATAAAATTGATAAGAAAAATAAAAGAATCATTCATTATAAACATAGCTCTAAACCTAACTCCATCAGCAGTAATGACATTACCACTATCAAGCAAGACCATCAGGGAAATATCTGGATAGGCACCAGTAATCGTGGCATTAATATCATCGAGAAAAACTCTAATAAGCTTATAACACACTTTCAAAATCCTAAAAAATTAAATTTTTTAGCCAATAACAGAGTAAAATTCATTTTTGAAGATGGTAAGAAAAATATTTGGGTAGCATTAGATAAAGCCGGCCTTTTCTTGTATAAAAAAGAAACTCATGAATTTATAGCTGCTACAAAAATCAACGAATTAATAAGCAAAAGCAGCTTACTTTCCATTCAAGATGATACTAATGGAGTATTATGGATAGGCACAGAAAATGAAGGCTTATTCCTTTACGACCCTTTAAAGAACACTACTTTTTCTTATAAACATTCTGATAGTGATGTAAACAGCATCAGTAGTAATACTATATCCACCATTTTTAGAGATAAAGATGGAAACATGTGGATGGGAACATCTAATAGTGGGATAATTTTGGTTAAACTTAATTCTGAAAGATTTAAGCACTTTAACCATAATTCTAAAACAAATTCTTTAAGCAATAATATAGTAAACGCATTTTACGAAGACTCTAAAAACAATATTTGGATTGCAACTGATGGTGGAGGCTTAAATAAGTTTAATGAGGATACCGAAAAATTTGAAGTATACAAAAGCAATTCTACAGACAACAGCCCAAGCAGTAACTATATATTATGTATAACAGAAGACACAGCTGGTAACATATGGAGTGGAACCTGGGGACAAGGAATTAATATTTTAGATCAAAAAGGCAATTTTAAGCACCTGAAAAATGATCCTGCCAATCCCTCCTCTTTAAGTAATAATTATGCTTTCTCGATCTTAAAAGACAGAAAAAACAGAATTTGGGTTGGCACTTATGGTGGGGGTATTGATATTTTTAATGAGGATGGCGTAAAAATAAAACATTATAACAATGATGTTAATAATGACAATACCCTAAGCAGCAACTATATTCTGGCATTAGAAGAAGATAGGAATGGAAATATCTGGGTTGGTACAGATGGAAGAGGCCTAAACTTATTTAGGGAAGAAACAGACGATTTTGAATGGAAAAAGTTTACAGATCCTAAAATTGGTATCAGCAATTTAAGAATTGTTTCTATACATGAAGATGCTGCCGGTAACATATGGCTGGCAACCAATTATGGATTAAATAAATTCAACCCTAGAAATTATACAAATACTTCTTTCTTTACAAGAAATGGGCTTCCCAGTGATCTCATCACATCGGTTATTACCGACAAGAAAGGATTCGTTTGGGTTAGTACGTATAGAGGAGTTTCAAGAATAAATCCAAAAAATTACCAAATAGAAAATTACACCATTGAAGACGGGTTGCAGGAAGAAGAATTCAGGAATGGAAAATTGCTAAGCAGTTCGGGAAGAATTTATTTTGGTGGTATTAATGGATTTAATTCATTCTTTCCTGACAGTATTAAAGACCTTAACACGAATAACAACGTTGTTTTTACAAGCTTTCAGTTATTTAACAAAAACGTAAACATTGCAGACAAAAACGACAATTCTTCGCCATTAAAAACAACCATATCTAAAGCAAAAGAAATAACCATCCCTTATTACTGGTCGGTAATTTCTTTTGAATTTGCTTTGCTTGATTACTCAGACAACAATAAACAGAAATATGCTTACCAGTTAGATGGCTTTGATAATACCTGGCATGAATTAGGAAACAAAAACAGTGTAACTTTTACAAACTTAGATCCCGGAACCTATAAATTAAAGGTAAAAACGCTGGGTAATAACGGCCAGTGGTCTAAAAAAATCACAGAAATCAAACTTATTATTACACCTCCTTTCTGGAAAACGTGGTGGTTTTATCTTATTGAAGCCATTTTAATTATAGCAATAATTTTAGCTATCTTTTATTTAAGGTTGGCAACAATTAAAAAGAGAAACTATTTATTACGCCATCAAGTTGCGGTTAGAACACATGAACTTTCTGAGGCCAATTCCTTTTTATTAGAAAGTAACGAAAAAATACAGATTCAAAATATTTCCTTAGAAGAATCAAACAAAGAGATTAATAGGAAAACCGAAAAGATACTTGAACAACAGAAGCATATTATTATTCAAAAGCAGCAATTAGAAAATACAGTAAAAGAACTGGAAGACAGTAACAAAACCAAAGACAAGCTTTTTTCTATTATTGCTCACGATTTAAAAAATCCAATGGCTGCATTATCAGGCATTATAGATATGCTTAATAAGAAGTTACCTAATTTATCCAACCCCGAAATTCATAATTACATTAAAGATATAAATAGTTCTTCTTCCTCTATAAACACCCTAATTACTAATCTTTTAGACTGGACAAGAACACAATCTCAGAATATATCTTACAATCCGTCATCTCTTAATTTGCATGAAATAGTGATGAAAAATGTCTTTCTTGTTGAACCGCAACTTAATAATAAAAACATTAACTGCCTGGTGAACATTAATAGCGGTCATCATGTAAATGCAGATAAATATATGGTAGATACTATTATTAGAAATATACTGAGCAATGCCATAAAATTCACTAATCCTAATGGCACTATTACTATTGCTTCCCAGGACAATCAGTCAAAAATTGCACTAATGGTTACTGATAATGGCATTGGAATTTCTAAAGAACAACTAGAAGAAATTCAGAATCTCAAAAACACCTCTATTTCTTATGGAACTTTAGGAGAAACAGGGACAAGACTAGGTTTACACTTAGTACAAGAATTTATCGATATTAATAAAGGAACGCTTAAAATAGAAAGCGAGTTAAACGAAGGCTCTACTTTCACGATAACTCTTCCTAAATCAGATGTTAAAGAAAGCGCTCATACTATCAGTTATGAATTTAAAGCGGATAAAATCTCTTTTAGCGATTCAGATATCAATAAATTAAAAGGAAAAAGAGTTTTAATTGTTGATGACAATGCGGAGTTAAGAAACTTTTTAAAGTTAATCCTATCCGGTACTTTTGAAATTTTTGAAGCCACCAATGGAAGAGACGCGTTAATTCTTGCAAAAGAAAATCAACCAGATATCATTATTACAGATATGATTATGCCTGTACTGAATGGATTGCAATTTTGCGAACAAATTAAGAGTGATAAAAATACCAGTCATATTCCTGTAGTCTTATTATCAAGCAATTCAGATGATAATGGACAACTTGCTGCTTACGAAGCCGGAGCAGACACCTTTTTACCAAAGCCTATAAATCAAAGAATATTATTTAGTGTATTGCTTAATCTGATTTTAAAGCAAGAAAGCATTAAAAGTAAATTTGCTACATCAGAAACTATTCTACCGGAAGGAGTTAACTATAATAAATTAGATGAAGAGTTTTTAGAAACTGTAAGCAAATTTGTAGAAGAAAACATAGCCGACACAGATTTAGACTACAAGAAAATTTGTGATGTTACTTCTATGAGCAGAACAGTGTTATACGCTAAATTTAAAACTCTTACTGGTATTGGTGTACATGATTTTATAAAAAATATAAGATTAAAAAAAGCATTACAATTATTTCAGGATGGCAAACTGAATATGAGCCAAATAGCTTATGAAGTCGGTTTTGCTACTCCATCTTATTTCTCTAAAAGTTTTACCAAAAAGTATAACCTCACACCAAAAGAATACATCTCCAAAATAAAAGAACTATCAAAAAAAAATAAACGGTTTAATAATAGAATTACAACTAATCAGGACTATTGGAAAATTAAGCCATAATGGTGCAGATATATTTGCATCATGAAAACAAAATTAACATTAGGGGCTATTTTATTTGTATTTGTTTTAGCGCAAAATGTTTTTGCACAAAAACCAGACTTAGCCTACAAATGGATTATTGACCATACAGCCAATCCAAAATCTGTAAAACTCGAAATAATTAATAATGGAGAAGAGATTAACCATAAAAACTGGGGAATCTATCTAAACTCTATACGCTTACCAAAAATCACTCAAAATAACGATCAAACGTTTGATATTAAACAAATAAATGGAGATCTCCATTACTTATCCCCAACAGATAATTTCAAGTCTTTACCCGCTAAAGGGAGTAAAAGAATAACATTTAATACCACAATTAAAAAGTATAACGAATTACCTGTAGGCTTTTTTATTGCATTAAATAATGCTCCTGCCACCGGCTATCCATTAAAAGATTTAAATAGTATCCCAGACACTATAGATCAAAAAGTTGCTCAAAAATCTTTCATAAAAAACCTGGAGATAAAAGATATTCCAAAAGAAAAGCTGGTGAAAATTTTTCCAACACCGGTTAGCTATAAAGAAAATGAGGGATACTTTAATATTGGCGAAAAAACAATAATTGCTTCTAATGACGATTTTAAAAATGAAGCCCTTCTTCTACAAAAGGACTTATTAAAGTTACTAGCTAAAAACCTTAAGATTACTAATCAATCATCTTTAAAGAAGAATACAATTATTCTTAAAAAGGATTCAAAACTTAGCAACAGTTATACTTTAGAAGTTTCTAAAAATAACATTACCATTGCCGCAGCAGATAATAAAAACATCTTTTACGGCATTCAGTCATTAAAAACATTAATCGACCCCGTACACTATAATTCTTCAAAAAAGCAACTAAGTGTACAATCTGTTAGTGTATTGGATTCGGCAAGATTTGGCCACAGAGCTTTATTATTAGATCCGGCAAGAAATTTCATTCCAAAATCCGAAGTTTTAAAAACTTTAGACCTAATGGCTCTTTATAAAATCAACACTCTTCATTTTCATTTAACTGATGATGAGGGATGGAGATTAGAAATTCCAGGCCTACCAGAATTAACAGATATTGGTGCAAAAAGAGGCTTCTCTTTAAAAAATGACAGGCTATATCCCGCGTACGGATCTGGTCCAGATGCGCAAAATAGAACGGGTTCAGGTTATTACACCATTAACGATTTTAAAGAAATTTTAGCTTTTGCTAAAGCAAGACATATAAAAGTCATCCCTGAAATTGAAACTCCTGGTCATGCCAGAGCAGCAATTAAATCCATG